>CALRZF020000082.1:0-12287 GCA_943372585.1 Ramlibacter sp. 2FC | reverse complement strand
GAATGTTATGGCCCGTGACCGTCTTCTTCAATGGCGCTGCAGTTCCTACAGTCGTGACATCAACTTGTGGAGTGCGTCATGGCAAAGATGAAGGCAATCGAAGCAGCCGTCTGGGTGCTGGAAAAAGAAGGCGTCACGCAGGCCTTTGGCGTGCCGGGTGCGGCCATCAACCCGCTGTACGCGGCGCTGCGCAAACAGGGCAGCATCGGCCACATCCTGGCGCGCCATGTAGAGGGCGCGTCGCACATGGCCGAGGGGTATACGCGCGCCGTGGCGGGCAACATCGGTGTGTGCATAGGCACCAGCGGGCCGGCTGGCACCGACATGATCACGGGACTGTATTCGGCGCAGGCAGATTCCATCCCCATCCTGTGCATTACCGGCCAGGCGCCGCGTGCGCGGCTGTACAAGGAAGACTTCCAGGCCGTGGACATCGAGAGCATTGCCAAGCCCGTGACCAAATGGGCGGTGACGGTGCGCGAGCCCGCCCAGGTGCCGGGGACGTTTCAGCAGGCGTTTCACCTCATGCGCTCAGGCCGGCCGGGGCCGGTGCTGATCGACCTGCCGTTTGACGTGCAGATGGCAGAGATTGAATTTGACCCCGACACCTATGCGCCGCTGCCGGCGTACAAGCCCACCGCCACACGTGCGCAGATCGACAAGGCGCTGGACATGCTGGGCGCCGCAGAGCGCCCGCTGATCGTGGCCGGTGGCGGCATCATCAACGCCGACGCGGCCGACCTGCTGGTGGAGTTTGCGGAGCTGACTGGTGCGCCCGTGATCCCCACGCTCATGGGCTGGGGCACCATCCCCGACAACCACCCGCTGATGGCTGGCATGTGCGGCCTGCAGACCAGCCACCGCTATGGCAACGCGACGATGCTGGCCAGCGATTTCGTGCTGGGCATCGGCAACCGCTGGGCCAACCGCCACACGGGCTCGGTCGAGGTGTACACCGAGGGCCGCACCTTTGTCCATGTGGACATCGAGCCCACGCAGATCGGCCGTGTGTTTGCACCGGACTTCGGCATCGTGTCGGACGCCAAAGCCGCGCTGGAACTGTTTGTGCAGGCCGCGCGCGAACGCAGGGCGCGCGGCGGCCTGAAAGACCGCAGCCGCTGGGCCGCCCAGTGCCGCGAACGCAAGGCCACGCTGCTGCGCAAGACCCACTTTGACAGCGTGCCCATGAAGCCGCAGCGCATGTACCAGTGCATGAACCGTGCGTTTGAAGAAGACACCTGCTACGTCAGCACCATCGGCCTGAGCCAGATCGCGGCCGCCCAGTTCCTGCACGTGTACAAGCCGCGCCACTGGATCAACTGCGGCCAGGCCGGCCCGCTGGGCTGGACGATTCCCGCCGCCCTGGGTGTGCGCGCAGCCGACCCCACGCGGCCCATCGTGGCGCTGTCGGGTGACTACGATTTCCAGTTCATGATTGAAGAGCTGGCCGTGGGCGCACAGTTCAAGCTGCCGTACATCCACATCGTGGTGAACAACAGCTACCTGGGCCTGATCCGCCAGGCACAACGCGGGTTCGACATGGACTACTGCGTGCAGCTGGGCTTTGACAACATCAACACGCCCGAGGAGGACGTGGCCGTCAAGGGCTATGGCGTAGACCACCTGAAAGTGGTGGAGGGCCTGGGCTGCAAGGCCGTGCGCGTGCACCGCCCCGAAGAGCTGGCCCCTGCCATCGCCCAGGCGCGCGCGCTGATGCAGGCGCACCAGGTGCCGGTGGTGATCGAGGTGATCCTGGAGCGGGTGACCAACATCGCCATGGGCACCGAGATCAACGCCATCAACGAATTCGAACCCCTGGCCGAAAGCCGTGAAGACGCGCCCACGGCCGTGGCCGTGCTGGATTGAAAGGAACCCCATGCCCCGTTTTGCTGCCAACCTGAGCATGCTCTTTACCGAGCTGCCTTTCATGCAACGCTTTGCCGCCGCCCGTGCGGCGGGCTTTGATGCGGTGGAGTATCTGTTCCCCTACGCCTACGCCAAGGAAGAGCTGGCGCAGCAACTGGCCGCCCACGGCCTGCAGCAGGTGCTGCACAACCTGCCCGCCGGTGACTGGGACGCCGGCGAACGCGGTATTGCCTGCATCCCTGATCGCGTGAACGAGTTCCGTGCGGGTGTTGCCCAGGCCATCAGCTATGCCACCGCGCTGCGCTGTCCGCAGGTAAATTGCCTGGCCGGCAAGCTGCCCGCAGGTGTGCCGCGCGAACAGGCCCATGCGGTGCTGGTGGGCAACCTGCGCTACGCGGCAGCCACGCTGCAGGACGCGGGCCTGCGCCTGTTGCTTGAGCCGGTGAACCATTTCGACATCCCCGGCTTCTTCGTCACGCGCACCGGCCAGGCGCTGGCGCTGATGGATGAGGTCGGCAGCGCCAACCTGTACCTGCAGTACGACATCTACCACGCGCAACGCATGGAAGGCGAGCTGGCCGCGACGCTGGCCGCGCACCTGCCTCGCATAGGCCACATCCAGCTGGCGGACAACCCCGGGCGCCACGAGCCGGGCACGGGCGAGATCAACTGGCCCTGGCTGCTGGAACACATCGCCGCGCTGGGCTACAGCGGCCACATCGGCTGCGAGTACAAGCCGCGCACCACCACCACCGCAAGCCTGGGCTGGCGCCAGGCATGGATGCAACCGCAAGAGGAACTGGCATGACCAAATCGGGACTGAAGATCGGCTTTATCGGCCTGGGCATCATGGGCGCGCCAATGGCAGGCCACCTGCTGAACGCGGGCCACGTGCTGTATGTGCACACCCACGGCAAACTGCCGCAGGCGCTGGCCGACGGCGGCGCCACCGTGTGCACCACATCGCAGGGCGTGGCGCAGCGGGCCGACATCATCTTCATCATGGTGCCCGACACGCCGGACGTACAAGCCGTGCTGTTTGATGAACGCGGCGTCGCAAGCGGCCTGGAACCCGGCAAGCTCGTGGTGGACTGCAGCTCCATCGACCCCATCGCCACGCGCGGCTTTGCCGACCGCATCCGCGCCCTGGGCTGCGGCTATGTGGACGCCCCTGTGTCCGGCGGCGAGGTCGGCGCCAAGGCCGCGAGCCTGACCATCATGTGCGGCGGCAATGACGACGACTTCGAACGCGCCCGCCCGCTGCTGGCCCTGATGGGCAAGAACGTTACGCGCGTAGGCAACGTGGGCGACGGCCAGGTGTGCAAGGTGGCCAACCAGATCATCGTGGCGCTGAACATTGCCGCCGTGGCCGAAGCCCTGGTGTTTGCCGCCAAGGCCGGAGCCGACCCCGCCAAAGTGCGCGAGGCCCTGATGGGCGGCTTTGCGTCCAGCCGCATCCTGGAAGTGCATGGCGATCGCATGGTCAAGCGCACGTTTGCGCCGGGCTTTCGCATCAGCCTGCACCAGAAGGACTTGAACCTGGCGCTGCAGGGCGCACGCGCACTGGGTGTGGCCCTGCCGCAGACTGCGGGTGCCGCGCAGCTCATGCAGGTGTGCGCGGCGCTGGGGCACGGGCAGGCCGACCATTCGGCCCTGGTGCTGGCGCTGGAGGCGATGGCGCAACACGTGGTGGGGGAGCCGTCAATGGCCACAGCCTGAAACAGCGCAGCCCCAACCTCAGGAGCAGACACGTTGACTGGCACGCCTTGGTTGGCAGGTATTTAGAACTAAAATTTACTATCGAACTGCCTATGCCCCCTCATGAGCCAGGAAGAAAACACGCCACTGTCCATTGGTGATATTGCACAACGCATTCAGATCGTCCGTGGGCATCGCGTAGTTCTGGATGATGACCTGGCCGCCTTTTATGGAGAGACGACCAAACGTTTCAACCAGCAGGTACGACGCAACCTGCAGCGATTCCCGGCAGATTTCATGTTTCAGCTTGATGAGCAGGAGTTCTCCTCTTTAAGGTTGCAATCTGCAACCTTAAAAGCGGGACGGGGCCAACACCGCAAGTACCTGCCGCTGGCATTCACTGAGCATGGGGCGATCATGGCGGCGACACTGTTAAACAGCCCCCGCGCCACGGAAATCAGCGTCCATGTCGTGCGGGCTTTCGTGGAACTGAAATCCTTGCAGGCCAGCAACCGCGAGATGACCAACAAGCTCTACCAACTGGAGCGCAGGGTGTCAGGACACGATCACACGATTGCAGAGCTGATTGATTCCATGCGCGAGCTGCTGGCAGCGCCAGAACCGCCAAAACGCTCCATCGGATTCATCGAGCCGCAGACAAAGAAGCCCACAAAGTCAGCACGCATCACCCGCTGACCGCGCAAACTGAGCTAATTCAGGCTACTCGTTGCGCGCTGCAGGGTATTCCCCATGCCCACGCCATTGGGCATTGCCCTGCCTTCACAGAAAATAAGCACTCCCTTGGTGCGCAAACACGCCACCCGGCACCGAATTTGCTTTGTGTCTGTTTGTCTTATTTCCCTGTCCTGGAGCCCCCCATGAAAAAACGCGTTTTCCTCAAGACCACCGCAGCGCTGGCCGCTGCTGCCGCCTTTGGCTCCGTCCAGGCCCAGACCACCCCGATCAAGTTCCAGCTCGACTGGCGCTTTGAAGGCCCGGCCGCCCTGTTCCTGGTGCCTGCCGCCAAGGGCTACTTCAAGGACGCCAAGCTGGACGTAACGATTGACGCGGGCAACGGCTCTGGCGGCACGGTCACGCGCGTGGCCTCGGGCACCTATGACATGGGTTTTGCCGACCTGGCCGCGCTGATGGAGTTCCACGCCAACAACCCCGACGCGCCCAACAAGCCCGTGGCAGTGATGATGGTCTACAACAACACGCCGGCCGCCGTGATGGCGCTCAAGAAGTCGGGCATCAAGACGCCCGCCGACCTGAACGGCAAGAAGCTGGGCGCCCCCGTGTTTGACGCCGGCCGCCGTGCGTTCCCGATCTTTTCCAAGGCCAACAACATCAGCGGCGTGCAGTGGACCGCCATGGACCCGCCGCTGCGCGAAACCATGCTGGCCCGCGGCGATGTGGACGCCATCACCGGCTTCTCGTTCACCTCGCTGCTCAACCTGGAAGCGCGCGGCGTCAAGCTCGAAGACGTGGTGACGCTCTCGTACCCCGACTACGGCGTCAAGCTGTATGGCAACGTGATCATCGCCAGCCCCAAGATGATCAAGGAGAACCCGGCCGCCGTGAAGGCGTTCCTGACGGCCTTTACCAAGGGCGTGAAGGAAGTGATCGCCAAGCCTGAGGCCGCCATTGAGACGGTGAAGGCCCGCGACGGCATCATCAACACGGCGCTGGAAACCCGCCGCCTGAAGATGGCGATTGACTCCGTGGTGGCCAGCCCCGACGCGCGTGCCGAAGGCTTCGGCCAGGTCGTGCCGGGCCGCCTCTCGCTGATGGCGTCGCAGGTGTCGGACGCGTTCAACACCAAGACCCGAGTGAATGCAGACACGGTGTGGAACGGCTCCATGCTGCCCACCAAGGCCGAGCTGAACGTGCTGCCCCCGGCCAAGAAGTAATGGCCGACGCGAACGAACATTTCGTTGACTTTCGCGACGTCTGGCTCGCCTACAACGACGAACTGCTGGCGGCCAACCACTTTGCGGTGGAGGCCATTGACCTGAAGGTCCGCCAGGGCGAGTTCATCGCCATCGTGGGCCCGTCCGGTTGCGGCAAGTCCACCTTCATGAAGCTCACCACCGGGCTGAAGATGCCGTCGATGGGCAAGATCCTGATCGACGGCCAGCCGGTGACGGGGCCGCTGAAGATCAGCGGCATGGCCTTTCAGGCGCCCAGCCTGCTGCCCTGGCGCACCACGGTGGACAACGTGCTGCTGCCGCTGGAGATCGTGGAGCCCTACCGCAGCAACTTCAAGGCCAAGCGCAAGGAGTATGAAGAGCGCGCCCGCAAGCTCCTGCAGAAGGTGGGCCTGGGCGGGTACGAGGACAAATTCCCCTGGCAGCTGTCAGGCGGCATGCAGCAGCGCGCCAGCATCTGCCGCGCGCTGATCCATGAGCCCAAGATGCTGCTGCTGGACGAGCCCTTTGGCGCGCTGGACGCGTTCACGCGCGAAGAGCTCTGGTGCATCCTGCGCGACCTGTGGACCGAGCAGAAATTCAACGTCATCCTGGTCACGCACGACCTGCGCGAAAGCGTGTTCCTGGCCGACACGGTGTACGTCATGAGCAAGAGCCCCGGGCGCTTTGTGGTGAAGAAGGAAATCGAGCTGCCGCGCCCGCGCGACCTGGAGGTCACCTACACCAAGGAATTCACCGACATCGTTCATGAACTGCGGGGGCACATTGGTGCCATGAGGAAGACATGATGGCCATGAACAAGAAACAGGTCGAAATATGGTCGCCGTGGATCCTGCTGGTGACGGTGATCGCGCTGTGGCAGTTCATCTGCTCGGCGTTCAACGTGTCGGAGTTCATCTTTCCGAGCCCCTGGCGCATCTGGACGCAGCTGGTTGAATTCAAATGGATCATTGCAGGCCATGCCTGGCGCACCTACTGGGTGACGATGGCGGGCTTTGGCATTGCCATTGTGGTGGGCGTGCTGCTGGGCTTCATCATCGGCAGCTCGCGGCTGGCGTACGCCGCCGTGTACCCGCTGATGACGGCTTTCAATGCATTGCCCAAGGCGGCTTTCGTTCCCATCCTGGTGGTGTGGTTCGGCATTGGCGCGGGCCCGGCCATCCTCACGGCGTTTTTGATCAGCTTCTTCCCCATCATGGTGAACATCGCCACCGGCCTGGCCACGCTGGAGCCCGAGCTGGAAGATGTCTTGCGCGTGCTGGGCGCCAAGCGCTGGGACGTGCTGGTCAAGGTCGGCCTGCCACGCTCCATGCCGTACTTCTATGGCTCGCTCAAGGTCGCGATCACGCTGGCGTTTGTGGGCACCACCGTGTCTGAAATGACGGCTGCGAACGAGGGCATCGGCTACCTGCTGATCTCTGCCGGCTCGGCCATGCAGATGGGCCTGGCCTTTGCCGGCCTGGTGGTGGTGGGCGCCATGGCCATGATCATGTATGAGCTGTTCAGCGCCATTGAAAAGCGCACGACCGGCTGGGCCCACCGCGGTTCGCAAAACACGTGAACGCGGAGCAGGCCGCGCGGCACCTGCGCCGCGCCAACGACGTGGCGCGGCGCGCCATGTCGCTGGGCCGCCACCCGTTCGGCGCCATCCTGGTGGCACCTGACGGTGAAACCGTGCTGGCCGAGCAGGGCAATGTGGACACGGTGAACCACGCCGAATCGGTGCTGGCCCGCACCGCCGCGCAGAACTACAGTGCCGACTACCTGTGGCAATGCACCCTGGTCACCACCGTGGAACCCTGCGCCATGTGCGCGGGCACGCAGTACTGGGCGCACATCGGCCGGCTGGTGTACGGGATGACCGAGTCACGCCTGCTGGAGCTCACGGGCAACCACAACGAGAACCCGACGATGGACCTGCCCTGCCGCGAGGTGTTCGCGCGCGGGCAAAAGGCTGTAGAGGTCATCGGGCCTGTCGCTGCGGTCGAGGAAGACATTGCCGCGCTGCACCGCGGCTTCTGGAAGGCTCACACCTAGCGGTGTACCTCGGCCTCGCCATGGCGGGCCAGCAGCTCCATCAATTTACGCCGGATCAGGATGCCGGGCCGGTCCGAGTCCATCGAATACTCAACCCCACGACGACGCAAATCAACCACAGCATCCGGGTCAGTGGACTCCAGGATGTCCTTGTCCTCGCGCGTGATCTCGTCGTCAAAGTCGATCAGCATCTGCGCGGCGCAGTCTTCTTCGGTGTCGTTGCGAAACAGCCATTGGCACAGCTGCATGCGGCCGTCGTCAATGGGTGTGAAGCAGTTGATGATCACGTGGCGCCGCCCCGGCTTGCCATTGACGCCAGGGTATTCAATGTCCAGCCGGCGTGAGAACGGCAGGAAATACGCGTTGCGCATGTGCCGCGTGGTCACGGCGTCGCTCACACCGCTGATGGGGTGGAACCGGGCCGGGTTGGCGGCGGCGATCACCGTCTCGGCATAAAAGCCGGTGTCGTTTTCAATGATCTCGTACTTGCTGGGCTGGGGTGCATCGGGCACGCCAAAGGTGGCGCGGTGCACAAAGCTGAAGTGCGAGTTGTCAAACGAATTCTCCAGCGCGCGCAGGGGGCTGGTGTTCCAGGTTTCATAGAACTGGAAAATCGTGCGCCACGCCGGGTTACTGAACTCGGGGATGTCCGGTATGTCGGCAATGGGATCTTCCAGCGCCACCCACGCATAGCCGTAGCGTGCGGTGCAGTGGTAGGCGGTTGTCTTGTAATCCGGCGGCACGGCGCGGCCCTCGTCGTACTGCGGTATGCGGATGACCTTGCCACCGCGGTCGTACGTCCAGCCGTGGTAGCCGCACTGGATGTTGCCGCTGGCGCAGGCCTGGCCCTGTGCGTCCACACACCAGCCCTTGGACAGTTTGGCCGTGCGGTGGCAGCAGCGGTCACGCAACGCAGCAGGCTCGCCCTGTGCGTCCAGGAACAGCACGATGGATTCGCCGAGCAGCGTGAAGGGTTGGGGGCCGGATGCAAGCTGGGTCAGCGGCATGACGGCATGCCAGAACTTGCGGAAAACGGGTTGTTGGGTAACCAGCATGGTGAAGCGCTCCTGAATGGAAAAGTTGCCAAGAGCAATTTCCGGCCAGGTGGAACACCCGGGTGAACGCTTCTACTCTCGCTGCGGATGTTAGCAAGACATGCGCCAACGCACACTGGCACACAACCTGCATTGATCTGCGTCAAAGAGTAGAAGCGTTCAGTGTTTGCGCACCAGCTTGATGCGCGTCGCCCGGAAATTGCTCTTGAATGCCCCGGCATGGCGCACGCGCGTGTTTGCCGGGTTTTCAAGTGCTTTCGCCCACCGGAGCCCGCCATGAAACGCCGTCTTTTCCTCGCTACCTCATCCGCCCTTGCCGCCCCTGCGGTATGGAGCCAGGCCTCGCCCAAGCTCACGCCGCTGAAGTTCACGCTGGACTTTCGCATCACCGGCCAGACCGCGCCCTTCTTCCTGGCGCAGGCCAAGGGTTACTACAAGGACGAAGGCCTGGACGTGACGATTGACACGGGCGCGGGTTCGGTCGCGTCCATCACGCGCATTGCCAGCGGTGTGTACCAGCTGGGTCTGGGGGACATCAGCTCGCTGATTGAATTCAACGCGCAGAACCCCGGCACACCGCTGGTACAGGCCGTGTACCAGTACTACAACCGCGCGCCGTTTGCCATCATTGGCCGCAAGGACCGCGGCATCACCACCGACTTCAAGAGCCTGCAGGGCAAGAAGATTGCCGCTGCCGCGGTGGAGTCCACCCGCCGCGCCTGGCCCATGGTGGCCAAAAAGCTGCGCACCGGGCCTGATGTCTTCAACTGGGTCACCACCGATTTCAGCGCGCGCGACAACGTGGTGGTGCGTGGTGATGTGGACGGTGCCACCTACTTCCACGACTCCGCCGTGTCGCTGTTTGCCCGCATGAAACTAGACGAGCTGTCGGTGCTGAAATATTCAGACGCGGGCGTGAACCTGTATGGCAACGCCATCCTGGCCAGCAGTGCGTTGATTGCGCAAAACCCCAAGGTCGTGGCCGCCTTTTTGCGCGCCAGCAACCGCGCCATTGTGGAAAGCTTTGCCAACCCGGCGGCGGCCATTGCGGCCACGCGCCAGCGCGAGCCCATCCTGAACGAGGCGGTGGAGCTGGAGCGCTGGCGCATCACGTCGCAGTACGTGGCGGCAGACGACACGCGCGGCCACGGCCTGGGCGACATCCGCAAGCTGGTGCTGGAGCAGCAGGTAGACGACGTGGCTGAGGTTTACGCACTGAAATCCAGGCCGGCTGCCGACGGCATCTTCAACCTGTCCATGCTGCCGCCCCGGGCCGAGCGCATGCTGAAGGCATGAGCGAAAGCACATTCAGCGAACAGGACGGCACCTACCTGCGCCGCGCCATTGAATGGTCGCGCACCGCGCGCGAGCGCGGCAACCGCCCGTTTGGCGCGGTGGTGGTAGCGGCCGACGGCACGGTGCTGGCCGAGGCGTACTGCAACACCACCGAGACGGGTGACTGCACCGGCCACGCCGAGACCAACGCGGTGCGCAATGTTTCGCCCCGCGTGGGCCGCGACGTACTGGCCAAAGCCACAATCTATTCGTCAGGCGAACCATGCGTGATGTGCGCCGGCGCGATTTTCTGGTCGGGCATCCAGCGCGTGGTGTTCGGCATTGACGCGGTGAGCCTGCGTGTGTTTCGCGGCGGCGTGGCCACGCAGCGCGATGCTGAACTGTCGTGCCGCGACGTGTTCAACGCCTCGCCCCATCCCATCGAGTGCATCGGCCCCGTGCTGGTGGACGAGGCCAGCGCACCGCACGTGGGGTTCTGGCAGCAAAGCGCCACGTAAACTCCGTGCATGCCCTGGCACGCCCGACTCGACCTTGACTACACCCTGGAAGCCGGGCGCACCGTCGCCCGCTACGTCCACAACGGGCCGCTGCGCATCCTGCAAAGCCTGTACCCCGAGGGCGAAGCCATCTGCCACAACGTGCTGGTCCACCCGCCCAGCGGCCTGGTGGGTGGCGACGTGCTGGAGGTCAACATCACAGCCGGCGCGGGCGCGCACGGGCTTATCACCACGCCGGGCGCAAGCCGCTTTTACCGCAGCGACGGCGAAACAGCCGGGCAGCGTACCCGCATCGCGCTAGCGCCTGGCGCGCGCATCGAATGGCTGCCGCTGGAAGCGCTGTGCTACAGCGGCTGTATCGCAGAAAACCGGCTCACCATGGACATCGCACCCGGCGCCGAGCTGATGGGCTGGGATGTGACGGCGCTCGGCCTGCCCCACGCAGACCAGCCGTTCATGCGCGGCACCTTCCTGCAACACATTGAACTGCCCGGCGTGTGGCTGGAGCGCGGGCGCATCGCCGCCGACGACGCACGGCTCATGGACGGCCCGCTGGGCCTGGCCGGACACCGGTGCGTGGCGACCCTGTTTCTGGCCAGCGGCACGCCGCTGGCACGCGAGCGGCGGGAACGTGCGCTGCAGCTGGCACGCGAGGTGATCGACGCGCATCCCTTTGCCGGTCGGGCCGGCGATGCAGGCCTGGCCGGCGCGACGTCGCCGTCGCCGCAGGTGATCGCGGTGCGTGCCGTGGCCCCGGTCGTGGAGCCCGCCATCACGCTGCTGCGCGCAGTGCGCGCGGCCTGGCGTACGGGGCTGTGGGACCTGGCGCCGACGGTCCCGAGGACCTGGGCGCTTTAGGCGGCGCGCGTCAGCACGGCCTCGTTGGGCACCACGCCCCAGCCAGGGCCCGCCGGCAACTGCACGAAGCCTCCCTGCACTTTGACTTCGCCCAGGAACAGGCCGTCCAGCCCCGGCGCGCGGTCCACGTCCAGTTCCATGATGCGCAGGTTGGGAATGGCGGCGCAGAAATGCGCGCACATGGCCGTGGCCAGCGTGCCGGTGTACAGGTGTGACGCGACGTTGACGTGGAACGTATCGGCCAGCGCGGCCATGCGCAGCGATTCACCCAGGCCGTTCCACATGGGGTCGATGATCACCACGTCCACCGCCCGCGCCTGCAGGTACGGCAGGATGGCCTGACGGCCATAGGCGGCCTCCAGCGAGGCGATGGGCGCGCGGCTGTGCGCGCGCACCCAGGCCAGGCTTTCGGGATCCAGGCCGTCCACCTCCAGCCACTCCAGCTCGCTGCCCAGCGCATCGGCAAGCCGGCGCACGCCCTCGGGCTTGCAATTGAAATTCAGGTCCAGCATCAGCCCGGTGCCGGGCGCGCCCGCGCGCAGGTGCTGCACCAGCGCAACCGATCGCTCGACCAGGGCCGCGTCCACATGCAGCGCCGGATGCCCCGCACCGCGCGCGAAGCCGGGCATGTACACATCGGCCGTGCCGTCGGGCGCAAAAGACAGCAGGTTGGTTTTCAGTGCCTGGAAGCCGCGCTGCGGCACCTCTGCGGCCACGCGGCGCATGTCATGCAGGCTGCGCGGCACGCACACGCCGCTGCCTGCAAACAGGTCGGGCCGGCGGATGCGGTACAGCCCGCAATGCGACCAGTACGCCGGCAGTTCATGGCGGTGACTGCCGCCGAACAGTTCATGCACCGGCACGCCCAGCAGCCGCGCCTTCAGGTCCAGGCAGGCGTTTTCGATGGCGGCGCAGGCCTGTGCGTGCAGCCCGCCCCCCACCGCGCGGCCGCGCGCCAGCAGCTCCAGCGTCAGGCGCTGCACCTCGCGCGGGTCGCGCCCCACCACGCCGGCCGCCAGTGCCTGCACCACGCCGCCCAGCCCCGCAGC
>CALRZF020000081.1:0-12393 GCA_943372585.1 Ramlibacter sp. 2FC | reverse complement strand
ATCCAGGAAGAGGCCGTGGTGCAGCTTGCTGACCTGATCATGGAAAAAACCCAGCCCGATGGCCTGGCGATCGTCATGGAAGCCAGCCACTACTGCATGGCCTGGCGCGGCGTGAAAGACATGGACAGCAAGATGATCAACTCCGTCATGCGCGGCGTGTTCCTCAAGGACTCCACGCTGCGCCGTGAATTCCTCGCCCTCATTCCCCAAAAAGGCTGACCCTCCATGCTTGTACGCCTTCTTTACGCCAGCCGCGCCGTAGACACCAGCGCCGACGCCATCGACGCCATCCTGTCCCAGTCGCGCCAGCACAATCCGTTGTGCGGCATCACTGGCATTCTTTGCTATGGCGGCGGTATCTTCCTGCAGGCCATCGAAGGCGGGCGCATGCCCGTCAGCGCGCTGTACGGCCACATCCAGAAGGACCCGCGCCACAAGGACGTGGCCCTGCTGCACTACGAAGAGATCACCGAGCGCCGCTTTGGCGGCTGGACCATGGGCCAGGTCAACCTGTCCAAGCTCAACCACTCCATCCTGCTGAAGTATTCCGAGAAGCCCGAGCTGGACCCGTACTCGGTATCGGGCAAGGTATCGCTGGCGCTGCTGGAAGAACTGATGGCCACCGCAGCCATTATCGGCCGGGCCTAGGCACAAGAGGCCGTGCCCACCTACGCGCTTGCGCTGGTCCTGGTCGCGGGCCTCATTCACGCCAGCTGGAACATCGCCGCCAAGAAGGCGGGCGGCGATGTGCGCTTTGCCACCTTCACCGGCCTGGTGATGATGGTGTTCTGGGCGCCGCTGGGCATCTATCTGGGCATTGACGAGCTGCCGCGCTGGGGCGCGACAGAGTGGCTGCTGGTCGCAGCCAGCGCCTTGCTGCACACCCTGTACTTCATCGTGCTGCTGCGCGGCTACCGCAAGGCAGACCTCACGGTCGTCTACCCGTTGGCGCGCGGCTCCGGGCCGCTCCTGTCGTCGGTTGCAGCCATCGTGCTGCTGGGCGAGCAGATTTCTGCGCTGGGTGTGCTGGGCATTGCCGGTGTGATCGGCGGCGTGTTCTTGATTGCGGGCGGCCCGGGCCTGTGGCGCGCTTCGCACGACCCCGCCCAGCGCGCGCGGGTGCGCAAGGGCATGGTGTACGGCCTGCTCACCGGCGCGTTCATCGCGTCGTATACCGTAGTGGACGGCTACGCGGTCAAGTTCGTGCTGCTGTCCCCCATCCTGCTGGACTACATTGGCAACCTGCTGCGCCTGGTGCTGCTGGTGCCCACCGTGCTGCGCGACCGTGCGGGGGCCTGGGTGCTGTGGCAGCAGCAATGGAAGTACGCCGTGTTCGTGGGCATCATCAGCCCGGTGTCGTATGTGCTGGTGCTCTATGCGGTGAAGGTCGCGCCGCTGTCGCACGTGGCGCCGGCGCGCGAGGTGTCGATGCTGTTTGCTGCGCTGCTGGGCGGCCATTTGCTGGGCGAGGGTGACCGTGCGGCCCGGCTGGCCGGTGCCGCGCTGATCGCCGCGGGCGTCGCAGCGCTTGCGTTGGGGTGACACGCACCATGACCCTGCTGATCGGTTGCGACTTTTCCAGCGCGCCCACACGCCGCAAACCCATCGTCATGGCGATCGGTGCACAGGAGGGCGGGCGCGTCACGCTGGCACGGCTTGAGCGCCTTGAATCGCTGGCCGCGTTCGGTGCCTGGCTGGCGCAGCCGCAGGCCTGGGTGGGTGGCTTTGACTTTCCGTTTGGCCTGCCGCGCGAACTGGTGGAGCACCTGGGCTGGCCGCAGCAGTGGGCTGCGTGCATGGACCATTACGCATCGCTCAGCCGCCCCGCCATCCGCGACACCTTTGCCGCGTTTTGCGATGCACGGCCCGTGGGCGGCAAGTTTGCCCACCGGGCCACCGACCGCCCCGCGGGCTCCAGCCCCAGCATGAAATGGGTGAACCCGCCCGTGGCCTGGATGCTGCACGCCGGTGTGCCGCTGCTGCGCGCCGCAGGTGTGCACCTGCCGGGCCTGCACGATGGCGACCCGCGGCGCGTGGCGCTGGAGGCCTACCCCGGCCTGCTGGCGCGCAAGGTACTGGGCGCGCGAAGCTACAAGAGTGACGACCGCGCCAAACAGACGCCCGAGCGCCTGATTGCCCGCAAGGACCTGCTGACCGCGCTGGAAAACGGTGACACGCTTGCGGGCTTTCGCCTGCGCCTGACCCACGCGCAGCGTGATACGCTGGCCGCCGATGCCAGCGGGGACAGCGTGGACGCCGTGTTGTGCCTGCTGCAGGCCGCATGGGCGCAGCAGCAGGGCGCGCCGCGCTACGGCCTGCCGGCCCACATGGACCCGCTGGAAGGCTGGATACTGACCGCTTGAGGCAAGGCCGCGCACCATGAACATTGCCACCACCGCACGCCTGTCACTGGACTGGCTCACGCTGGACGATGCAGACTTCATCATCCAGCTGGTCAACGACCCCCAGTGGATGACCTTTATCGGCGACAAGGCGGTGCGCACACGCGCAGACGCGCTGACCTACCTGAACACCGGCCCGCTGGACATGTACGACCGGCTGGGCTACGGCCTGTACCGCGTGAGCCTGCGGGCCACGGGCGCAGACCACGAGCAACCCCTGGGCATCTGCGGCCTGGTGCGCCGGGAAGGCCTGGCAGACGCGGATCTCGGCTTTGCCTTCCTGCCCTCGGGCCGGGGCCGCGGCTATGCGCTGGAGGCTGCGCAGGCGGTGCTGGCCTACGGGTTCGATGAACTCGCGCTGCCGCGCATCGCGGCCATTACCTTGCCCTACAACCAGCGCTCATGCCAGCTGCTGGAGCGCCTGGGCATGACGCTGCACGGCAGCATACGCATCCCCGCCGACGGGCCGGACAAGCTGCTTTATTCGCTGCTGAATCCGCGGGGATGATTCAGGTACCAGGCGCTAGATGTCCAGGATGGGCCAGTGCCAGGTTGAGGCCAGAACGCCGTTCAGCTGCGCGGCGTAGGCCGGCGGCAAATTGGGCTGCCCAGTGACCGGAATGGCAAAGTCGTTCATGGCGTTCACCAGTGTCTGCACCTCGCTCCTTTGCAGCGTGCGGCCGTCGCCGGCGTGAAATTCCTCCACACCGTGCCGCGCACCCAGGTACCAGTCCTGCACCGTCATCCGGTCGGCCGTGCCGATGATGCTGACTTCCAGATCGTTGCCCACCTGGCGGAACCACAGCTGGCTGGCGGATACGTCGGACGCAAACCGCAGCACATCCAGATTGCCCGCCGTGTTGTCGGTGTCCGAGAGCGAGTCCGTACCATAGCCGCGGCCCATCAGGTACACGTCGTTGCCTTTGCCGCCGCTGAGCACATCCACACCGCCCTTGCCGTCCAGCACGTCTGCGCCGTTGCCGCCAGTCAGGGTGTTGGCGGCTGCGTTGCCCGCAAGCGTGTTGCCCAGCGCATTGCCCGTGCCGTTGATGGCGGCGGTGCCCGTGAGCGTCAGGTTTTCCACATCGGCACCCAGTACCCAGGTGACGCCGGAACGCACCAGGTCGATGCCTTCGCCCGCCAACTCGACCACCACGTCACCCGCGTTATCCACCACATAGATGTCGTTGCCCGCACCGCCGGCCAGCCTGTCGGCGCCGGCCTTGCCGTCCAGCACGTTGTTGCCGGCATTGCCTGTGATGGTGTTGGCCAGGGCGTTGCCTGTGCCCTTGAGGTTGGCCGTGCCGGCCAGTGTCAGGTTTTCCAGCTCTGCGCCCAGCGTCCAGTGGACCTGGGCCACGACGGTATCGGTGCCGCCGCCGGCTGCTTCTGCGATGGTGTCTGCCGTGTTGTCCACCACGTAGGTGTCATCGCCCGTGCCCCCGGCCAGGGTATCGGCGCCAGCGCCACCGTCCAGCACATTCGCGCCTGTGTTGCCGGTGATGACGTTGGCCAGCGCATTGCCCGTGCCGTTGATGGCAGCGGTACCGGCCAGCGTCAGGTTCTCTACATGGTCAGCCAGCGTCCAGTTGATGGCGGCAAAGACGGTGTCAATGCCCTGGCCATCCAGCTCCACAGTGGCGTCGCCCGCCTGTGCCACGTGGTAGGTGTCGTTGCCGTTGCCGCCAATCATCGTATCGGCACCGGCCTTGCCGTCCAGCACATTGGCGGCCGCATTGCCGGTGATGACGTTGGCCAGGTTGTTGCCTGTGCCGTTGATGGCGGCAGCGCCGGTCAGCGTCAGCAACTCCACCTGGGCGGACAGCGTCCAGCTCAGGCTGGATTGCACATGGTCGCGTCCGCCGCCGGCCAGCTCGGCCACGGTGTCGCCCGCGTGGTTGACGCGGTAGGTGTCGTCTCCGGCGCCGCCGGCCATGGCGTCCGCGCCCGGCCCGCCGTCCAGCAGGTCGTTGCCACCCCCGCCGTCGAGCGTGTCATTGCCGCCGCCGCCAAACAGGCGGTCCGCCGCACCGAGCCCCGTCAACACGTCGTCGCCGGCCAGCCCCGTGATGTCGCCGCCCGTGGGCAGCCCGGTCAGCACGTCGTTGCCGGCCGTGCCGGTCACGATGTTGACCAGCTGGTCGATGTGCGCGGCCGACCATACCGTGCCGTTCGCAAAACGCACCTGCATCAGGCCGTTGCCCTGCACCGCGTCAAAGTACCCTTGTACGCGGATGGTGTCGCCCGCGGTCTTGTGACGCAGCAGCAGGTCCAGTCCGTCGCGCAACAGCGCGATGTCGGCCACGGTCGCGGTGGCGTCGAACTGCACGGTATTGAGGGTCTCGTCATCCTCCAGCTGGGCACCGGCATGCGCCACGGTGTCGACGCGTTGCAGGTCGTCCACCACGTCCTGGCCCCAGCCTGCCGTGAACAGGTAGGTGTCGGCACCGCGGCCGCCGCTCAGCAAGTCGTTGCCCGCGCCGCCCTGGAGCTGGTCTTGCCCGTCGCCGCCGTAAAGGCGGTCGTCGCCTGCACCGCCATCCAGCTGGTCCTGCGTGTGCTGGCCATACAGATGGTCCGCGCCATCGCCACCAGCCAGCGAGCGCACGGCGGCGGACGTAATGAGCAGGTCGTTGCGCGCCGTGGCGACCTGCAGGCTGACGCGGCCCACACCGGCAGCCAGGGCATCGCGCGTGAGAAAAGTGCCGTCGCCCAGGCGGATCGCATCCAGCGCCGTGACGGCTTCCGCGCCGTTGTAGTAGCCCTTGACCGTCAGGCTGCCGCCGCCGTTCAGGCTCACGCTCAGGTCCTTGCCGCTGCGCACCAGGCGCAGGGCAGATGCATCAGCGCCATCGGCCAATGCTATGAACGACTGCACGTCACGCTGCGCGGACCACTGCGCGGCTGACCGTGCTGCGGCGCCGCTCACCGTGTCGGCCCCGCCGTCCATGGACAGCAGCACCTGCAGCTGGCCGCCGTCGGCCACGATGGTGTCGTTGCCGGTCCCACCGTCCACGGTGGCGAACCCGACGCCCCAAAGGTAGACCGTATCGTTTCCGGACCCGCCCAATGCTGTGCTGCGACTGCCAGACAGGTAGAGCGTGTCGTTGCCGCCCATGCCCCGAATGATGTTGACGCCCAAACTGCCATGGATCGTATTGGCCGCATCGGTGCCGACCACATCCACGTCGCCGAAATTCGCGTCCAGATACAAGCCTTCGATATTGGCCCACGAATCGGCCATATTCACAACGCCAGGTCCGGACGACGTACCGTGCAGGTAGACGGTGTCGAAGCCGCCGCCTGCCTGCTCAATCGCCGTATCCAGCAAATCGAGGTGGTAGATGTCATCGCCATCCAGGCCGGTCAAACGGTTGGCCGACGCATTGAGGTGGCCCCACAGCTCGTTTGATGCGCCGTTACCGGTACCGTCGATGGCATCCTGCCCTGTCAGCTTGATAACGCGGAAGTTGTGGCCCAGCGCATGGGACACGCTGGCTTCAATGGTGCCTTCGGCATAGCCATTCGATTGGGATACCGTGTCACCGGTATCGTCCACGACAAAGGTGTTGATGCCCTCGCCGCCGAACATGCTGTCCGCGCCAGCGCCCCCGTCAATGCGGACGGTGTCGAACGCATTCCAGCCCCTTGTCGCATTGATCACATTATCACTGTCGTTGCCCATGTACGAGCCGGAGCTGCCAATGGGATCGATGATGTTCAGCTCTTCGACGTTGTCGTCCAGCACCACGGACACATGGTTGGAATACAGGGCGTCCCAGCCCTCGCCTTCGATTTCGAACACGCGGCCACCGCGCTGGGTAGTGGATGACACGGTGTCCCAGTAGCTGTCGTCCCCGGCACCGCCGTAGTAGTCATCGTTACCACCTTCACCGGACAAGGTGTTGTGCGCTGCAGTGCCGTATAGCACGTTGTCACCCCCATTGCCCGACCCATCCTGCGCGAAATGGGTCAGGCGCAGAATCTCCACGTTGGCTGGCAGGGTGTACGAGACCGAGCTGAGCACCGTGTCAGTCCCGCCGCCAGGCGCCTCGGCAATGGTGTCGCTGTCGTTGTCCACCACGAAAACGTCATCCCCCCCCGAACCGGCCATGTGGTTGGCTTCGCCGGGTATGCGGGCGCCAGCCCGCGCAACGATCTCGTCACGGCTCCAGACGGTACCGTCGTCAAACCGCAGTTGCTGGATGCCCTGGGTCGAATCTGCCGCGAAGAAATCATGCACCCACAGCCGGGCACCTGTCGCGGGAATCTGCAGCACCAGGGCGTCCGTTGCCAGCTCCCAGCCATCCGGTTCGGTCCCCGTGCGCATCAGGACAAGATCCTCCGGTGTGACGCCGGCGCCCAACTGCACAGCATCGCTGCCAACGCGACCATGCACCTCGTCATGGCCCGAGTCTGGCCTGAACACAAAGACGTCATTGCCCGCCCCACCGTACAGATGGTCATTGCCAGGTCCGCCGTCCAGCTCGTCATCATGCTCAAACCCGAAGAGATAGTCATTGCCCGCCAACCCCAGCAACAAGTCGGGGCCGATGCCACCGCCGAGGTGGTCGCCCTGTTCGGTTCCCGTCCAGGTGGTGACCAGCGAAGCGGGCACCACAATCTCGAACATGTCCGACGCCATGCCGCCCGCCGGATCAGTGGCCGTCACCCGGACGCTGAACTGCCCCGGCTCAGCGGGTTCCCCGCCGAAAGTGCGGGTCTGTGCGTTGAAGGACAGCCAGGACGGCAGGGGCCCGCCGTCAGCCAGCACGGCGCCATAGGTCAATGCGCCCCCCTCCGGATCGCTGAACGTGTAGTCCGGCACGGTGTACTGGAACGCCGCCTGCCTGGGAGCCGTCTGGTCACTCAGAGCAAAGTCAAGCAGCGGCGCCTGATTGGGCAGGCCAACCTGGAGCCAGAAGCTCCTGGCGGCGGACGCGCCATAGCCGTCCGTGGCCCACAGCATCAGCTGCAGGTTGCCGATGTCGTCCATGCCCGGCGTGCCACTGAGCGTGCCCGCGGCGGAATCAAAGTCCAGCCATTCAGGCAGCGGCGCGCCGTCGGCCTGCTTGACGCTGTAAGTCACCGCATCCCATGCGTCGGGGTCGATGGCTGTGCCTGCGGGCACGGCCCAGCTGAAAGCGACACTTGCCGACGCTCCTACTGGCGCGATGCTGCCGTTGAACACCGGCGCCTGGTTGTTCGCGGCGCGGTCCGCCTCCAACTCCAGCTTCGCCTGGTCCCACACTGTGCCATCGGCGAACTCCACGCGGTCGATCTTGTAGTCCAGCAAGCGCGTGCCCTCTTGCGCCACATCGCCGTAGTAATTGGCGACCAGGATCTGATCGTCCGTGTTCTTGAGCTGCAGCTTGAGATTGTTGCCCTGGCGGCGCACTGCTACGTCGCCGGCCGCAATTCCTTCGCCCATGCGCAACGCGTCGACTGCCTGAGGCCTCTGGGGGTCCACGATGTCGTACAGAAAGTCATAGTTAAACAGCGTGTCCGTGCCGTCGCCGCGGTTGAATACATACACATCGTTGCCCGTTCCGCCGCTGAGCCAGTCCGTACCTTTGGCGCCTGACAGCACGTTGTCACCAGCGTTGCCGCGCAGGGTATTGTCCTGACCGTTGCCCGTGCCCACGATGTCCGTGGCGCCTTGCAGTTCCAGAACCTCAAAGCCGTCGCCCAGCGTGTAGGTGATGTGGGACTGAATCGTGTCCATATCGGCCTGTGCCGTCATGGGCTGGTCAGCGTGCACTCCGATTGGCGCGGCAAGGCCCATGGCCATAGGTGCATTGCCCGCCGGAGTGAAAGACTCCACCACCACGTCGCCCTCATGGTCGATGACATAGACGTCGCTCCCGGCGCCGCCTTCCATGTAGTCCGCACCCATGCCGCCATTCAGATAGTCATCGCCATCGCCACCGTACAGCTCGTCGCGCCCCCCGGCCTGGGGATTGGTGGCCATGCCACTGTCGTGCTTGGCCGGGTTGATATCGCCATACAAATGGTCCGCGCCCGCGCCGCCGACAAGCACGTCTTCGCCCGCGCCACCTTCAAGGTAGTCGTCCCCGTCCTCGCCGTCCAGATAGTCGTTGCCGTGGTATTGCAGCGGCAGAAAGCGCGAATGGTCCGCCCCAAGGCCCGTATCGCCCCATAGGGTGTCATTGCCAGCGCCGCCGTACATCACATCACCGCCACCGCCACCCAGCAGCTGGTCATTGCCGGCTTCGCCGTCCAGGTAATCGTCACCGTGGAACGGCGCCGTCACATGAACGGTCAGATCGTCGCCATCCAGGCGATCATCACCATTGCCACCGTACAGCACGTCCGCCCCACCTGCGCCCGTTAGCTGGTCGTCGCCATCTTCACCGTCCAGGTAATCGTCACCATGATGGCGCATGAACTCGGGATCGTCGATGACGCCATCCGTGTCGCCATTCAGGACGTCGTTGCCCACGCCTCCGAACAGGTTGTCCATGCCTCCGCCGCCAAACAATTTGTCGTTGCCCGCGCCCCCATCCAGAAAGTCGTGGCCGTGGTCCTGAATGGGCGCGTAGTCCAGCACGCTGCCGCCGCCCACGTCGCCGTCGCCGTCCAGATAGTCGTCCCCGTCGTCACCCTCCACGATGTCGCCGCCGCCCATGCCGCGCAACTGGTCCTTACCGTCACCGCCCCGCACGCGGTCGTCGCCCCAACTGGCCAGCACCCAATCGTCACCCGCGCCAGCATCGATCACGTCCTGCTGCACGTCGGTCAACGAATACTTCATGCCGGTCCACCAGTGGTTCCTTTGGTCGGTGGCATAGACGCCCCAGGCCCCGCCCGTCATCACGAGCGTGGTGCCCGCCGGCATGCCCCAGTTCACCCATTGGTCGGCGGGGCCGAGCTGCTGGTATGCGTCTTTAATATTCGCCGCCGAACTGATGTAGTCGTTGCCGTCACCGCCTTTGATGTTGTCGTTGCCCGCACCTCCACCGATCATGTCGTTGCCGGCGCCGCCGTCGATCACATCGTTGCCCTCTTTGCCGCCCAGCAGGTCGTTGCCCGTCAGGCCGTTGATCTGGTCATTGCCGCTCGTGCCAAAAAGGGTGTTGTCCGTAACGAGTGGGTCATCGCTGGGGATGGTCTCTGTCCCGATCACTTCGCCTTGCGCGTTGTAGATGGGGCGTTGAGTGGGTTGGTTGCTGCCGGCCTGCAGGTTCCCCTGGCCGTCGGTCACGTAGTACAGATCACCGGTGGCCACTGCCGCCACGTCCGTGCCGGCATAGTTCTCCCGAGTGATGGGTACACCGGTGTTCGTTTCGGCCCTCGCGACGTAATCGCCGTTGAAGGTGTTGTCTGCTTTGCCGCTGTCTTTCAGGTTGATGGCCCAGGTGTTGCTGGTGGCGCTGGTGCCGCTGCTGTTGTAGGTGGCGCTCAGGCTGGCCACAGCGTCAGCGTCCAGGTTGCCGTCGTGCACGAGCGAGAAGCGCACCTGGGTCTGGCCCTCTACCAGGATGATGACGGCGCCGTTGGCGTCGACCGTGGTGTCGCCCAGGATGATCTTGCAATTGCCGGCGCCGCTGAAGCTCATGGTGATGGTGTCGCCCGCCTTGGCGCCGCTGCTCAGGCACGCGTTGAAACTGGTGCCGCCACCTTCGGTGATGGGGGCTGTTTTGCCGTTCAGGTTGTCCAGGCTGGCACCTGCCACAGCCCAGAAGTTGCCGGACTCTTGCGTCAGGGCAACTTTGGCCGGGCCGAGCTTGATGCCCATGTAGCCTTGCTCGCCCTTGGCCTTGCTCAGATCGAAGTTGTTGATGGTGATGGTGTTGGCGGTGTCTGTGCCTTTGGTAATGGTGGCTTTGTACGTGTTGCCGGATTTCTGGATGTCCAGGTTGGCATAGACGTTGCCGCCCATGTCAAAGGAATAGCCTTCGCGTTCGCCGGCTCCCCCAAAGTTGGTCAGGGCTTTGCCATCCATCTGGAAGGCGCCTTTGCCGTCGCTGTCCGTGACGGTGTCTTTGCCCCAGGTACCGTTGAAGTGGTACGTATCGTCGTCGCCGCCGCCGTAGAGCTTGTCGTCGCCGCCGCCTCCGGTCAGGGTGTCGTTGCCCGCGCCCGCCAGCATCACATCATCCTTGTTGCCACCGGTGAAGGTGTCGGCACCTGTACCGCCAATGAAGATTTGCGATTTGGTCGCGTCCACGGCGGTGGCCGTGACGGCTTCTGTGCCAGTGTTGACGCTCCACTGCTGGTAGGTTGTCAGCACATCCGATGCACCATGCGCCTTGCTCAGGGGGTCGATCCACAGCTTGACATAAGCGCCAGCCTTGTCTTGCGCACCCTTCAGGCCTGCCCCTGTGGCAGTGGTGTACTGAAAAAGTTTCCCGGTCTGAGTGAAAAATTTCTGACCGCTGTAACCCGTACCTTGCCAGTAGTACCACTCGATGCCTTGGGCGATCAGGGCGTTCTGGGCCTGCACGTTCAGGCCTGCAATGTTGGCGCCGAGCTTTTGCAAATCAGCGGCGAAGTGCGTCAGCAGGGCGTTACCGCCCACTGCAATGCCGCCGATGCCGCCCGCCTCGTTGCGGACGAGGTGGTCAAGGAAGTTGGCGTTGGTTGTGTTGTTGATTCCGGTATTGAAGGAATACAGTTTTTCGTCGAACAGCAGTGGCAACAGACCGGTGAATGTCTTGGTGGCGTCATTCAACGCCTGGCCGCTGGGTGCGGTCTTTTCACTTTGCAGGAACGCGGTCAGCAGCGACTGGGAATGCAGGTTGGTCTTGCTGGTGGTCTGCCCATTGGTCAGCGACACGGGGGCATTGCCGATACGGTTATAGATACCGCCGATCAGGCTGGCGTCAAGGACCTCACCCTCGACCTGTATGGTGTTGACCAGGTTACTGCGCGGAATGGGGTTGGTCGGGCTGCGCAGCTCCAGATATTGCGTCAACGGCGCAAGTACCCCAGCGTCATAAACCCGATTCCCACCCGCATCGAGTTTGGCGGTCAGCAGGCTCAAGAGGGTGCTGGCGTTGTCAGAAAGCGCGGTGGCTGACTTGGCAAAAGGGGCCTGGTCGAATGCCTGGGCACTGACGCCAAAAAACACCGCCACCAGGGACGCCAGCCCACCGCCCAGGCTGTGGCCCGTCAGTGTGATGGTCGCCGTCGGGTTGGCTGCCTTGATCTCCAGATAGTACTCAACAGCCTGCTGCAACTGGGCTGTCCAATCGCCTCTGATGATCTGCAGGTTGGCCTGCATGTCTTTGGAGAAGAGGCCTGCATTGTTCGGGTCGGTGCCGGAATAGGAGATGACGATTTCGCTGCCTTTGGTGAAGTAGCTGGCTTCAAATCCTGATGAGTCTTCCTTCTTTCGTTTGTCGACTTGCTCCGTCCAACCGTTGGGAACTGGAAATTGATTGATGTCCGCGCGGGTTGATATGTACGAGGCGCCAGCCATCAATGCGTACTCGATATTCGTTGCCATAAATTACTTTCATTTAAACAAGATTTCGCACGGGCATTGCGCAGGGCCGACACCCTCACGCACACAGTAGTTAAGACAGGCTTCATGGGAAGGCTGGTCTCTAAACCAGCCCATTCCTATCCATCCACCCTTTCCGTTGCTGACCATCTGGCCGCATCTTTCACCGCCAGCATTCGGAATTTCTTCTCGCAAAATGCTGCGATATTCAGGCTGCCTGTAGCCCGCGTACAGCTTCTGAATTTCAGTAGCTGAGACGATGGTTTGTCCAAGATTTCTTGCCTCGTCATCGGGGGATGAAAAGATCAAGTTCGGCAGTTTGATTTCGGATGGCAGTTCCGGTGGTGCAACGCGGCTCCACGTTCGGCCTTGGTATTTGAAGACCACGTACGGCGGATTTGGCCTGCCCCACTTGTTGTAGGAAAGGCAGCCCATGGGGTGTGCCACGATGTATGCCACGCCCTCTTTGACATCGAGCAGCATCGGCAGGAAACTTGCTGTACCCAGATCAGGACCGAACTG
>CALRZF020000080.1:0-12421 GCA_943372585.1 Ramlibacter sp. 2FC | reverse complement strand
AACCTCTACACGCTGGACGCCTCCACGGGCCGCGCCACCTTTCGCGCAGCGCTCAAGGCCGCCGCCGGCGACGACAACCCCTTCACCACCTTGCTGGGCACGCAGTTTGGCGTGGACTTCAACCCCGTGGCCGACCGGCTGCGCGTGGTGAGCAACACCGGGCAGAACCTGCGCATTGACGTGGAGACCGGCGACACCATCACTGACGGCAACCTCACGCGCGTGAACGAAGCAGGGCTGACCGTGCCGCCCACCGCGACCGCTGCGGCCTATACCAATTCATTCCGCGGTGCCACCGCCACCACGCTGTATGTGCTGGACCTGGCGCTGGCGCTGCGCTCTGTGGTCAACCCGCCCAACAACGGCAACCTGACCAGCGACGCCACACTGGGCGTGGTGGGCAGCGGCGTGAACGGCTTTGACCTGGAATCGCGCACCACCACGGGCTATGCGGCCATCCGATCGGGCACCGTGCTGTCGCTGTACCGCGTCGACCTGTCGGCAGCCACCAATGCAGCCACGCTGCTGGGCGGTATTGCCGGCGTCGACACCGTCTCCGGCCTGGCGTTGGTGCAGCCGGACTGAGGCGCCGGCCTACTCCAGCGATTTGAGCCAGTCCGCCAACGGTTTGGCGGACGCGTCCACGGTGCCCTTGCGGTCTGTCTTGACGGCTTCATAGCGGCTTTGCGGGTGCGGCGGCGCCTTGGCATAGGCAAAGTCTTCGCCCCGCTTGAACACCGGGTCTTCCGTGCCCAGCACCCACAGCGCCGGCATGTGCTGGCGAAGCGCCGCGGCGGTGGCGGGCAGGCCGCCGATGCCCGGGGCGTCGGCTTCGGGCGCCAGCGCCACCACGCCGTCTGAATCGCCCACGGCGCCGGCATAGGCCAGCGCCGCGTTGGCGCCAAAGCCGGCGCCGCCCACCAGCACACGCTTGTAGCCCTGCTGGCGCAGGTCGCGGATGTGGCGCGTGACCTCCTGCCAGGCGCCGGCCATATCCTTGTCATTGGCCCGGCGTTGCGACCAGGGCATCTCTACCGCCTTGACTGTGCAGGTGCCCTGCAGCTTGCGGCCCAGCGCCGCCATGGGCGCGGCCGAGCCACCGCGGTCATGCATGAGCACCAGCGCGCAGGCCTTGCTGTCGGCCTGCGGCCAGGCCGCGCCGCTGGCGGCCAGCGCAGATGCTGCCAGCGCCAGGCGCAAGGCGCGGCGCCGGCCGTTGGGGTCTGTAGGGGTCATGGCGGTCTCTCCTGGGCGCATCATGGCACCGGGGTTTGCCGCCGCACACCCGTTCAGACCCTGATGCGCCCTGGGGCACGGCGGTAGACTTGTGCGCCATGCCAACACCCGCCACGCCAGACCCCGCCCGCTGCCCGTTGTGCGGCCAGGCCAACCTGTGCGCCATGGAGGCGCAGCGCCTGACGGGCGTGAAGCAGGGGCCCTGCTGGTGCACGCAGGTGGACTTCAACCGCGCGGCGCTGGAACGCATCCCGGCCGCAGCGCGGGGCAAGGCCTGCATCTGCCGGGCCTGCGCCACTGCCGCCGGCGCGGGGCCGGCCACGGCATGAGCGGGCACAACACCCTGTCGTCACTGCGCGAACGCTACGGCCCGCGTTACCGCTGGTTGCTGCTGCTGTCCGTGATGATCGGCACCATGGCGTCCATCATGTCGTCCACCATCGTGAACGTGGCCATACCCGACATGAGCCACCATTTCACGCTGGGGCAGGAGCGCGCGCAGTGGGTCAGCTCGGGGTTCATGGTGGCCATGACGGCGTCCATGCTCACCACGCCCTGGCTGCTGGCACGCTACGGCTACCGCCACACCTATGTGGGCACCATGCTGCTGCTCATGGCGGGCGGCATTGTGGGTGGTTTGTCCAACAGCTTCAGCCTGGTGCTGGCCGCGCGTGTGGCCGAGGGGCTGGCCGCGGGCATCGTGCAGCCCATCCCCGCCATCATCATCCTGCGCGCGTTCGAGCCCAGCGAACAGGGCCGCGCCAGTGGCATCTTCGGCATGGGCGTGGTGCTGGCGCCGGCCATCGGCCCCAGCATTGGCGGCGTGCTGGTGGACCTGTTTGGCTGGCGCTCGATCTTCTTCATGGTGGTGCCGTTCTGCCTGGCGTCGCTGTACATGGCCTACCGCTTTGTACCCGTCACGTCGCCGGGTGGCGTGGCGGCCAACCGTAGCGGCGCGCCGCTGGACTGGCGCGGCCTGCTGCTGGGCAGCGCGGGCACGCTGTGCCTGCTCAACGGCCTGGTGGAGCTGCATGGCAACAGCCCGCTGCGCGCCGGGCTGCTGCTGGGCGGCGCGATGGCGGCGCTGGTGGCGTTTGTGGGGTGGCAGCGCAGGCTCATGGGCACCGGGCGCGAGCCGCTGATGAACCTGCATGTGTTCGGCTACCGCCAATTCGCCATGGGCAGCATCGTGGCGTTCATCTACGGCACCGCCTTGTTCGGCTCCACCTACCTGCTGCCGGTGTACATGCAACTGGGCCTGCAGCTGTCTGCATCGCACGTGGGCACCATCCTGCTGCCCGCCGGCTTTGTGCTGGCCCTGACGATTGCCGGTGTGGGCCGGTTGGCCGACCGGCAGCCCACCTACCTGCTGGTCAGCATCGGGCTGGCGCTGCTGGCCGCGTCGTTCGCGCTGATGGTGACCGTAGGCCTGGGCACGGCCCTGTGGGTGCTGGTGGCGTTTGCCATCCTGGGCCGCGTCGGGCTGGGCTTCATCCTGCCGTCGCTGAACCTGGGCTCCATGCGCGGGCTGGCGCCGGCGCTGATCCCGCAGGGCGCGAGCGCCATCAATTTCGTACGCATGCTGGGCGGCGCTGCGGGTGTGAGCCTGTGCGGCATCGTGCTGGAATGGCGGCTGGCCGCGCATGGCGATTCGCTGACCAACGCGACCACCAGCCCCGCACGGCTGGCAGCGTTCAATGAGTCGTTCCTGATGCTGGCCGCGCTGTGCGCGCTGGCGCTGGTGGCGGCCTGGCAACTGCGGGAAAAACAAGCGAAGGGAACCTGACGCCATGTGCCAGCTTTTGGGCATGAACTGCAACACCCCCACCGACGTGATGTTCAGCTTCGCGGGCTTTGCCGAGCGCGGCGGGCGCACCGACCACCACGCCGACGGCTGGGGCATCGCGTTCTTCGAGGACAAAGGCCTGCGCCACTTCGTGGACCACCTGCCGGCCTGCGATTCGCCCGTGGCCGAGCTGATCCGCCGCTACCCGATCAAGAGCGAAAACGTCATCGCCCACATCCGCAAGGCCACCCAGGGCGCGGTGAACCTGCAGAACTGCCACCCGTTCGTGCGCGAGCTGTGGGGCCGCTACTGGGTGTTTGCCCACAACGGCGACCTGAAGGACTTTCACCCCCGGCTGCATGCGGCCTTCCGCCCGGTGGGCAGCACCGACAGCGAGCGCGCGTTCTGCTGGATCATGCAGGAGCTGGCCAAATCACATGCCGGCGTGCCCACCGTGGACGAGCTGACCCTGACGCTGCGCGAACTGGTGCCGCGCATCGCCGCGCACGGCACCTTCAACTTCCTGCTGTCCAACGGGCAGGCGCTGTGGGCCCATGCGTCCACGCACCTGTGCTACGTGGAGCGGCGCCACCCGTTTACCCACGCCCAGCTGGCCGACGAGGACCTGAGCGTTGACTTTGCGCAGGCCACCACGCCCAACGACCGCGTGGCTGTGGTGGTGACCACACCGCTGACCACCAACGAAAACTGGACGGTGTTTGCGCCTGGCGAGCTGCGCGTGTTCGTCAACGGGCAGGCACAACCCGCCGTATAAGCCGCCACTTAAGACGCGAGCGCAGCCTCCAGCGCCGTGATGAACATCGCCGGCACGTCAAAGCCGGCTTGCTGCGTGATCTCCTGAAAGCAGGTGGGGCTGGTCACGTTGATCTCGGTAAGGCGGTCGCCGATCACATCCACGCCCACCAGCAGCAAACCGCGCGCGGCCAGCACCGGCCCCAGAGCGCGGGCAATCGCCCAGTCGCTGTCCGACAGCGGCTGCGCTACGCCCAGGCCGCCCGCGGCCAGGTTGCCGCGCACCTCGGTGCCCTGCGGGATGCGCGCCAGGCTGAACGGCACGGCCTGGCCACCGATGATCAGGATGCGCTTGTCGCCCTGCGTGATCTCGGGCACAAAACGCTGGACCATGATGGTCTCGGCGCCGTCCTTGTTCAGCGTCTCGATGATGGAGCCCAGGTTCAGCGCGTCGGCCTTCACCCGGAAGATGCCCATGCCGCCCATGCCGTCCAGCGGCTTCAGGATGATGTCTTTGTGCTCGGCATGAAAGGCCCGCACCTCGTCAGCGCTGCGGGTGACCAGCGTGGGGCTCACGTACTGCGGGAACTCCATGATCGCGAGCTTTTCGGGGTGGTCGCGCAGTGTGCGGGGTTTGTTGAACACCTTTGCGCCCTCGCGCTCGGCCTGCTCCAGCAGGTGCGTGGCATAGAAGTATTCGCTGTCAAACGGCGGGTCCTTGCGCATGATGACGGCGTCAAAGTCCGCCAGCGGCATGAAGGGTGTGCTGGTCTCGTTGAACCAGTCGTCGTCCGCGCCCGTCAGTGTGATGTTGCGCACCGCCGCGCGCACCACGCCACCCGAGCGCCAGACCAGGTGGCGCGGCTCGCAGGCAGCAATGCGGTGGCCGCGGCGCTGCGCCTCGCGCATCATGGAAAAGGTGGTGTCCTTGTAGGTCTTGAAGGATTCGAGCGGGTCGGCGACAAAGAGGATGTTCATGGCAGTCGTTGATGGGTCTTTCGGGGGACCACCGCGGAACCGGCTTTGCCGGGCCGCTAGTGGTGCCCCCTTGAGGGGGAGGCGGCGTCAGCCGCTTCGGGGGTGGGCATACTGTTGCACAAACAAGGCAATTGCGCCTGCGACGACGCCCCAAAACGCCGATCCGATCCCGGCTATTGAGACGCCGCTCAACGTCACCAGGAAGGTGATGAGCGCGGCCTCGCGGTGGTTTTCATCCTTCAATGCGACGGCCAGGCCGCTGCCGATGGTGCCCAGCAGCGCCAGGCCGGCAATGGCGACCACCAGCTCTTTCGGGAACGCGGTCAGCAGCCCCGTAACTGCCGCACCAAAAATGCCGATCAGTACATACAGCGCGCCGCACGACACCGCCGCCGTATAGCGCCTGGCCGGGTCTTCATGCGCCTCGCGGCCCATGCAAATGGCGGCGGTGATGGCCGACAGGCACAGCGCGAACGCGCCAAACGGCGCCAGCACCAGCATGGCCACGCCGGTCACGGTGATGAGCCTGGAGATCGGCATGTCGTAACCGGCCGCGCGGATGGCCGCCACGCCGGGCAGGTTTTGCGAAGCCATGGTCACCACAAAAAGCGGCAGCGCCAGGCTGGTGATGGCGCCCAGGCTGAACGACGGCGCGGTGAACACCGGCACGGCAAAGTGCAGCGTCACGCGCGACCACACCATGCCGCCACTGGCCGCCGCATAGGCGACGGCCACGGCCAGCGTTGCCACCACGGCGTAACGCGGCACGAACCGTTTGCCCAGCAGGTAGGTGGCCAGCATCAGCAGCACCAGGGCCAACGCGGTTTGCGCCGCGGCAAACGCCTGCAGGCCAAAGCGGGCCAGCACACCGGCCAGCAACGCCGACGCGATGGCCATGGGGATGCGGTTCATGACCCGTTCGAACCAGCCCGTGACACCCGCCAGCGTGATGAGCGCGCCGCACACCAGAAAGGCGCCCACGGCTTCGGCCATGGAAAATCCGCCCGCAAGCCCGGCGGTTGCCAACACCGCCGCGCCCGGCGTGGACCAGGCCACCATGACCGGCTGGCGCAGCACCAGCGACGGAATGGCCGTGCACAGGCCCATGCCCAGCCCCAGCGCCCACATCCAGGAGCTGATCAGTTCGGGCGTGGCGCTGAAAGCCTGTGCCGCCTGGAACACGATAGCCACCGAGCTGGTGAAGCCGACAAGCACGGCCACGAAGCCGGCGGTGAAAGCCGACAGGCTCAGGTCTTTGAAAAATCGCATGGCGCCAATTCTGCACGCCGCACCGCAATGCGGCACAGTAGCGGCCATGAACAGCATGAAAGGTACGGGCATGAGCGACACACGCGCAACACGGTTTACGGCCGAGGCCACCCGGCTGGGCTACGACTTCAGCGGCCCGCTGCAGATCGGGGGCAACTATGTTTCCACCCTCAAGCACGGCGGCGTGCTGCACATCAGCGGCCAGGTGCCGCGCGTGGGCAGTCAGGTCGTGGTGGTGGGTGAAGCGGGCAGCGACGTGACGCTGGAGCGCGCGCAGCATGCGGCCGAGGTTTGCGCCATGCGCGCGCTGGCACTGATTGCCCAGGCCGAAGGCTCGCTGGACACCGTGCAGCAGGTGCTGGGCGTGCGGGTGTACACGCGCAGCGCGCCGGGCTTCACACAGCAAAGTGAAGTAGCGAACGCGGCGTCTGATCTGCTGGTGCGGGTGCTGGGCCCCGCCGGTACACACACGCGCACTTCAGTAGGCGTGGCACAGCTGCCCAAGGGCGCGGCGGTGGAGCTGGACATGACCGTGGCGGTGGGCTGAAGGCACGCCGCCGGCAGCCTAGATCTCGATCTTGCTGCCCAGCTCCACCACCGAGTTGCTGGGCAGGTTCAGGAAGTCGGCCGCACCGCTGGCGTTGTGGTGCATCTGGGCAAACAGTTTTTCGCGCCAGGCAGCCATGCCGCTGCCGATGGTGGGCACCACGACGTCGCGCGACAGGAAATAGCTGGTGCTCATGGTCTCCAGCTCGCAGCCGCGGCTGCGGATCTGCTCGAGCGCACGCGGGAGATCGGGGTCGTTCTTGAAGCCGTAATGAACCACCACCTGCCAGCAGTTGTGGCCCAGCGATTCAATGGCCAGGCGCTTGTCCATCCCGATCCATGGCACCTCGTGGCTGCGCACGGTGACGAACAGGTTGTGATCGTGCAGCACCTTGTTGTGCTTGAGGTTGTGCAGCAAGGCGTTGGGCACGGTGCCGGGCTCCGCCGTCAGGAACACGGCCGAGCCTTCCACCCGCGCGGGCGGGCTGACGAAGACCGCCTCCAGAAAGCTCTTGAGGTCGATGGCGTCGGCGCGCAGCTTTTCATTGAGCAGGGCGCGGCCCTGCTTCCAGGTCATCATCAGCATGAAGATGATGCCGCCGATGGCCAGGGGGAACCAGCCGCCATGGAACAGCTTGAGCATGTTGGAGCTGAAGAACGCCAGGTCCACCACAAAGAAGATGCCGGTGGCCGCGATGCACAGCGCCAGCGGGTACTTCCAGCCGTAGCGGATCACAAAGAACGTGAGGGTGGTGGTGATCAGCATGTCCAGCGTGACGGCAATGCCATATGCCGCCGCCAGGTTGCTGGACGAGCGGAACATCACCACGGCCAGCACGATCGCCACGAACAGGCCCCAGTTGACGAAGGGGATGTAGATCTGCCCCGTGTCACGCACGCTGGTGTGCTGGATGTTCAGGCGCGGCAGGTAGCCCAGCTGGATCACCTGCTTGGTCACGCTGAATGCACCGGTGATCAGCGCCTGCGATGCAATGACCGTCGCCATGGTGGCCAGCAGCACCAATGGCACCAGCGCCCAGTCGGGCGCCATCAGGTAAAAAGGGTTCTTGATCGCGTCGGGGTTCTCCAGCAGCAACGCGCCCTGGCCGAAGTAGTTCAGCGTGAGCGCGGGCATGGCCACGGTGAACCAGGCCAGCCGGATGGGCCGCTTGCCGAAGTGGCCCAGGTCGGCGTACAGCGCCTCGGCTCCCGTGACGCACAGCACCACGGCACCCAGAATGATGAATGTCGTGCCGGGGTTGTTGAACATGAAGCCCAGCGCATGATGAGGGCTGATAGCCGCCAGGATTTCGGGGTGACGCACGATGTGCGACACGCCCAGCACCGCCAGCACGATGAACCACACCAGCGTGATGGGTCCGAAGAACTTGCCCAGGCCGCTGGTGCCGCGCTTTTGAATGGCAAACAGGCAGAACAGGATCACCAACGTCAGCGGGATCACATACTGCTTGAACGCGGGTGAGACGACCTCCAGGCCCTCCACCGCCGACAGCACCGAGATGGCCGGGGTGATGACGCCGTCGCCATAAAACAGCGAGGTACCGAAGATGCCGATGCCCAGCAGCCATTTGCGCAGCTCGGGCTTGTCCTTGACCGCCTGGGACGCCAGCGCAAGCATGGCAATCAGCCCGCCTTCGCCGTGGTTGTCGGCGCGCAGCACCAGCACCACGTACTTGATGGAGACGATGACCGTCAGCGTCCAGAAGAAGATCGACAGGACGCCGTAGACGTTGGCGTGGGTGAAGGGGACATGCCCGGAGCCAAAGACTTCCTTGACGGCATACAGGACGCTGGTGCCGATGTCGCCATAGACAACACCGATGGCGCCGAGGGTCAGCGCCGCGAGAGACGATTTGGATGCAGACACACAACCACCCCTTGTTGCCGGTCTCAGGCGCCGGCGGGGTTCCATAGCTTTGGGACCGCTATTGTGCGCCTGCTACCCCCGCGCCGCATGTCTTGTTGCAGCGCAACAACGCGTCAGTCGTAGACCTCTGCGTCGGGGTCCGTGGCTTCCATCTCGTAGCTGGCCGCCAGCATCGCCAGCCGTGCGATCACGCCATACATGTAGAAGCGGTTGGGCGCACTGGCGCCGGGCTTCATGCCAGGCTGAGGTAAGTGCGTACTCTCAGCAAATGCCAGTGGCACAAAGCTGGCGCCGGGGGCGTTCAGGTTCTCGTCCACACCGCGTTCCGCGTGGATGCGGTAGAAACCGCCGACCACGTAGCGGTCCATCATGTAGACCACGGGTTCGGCCACGGCGTCGTTCATGCGCTCGTTGGTCAGCACGCCTTCCTGGATGATGACCTGGCTGACTTCCTGGCCGTCCTTGATGACGCCCATCTTGTTTTTGGTCTTGCGGTTCAGCGCGTCCAGGTCCTTGACGTCGCGCACGGTCATGATGCCCATGCCGTAGGTGCCGTTGTCGGCCTTGACCACCACAAACGGCTTTTCGTTGATGCCGTATTCCTTGTACTTCTTGCGGATCTTGGTCAGCAGCGCGTCCACGTTGGTCGTGAGGCACTCCATGCCCGTGCCCTCGGCAAAGTTGACCTCCCCGCAGATGTTGTACATCGGGTTGATCAGCCAGGGGTCGATGCCCAGCAGCTTGCCAAAGCGCTTGGAGACTTCTTCGTAGCTCTTGAAGTGGTTGCTCTTGCGGCGCACGCTCCAGCCCGCGTGCAGCGGTGGCAGCAGGTACTGCTCATGCAGGTCTTCCAGGATGCCAGGGGCGCCGGCCGACAGGTCGTTGTTCAGCAGGATGGTGCAGGGGTCGAAATCCTTGAGCCCCAGGCGGCGCTTGCTGCGGATCACCGGCTCCAGCGTGATCTGCTCGCCTGTCGGCAAGTCGATCACCGTGGGCACCTTGATGTCGGGGCTGATGGAGCCAATGCGCACGTTCAGCCCGGCCATGTGGAAGATGCGCTTGAGCTGCGCCACATTGCTCAGGTAGAAGGTATTGCGGGTGTGGTTTTCCGGAATGACCAGCAGGTTCTTGGCCTCGGGGCAGATCTTTTCGATCGCGGCCATGGCCGACTGCACCGCCAGCGGCAGCATCTCGGGTGTGAGGTTGTTCCAGCCGCCGGGAAACAGGTTGGTGTCCACCGGCGCCAGCTTGAAGCCCGCGTTGCGGATGTCCACCGAGCTGTAGAACGGCGGCGTGTGCTCCATCCATTCCAGGCGGAACCAGCGTTCGATGGCCGGCATGGAGTCGAGTACACGTTGCTCGAGCTCGTTGATGGGGCCGGTCAGGGCGGTAATGAGGTGCGGAACCATGCTGGCCTGGATGTTGGAGTTTTAGTTTCTGACTTCACCTTGGCCCAAAACCACGTATTTCAAGGAGGTGAGGCCTTCAATACCGACCGGGCCACGGGCATGGAACTTGTCGGTGCTGATGCCGATTTCGGCACCCAGGCCAAACTCAAAACCGTCCGCGAAGCGGGTGCTTGCATTCACCATGACGCTGGCGGAATCCACCTCGCGCAGAAAACGCTGGGCGTGCATGTGGTCGCGCGTGAGGATGGCGTCGGTGTGGTGGCTGCTGTACTGGTTGATGTGGGCAATGGCCTCATCCACACCGGCAACCACCTTGACGCTGATGATGGGCGCCAGGTATTCCTCGGACCAGTCCTGCTCGGTCGCGGGCTTCAGGTGGGCGCCGGGCACCGCCGCCAGGATGGCCGAGGCCTCGGCGTCGCAGCGCATTTCCACACCCTTGGCGGCATAGACGGCGCCGATCAGCGGCAAAAATTGCGCCGCCACGCCGCGCGCAACCAGCAGGCCTTCGCTGGCGTTGCAGGGGCTGTACTTCTGGGTCTTGGCGTTGTCGGCCACGGTGACGGCCATGGCGATATCGCAGGGGTCGTCCACATACACATGGCAGTTGCCGTCCAGGTGCTTGATGACCGGCACCTTGGCGTCGCGGCTGATGCGCTCGATCAGGCTTTTGCCGCCGCGCGGGATGATCACGTCCACGTACTGCGGCATGGTGATGAGCTGGCCCACGGCCTCGCGGTCAGTGGTCTGCACCAGCTGAACCGCGTCGGCCGGCAGGCCACTGTCGGTCAGGGCCTGCTGCACCAGCCGGGCCAGCGCCTTGTTGGAATCAATCGCTTCCGAGCCGCCGCGCAGGATGCAGGCGTTGCCGCTTTTGATGCTCAGGCTGGCGGCCTCAATCGTGACGTTGGGCCGGCTCTCGAAAATCATGCCGAACACGCCGATGGGCACGCGCATCTGGCCCACGCGGATGCCGCTGGGCTGCTGCTTCATGCCGATGATTTCGCCGATCACGTCGGGCATGGTGGCCAGCTGTTCGCAGCCTTCGGCCACGGTCTCGATAACCTTGGGCGTCAGCTTGAGCCGGTCCACCATCGGCGCGCTCAGGCCGTTGGCGGTGGCACGTTCGATGTCCTTGGCGTTATCGGTTTGCAGGGCGTGCACGTTGGCGCGCAGCAGCGCGGCCAGCGTGCGCAGCGCCCGCGCCTTGGTGGCCGCGTCGGCACGCGCCATCAGGGCCGAAGCCTGGCGGGCCTGCAGCCCCACGGTCTGCATGTATTCGGCGATGTTCAGCGCGTTCATGCCGGGATTTTACGGGCGGGGGTGTTTTGCTGCACCGCGCACTCGCGGCACAGGGCCAGCGCCAGCCGCTGCAGGGCCTGCCAGCCGTCCGTGGGCCAGCCGGGCGCCTTCAGGCCCTTGACGATGCCGTCCACCAGGTGCGCCGAGTGCAGCAGGTTGTCGATGGCCACCGGCGTCAGTCGCGGCAACACGCGTTCAAACAGCCGCTCCTTCACGCCCCACACGCGCTGCTCACGCAGCGCCATGGGCAGCGGGCGGCCTGCGGCCATGCTGTCTTTCACACGCTTGAGCGCGCGGATGTCCTCAGCCAGCGTGTAGTGCACCAGCACTTCGGCCTCGCCTTCGGCCTGCAGGCCGTCCAGCATGCGCAGCACGCGTGCGGCCTGACCCGCCAGCACAGCTTCGGACAGCTTGAAGACGTCGTAGCGGGCCACATTGAGCACCGCGCTTTCCACCTGCGCGAAATTCAGCTCACCCTCGGGGTACAGCAGCGCGAGCTTCTGGATTTCCTGGTGCGCGGCCAGCAGGTTGCCCTCGACCCGGTCGGCAAAGAACTGCAGCGTGCGCTGGCCTTCGTCGCCAGCCGCGATGCGCTGACCCTGGCGCGCCAGGCGCTGCGCGATCCATTGCGGCAGCGCGGCGCGTTCCACCGGGTCCACCTGGATGGTCACGCCAAAACTTTCCAGCGCGCCAAACCAGGCGCCGCTTTTGGTCATCTTGTCCAGCCGCGGCAGGATCACCAGCGTGAGGGTGCTGTCGTTACCCTGCGAGCTTTCAGCCAACTGCTGCAACGCGGGGCTGCCTTCCTTGCCGGGCTTGCCCGACGGGATGCGGATCTCCACGATCTGTTTGTCGGCAAACAGGCTCAGGCTGCCGCCTGCCGCCAGCACTTCGCTCCAGTCGAAATGCGCGCCGGCCACCGTGTGGACCGTGCGCTCGGTATAGCCCTGCTGCCGAGCCAGGGCGCGGATGGTGTCGGCCGCCTCCTGGATCAACAGCGGTTCATCGCCGTACAGCGTGTACAGCGGCTTCAGGCCGCGTTGCAGGTGCTGGCTGAGCTGGGCGGCGGCGAGTTGCATGGGACGGTACGTGCTTACAGGCTCTTGACCGCCGCCAGCCGGCGCATGAGCTGCTGCGCGATGTCGGCCTGCATGTCGCGGTACAGCAGGGCTTCTTCGGCCTCCTTGGCCAGCACGGCGGTTTCACTGAAGCTGATGTCGCGCTGCTGCAGGATCTCCGTCGCCGGGATCAGCT
>CALRZF020000079.1:0-12455 GCA_943372585.1 Ramlibacter sp. 2FC | reverse complement strand
GAAAGTTTGGCTGCCAAGTACGACATGTCGCCTGTCACTTTCATTGTGTTCTCGAACTTAACATCCTCTTGGTAGCCAAAAGCTTTTCTCCGAGAAAGATAGGGGACGATGCAGTGATTTGGCTCCGTCGCAGGAAACTGAGCGATGGTGACCTGGTGGCCGCTTGATGACTGAAATTGAGCAGTTGATGGGTATGTAAGTTCAGAGCGCTTCAATATTGTTGTGAATGTTCCCTGAATCTCTTCACCAAACGCAAACGGAAAATTCCAAGAACTGTACTGAACGTCCGATAAGCCAAGTGAGATGGTGGCTTTGTCCGTACCAATACGGACATCAGAATATTGAGTGGGCAGACCCACCTGTAAGCTGTGAATTGCCCGAAGAACTGAGGTTTTCCCGGAGTTATTCGCCCCAACGAGTAGATTAATTTTTCCTAAGTCATCAAGGTGCAGTGTCTCAAACGACCGAAATTGACTAATTTTTATCGAATCTATTCGCACAATTTTCTTTCAACAAACTCGAAACTTATTCGTTGGCTTCGATTTTTTGAATAAATCGAATTGTGGATGCTACGTATTCGACAATCAGTTGAGCTTCAGGTTTTTTCAGCAGAGGATTTGCGTGAGCAGAGCTGTACTGATTTCTGACTTGATTGAACATCTCGGTTAAGGAGATGCTTTGGGTAAGTAAGTGGTCTGCCATTCGAGTCTCTAACTTTCCTTGCTCTTTCAGCTTCTTCACATATTCACCAGCGAGACTGTGTAGGGCCTTCTTTTCTGTCGAAATGCCAAGTCTTTCACAAAGAGATCGAAAGTATCCCATCACCCAGCTATGTAGCCTGTCTATTGCAAGCTCCGGCTCATTGTTCTCAATAGCTCTCTTGATTTGCTGATGTATTTGGCTGAAATGAGGGAGATCATCCGGTAGTGCTGAAGAATCCACAGCTACCGAAGTACCCTGCATAGATAAGAGGCGTTCCATGGCAGCCCTGGCGAGGGCTAGATCATCAAAGTAGTTTGCGCTGGATGCGTAGTATTTTCGGCTAGACGCAATATGTGCTTTTCCTAGCTCAGCAAGTATTTGTAGCTCGGCGTTGTCGCCCATCTCGCAGCGGCGAATAGCCGAGTAGAAATGTTCCTTATCCGTAAGGTACTGAGCTTCTGGCGAAAGGGCAGCTTCGGGGCCACTTATCAACGATCTTTGAAATTCTGATAGCCGCTCAAAAGTCTGTTTTTCCATAAAACAACTTATTTAGATGGAGTAGCTTTGCGGGTAATCGATTTCTTTGCGGGCTTTAGTTGGCAGTACTGAAAGATCAACTCCGCCACATCATCCTCCGGCGCATACAAAAACGCCGCTGACACCCCCAGCACCTTCGCGAGGTTCTGCGCCGTCAGGTAATCCGGCATGTGCACGCCCAGCTCATAGCGGTTGATCCGCGTGCTGGCCACAAATTCGTCGATGCCGGCCTGAATGCCCAACTGCTTTTGCGACAGCCCCGCCGCCAGTCGGGCCTGCTTGAGCCGGGCTCCCCATTGTTTTGCTGAATTGTCTGTCTTGGTCATCGCAGCCCTGTCTGTGTGGGCTACGAGATTCGTAGTTTTTGTATGATTCAGATACTACGAATTACGTAGTACGTGTTTCATCAGGGGGAGCCATGCAGTGCACATACACGCCATACCTGCCGGGGGCGCTGGTCTTCAATGGGTTGGCCTGCCGCGTCAACGGCAATGCCATCAAGAGCGAGGGCCGGGTAACGGTCAGTGAACAGGGGTTGATGTATCTGGCCGCAGGCGGTGCGCCGTTATGGATAGACAGGGCGCAGCTGCTGGGCGTGCAGCGCGGCAAGTTTGGCTTCTTGCCGACGGTGGTGGTGATGCTGCCGCAGGACAGGGTGCTGGAGCTGATCGCCGTGGATGCCTGGAGCCTGGGCGAGGCTTTGAGTCGTTTGGTCGGCTGACGACCTCGCCGCTCAGACAGCCTCAAGCCTCTTCATCATGTCCGGGTACCGCGCCACCATGCGAATCAGCAGCGCAGCTTGCGCATTCGGCTTGGCCCGCCCTTGTTCCCAGTTCTCCAGGGTGCGCGGGTTGGTACGCAGGTAGCGGGCAAACACGGGCCGAGAAAGATTTAAACGTTCGCGGGTGCTCACCACTTCCTGTGCAGACACGTCGGGTGCCGGTTTGGATTCCACCTTGAATGTGCGCAGGGTCAGCTTGCCTTCGCGCTGGCTCTTCAGTGCGTCAAAGCCCTCTGTCAGTTCTCCAAAAATGTCGCGTTTGGCTTTCATGGTGCATTCCCCTTGGGCGGTTGCCTGTGGCTCAACTCACGCTTCAGCAGTTCCTTCAAGACCTTGCGCTGTTGCGCGCTCAGGTCGGCAGCCTCGTCTTTGTCATACACGGTAAACAGCCAGAACTGTTCACCACCCAGCCACCAGTAGTAGATAACGCGCAAGCCACCTCGCTTGCCCTTGCCGCGTCGTGGGTCTGACTGGCGCAGCTTTCGCAAACCACCCGTGCCTTCGATGACTTCGCCGGCCTCCGGATTCGCCATCAATTCCTGCTGGAGGTGGCTGTAGGCGTCGTCGGCCAGATATTCACGGCGAACGCGTTCAAAGGGTGGTAGCTCGACAAATGTGGCCTGCATAAAGTGTACGCTCCCTGCGTATAGATGAATATACGCCAAAAGCATCCAAATTGGTGCAGGCCACGCTTGCTCAACGAACAAAGGGAGGTTGGCTGACCCCGGGTCGACAGGATGGTTGGTCTTGGTCTGGCGCCTGGTAGAAGCAGCGCTTACAGCGTCGAGACGGTGCCGCCATCAATGCGGTACTCGAAGCCTGCGGAGGATGCCGAGCGGGGCGACGCCAGGAACACGATCAAATCGGCCACTTCCTGTGGCGTGGCCGCCCTGCCTGTCGGGATGCCACCCAGGGCATCCATGATGATCTTCTTGCCACCCTCGTGGTCGGTGCCGGCACCGGCGCCCACACGCTTGGCGAATACCTCGGAAGCCTCGGTCATGATCCAGCCCGGCGCGACGCTCAGCACGCGAACCCCCTTGGGCGTGATTTCACGTGACAAGGCCTTGCTGTAGGTCGTCAGCGCCCCCTTGGCAGCAGCATAGGCAGTGGTCGCATCGGGCAGCGGCAGCACACGCTGGATCGAGCTGACATGAATGACCACACCGGAGCCTTGCGCGAGCATGGCCGGCACCAGTTCACGGTCCAGCCGCACGGCCGGCAGGAGGTTCAAGCTCAGCTCCGAGAGCCAGTGCTCGTCTGTGAGAGCAGCGAAGCCGCCAGTGGGGGCATGGGAGCCGCCCAGCACGTTGATCAGCAGGTCGACACCACCCCACGCTTTGAGGACGGAGTCGGACAGGGTTTTCACGCCGTCAGCCGTCGTCAAGTCGGCCAGGATGTACGACACACCTTCGACCGGGGCTTGCGGCGCTTTGCGCGCGGAAGTCGCCACGCGGGCGCCTGCATCCACCAGCGCACGGACAACCGCGGCGCCCAGGCCCAAGGTTCCGCCAGTGACAACGGCGCGCAGGCCGTTCAGTTGTAGATCGAAGCTCATACCGTCACCTCCATGTTGGCAATCAGGCCGCGCTCCAGGCGGAAGAAGAACTTCATGTCGAGCGGGCTGCCCTTGAAATTGCCGGCTACGTGGGCCTTCACTGCGTGAACGCCTTCAACCAGCTCCAGGGCGAAGGGCTCGGTCGTGCAGGTGTACTTGGCGTCGGCCGCCTTCTTCCACGCCCGGATCGCGTCGCGGCCGGTGTAGATGTGGCCGTCGTCCTTCACCACGGCCTTCGGGGTGAAGCATTGCGCGACCTGGTCGGGGCCTTGCGTGTCCGCCACGAAGTACGCGGCGATCGGTTCAGGGAGAGTGAATGAAGAGTGCATGGTGGGCTCCTTTTGGTTGGTACGGATCGAATGATCTGCCCGCACATCCGTTTTGAGAATCACCTAGAATTCGAATGGACTATGTAGGAAACAGTACACAATGCGGGGATCCGACTTTGCCGAGCTCAAGGCTTTCATCGCCGTCGTTGAAAGGCAGAGCTTTGCCCGCGCGGCCGAGCATCTGGGCTTGTCACCGTCGGCGTTGAGCCAGACCATCCGCCAACTGGAAAGCCGCATTGGTGCACGCCTGTTGAATCGCACGACAAGGAGCGTCGCCCCGTCCGCAAGCGGTGAGCAGCTTTATTCGCGCGTGGCGCCGCTGTTCCGTGAAATGGCCAACGCGGTTGCCGAGGCAAGCGACGCCACCGGTCAGATCAGTGGAACTTTGCGGATCAACACCCTCGGGATAGCCGCCAGAACGCTCATAGCGCCAAGACTGCAGCGCTTCCATCGTGCGCACCCTGACGTGGTGCTGGATATCGTGGTGGACGACGCACTGGCAGACATCGTGGCAGGCCGCTTCGACGCCGGGATACGGGTGGGTGGTCAGCTCAAGAAGGACATGATTGCCGTGCGTCTGTCACCCGACATGAAGATGATGGCCGTTGCTTCGCCGGACTACCTGGCCCGCCACGGCACGCCCAAAACGCCCACCGATTTGCACCACCACGCGTGCATCAACTGGCGGCTCCAAATGGATGGGCGGCTCTACCGGTGGGAGTTTGAGAAGCGCGGCAAGCGGCAAGAGATTGCCGTCGACGGGCCTGTCGTCACCAACCATGCCGACATCGGCGTGGCGGCAGCGGTCAACGGGCTGGGTATTGCCTACCACTTTGAGGTGGATCAGGTCGGCGAACTGATCAAGCAGGGGCGCCTTGTACAGGTGTTGTCAGACTGGACGATTTCTCGTCCGGGTCTGTTCCTGTACTACTCCAACAGGCAGCATCGCCCAGCGCTGCTGGGCTCGTTTATCGACTGCATGTTGGACCGGTAGCCGTTTCGGTGAGCCTGTCAGTTCGACGCGAAGCAGTAAAGCCGCCCAGACCCGCCCGTCTGAACCAACGCCGCCTGGCTGCACCCCGCCGACTGGTGGCTGAAGTTCCAGCTCTTGGCCCAGTTGTCGGGCAGGGGGCCGATGCGGTCGTGGTGGCCCACGATGGCCGATCCGTCGGTGCTGCTCGTCCAGCTCTTGCACGTGGTGTCCGTCTGCGGCGCAAACGCCGTGCCGTCGGCGCGGCTGCCGGTCAGGATGTCGTGCTCATTCGGCGTGTCGCCGCGGCCCTTGATGGTGTTGCCCCGTTCGTCCAGCGCGGTTTCCTTGCTGATCAGGTTGCCGTTGTGCAGGTGCTCCACATCGTTGGCTATCAGCATGCCCTTGGCGTTGTGCCACGGGCCTTTGCCGATGCGGTCGCGCGCGTTCACGCCCGGCACGCCGGCGGCGGTGGCGGAGGCGAAGGTACCCGGCGTGCTCAGGTACGCACGCCAGGTCTTGCCGCCGGCCCCGGCGGCGGTGGCCAGGCGCTGGCACAGCGCGTCTGCACCGGCCAGGCCGCCCAGGTTGGCGCCCTGGCCGCTGCCTGTGCTGCTGATAAAGAAGGTCATGGGGCCCGTGCTGGGCATGCTGGCGCAGGCGCCCAGCAGGGTGACGGCGGCGGCCGTAACGGCCAGGGTTTTGATTCGGCTCATTTCAGTGTCCTTTGCGAGGGGTTGTTCTTGATGGCCGGGTTCACCCCAGCGAATGCATGCTAACCATATTGCCCCGCCGTGCCTATGGGCCGCACCCCCGTAGAAACCCGCCGGGGGCGGCTTCTGCGCGCTATCCCGGCGCCCAGGTCTTGCGCACCAGCCTGCGGTTCAGCTCCGGCTGCTGTTGGTTGCTTTCAAACAGGTTCACGGTCACGTGGGTGTCGTCAATCGTCAGCATGCCGTGGTTGGCCAGGTCGTTGCCCGCCACCACCAGCTCTTTCACGGCAGCGCCTGACGACGTGGCCTCATACAGCGGCAGTTTGGTGTTGGCAAATTCGTCGCGTGCGTTGCGGTGGATGTCGCCTGTCAGCGCCAGCGTGCGCCGCGTGTCGGCCTGGGCCATCAGCCAGGCCCAGTCCACGGGGTAGGATTTTTTGTAGTCGCCCATGACCGAGCCCGATGCAAACAGGTGCACGCTGGTGGGTGACGATTGGGCATAGGCGGCTGCCAGGGCCGCCTTTTGCGCCGCGCCCAGGAGGGTGCGCTTGGCCTGTTCCACCGCCCAGGTGCGCGTGCGGTGCGTGCGGCCGTCGGTCACGTGCAGCCACACGTCTTCTTGCGCCAGGTGGATGGACGGCGTGGCCGCCGGGCAGTGATTGGTCTCCCAGAACACCTTGGCGTTGTACGCCGACGGAAAGCTCTTGGGCGCCAGCCCCGCGGCCAGCGCCTGGCGGTACGCATGCTGGAACGCGCTGGAGATCACGATCTTGCTGCGTTTGATGGGGGTGCCCCAGGCGTCAGCGCCGTTTTCGTCGTTCCATAAAAAGTCGTGGTCGTCCCACAGGCTGTACACGCGGTTTTTGCCCATGCTCTGGATCAGGCTTTTGAACTCCGGCACGGCCAGCTGCGCCGTGTAGCGCGCGAACAGGTGCTTGGCAAACTCGTCGTCGGTCATCAGCATGGGGTGATCAGGCGTGCTGACGTCCAGGTAGATGGAGTCCCCCAGCAGCACCAGGTAGTCGGGCTTTTCAGCCTCTATCCATTTCCAGACGGGTTGGCTGGGGCAGATCTGCGCCGAAAAGCACGACGCAAAGGCAATCTTGATCATGGGGGCTCCTCCTGATGTTGTGCGCGCTGATTGCAGCACGCAGGGGCCTGGAGCGTCATCCCTACTTTATGGGAGCTTTTGGCGCGGCACCGATTGCGTTTGGTTCAGCTTTCATTCACCCACGCGGGCGCAACATGCCCCCATCGCAATCAACCAAGGGGATCTTTATGAACCGCATCGCCATCGCCTGCGTTCTGGTTGCCGGTACCGCCGGCATGGCTGCCGCGCAGGCAGAAACGTTTTACGACGCTGCCCGTGTGCGCAGCGTGGAGCCGCAGTACGAGCAAATCAGCGTTCCGCGCGAACAGTGCAGCGTGCAGTGGGTTAACGAGCAGCGCCCTGTGAACACCGGGCGCCCCGGCACCAGCATCGGCGGCGCCATCATTGGCGGCGTGGCCGGCGGCATCTTGGGCAACCAGGTGGGCAAGGGCAGTGGGCGCGACGCCGCCACGGCCGTGGGCGCCGCCGTGGGTGCGCTGGCCGGCAACCAGGTGGGCGCGAACAATGGCCGCGCCGTGCAATACGAGACGGTGCCGCGCCAGGTGCAGCAGTGCCACACCGTGCAAGAGGTGCAGCAACGCATCAACGGTTACCGCGTGGCGTATGACTACCGCGGCCAGACCTACTACACCGTCATGCCCAACGACCCGGGCCAGAGCCTGCGCGTGCGCGTGTCGGTGGACCCGGCCTGACCATGCCCATCGTGGGTTGAACCCCGTTACCATGCCCACCATGTCTGCCATCAAGCCCTATCTGACCCGCCTGCGGCCCCTGTGCCTGGGTGCGCTGACCGCGCTGGCCCTGGCCGGTGCGCCTGCGGCCTGGGCCGATGTGGGGCCCGACCAGGCGGCAGCCGTGGCGTCGCAGGCCACGGGCGGCGGCCGCGTGCTGTCGGTGGACCGTGCGGGCCGCGCCTGGCGCGTCAAGCTGGTCACGGGCCGGGGCGAAGTGCGCGTGGTGATGGTGGACGCCGCCACCGGCCGGCCGATGTAGGGGTGACGTAACCCATGCGCCTGCTGCTGGTTGAAGACGACGCCGCCTTGCGCCTGAGCCTGGCCCTGCGGCTGGAGGCCGACGGTTACCGGGTGGACCAGGCCGCCGATGGGGAAGACGGCCTGTTCCAGGCGCGTGAATACCCCGTGGACCTGGCCATCGTGGACCTGGGCCTGCCCAAGCTCAGCGGCACGGCGCTGGTGCAGCGCCTGCGCGCTGATGGCAAAACGCTGCCGGTGCTGGTGCTGACCGCGCGCAGCAGCTGGCAAGACAAGGTGGCCGGCCTGGAAGCCGGCGCCGACGATTACCTGACCAAGCCGTTTGAATACCCCGAGCTGGCCGCGCGCATCAAGGCGCTGCTGCGCCGCGCCATGAAGGCGGCGTCAGACGTCGTGGCGTTTGGGCCCGGCGATGCGCCGCTGGCCATCGACCTGTCGGCCCAGGCCGTAACGCTGGCCGGCGCGCCGCTGGAGCTGACGGCGTTTGAATTCCGATTGCTTGAGTTTTTGGTGCGCGAACGCGCCCGCGTGGTCAGCAAGCAAGAGCTGGCCGATTACCTGTACCCCCATGACCAGGACCGCGACAGCAATGTGCTGGAGGTGCTGATGGGCCGCCTGCGCCGCAAGCTGGACCCGGCTGGCACGCTGCAGCCGATAGAGACGCTGCGCGGGCGGGGCTATCGCTTCACCCTGCAACCCACGGTGGTATGACCTTGCCGTCCATCCGCGCGCGGCTGATCGGGGCGGGGGCCCTGGTGCTGGTGGCGTTTCTGGCGGTGGCGGGTGTGGCGCTGCAGCGGGCGCACGCCGACAGCGTGCGCGCCGCGCATTACGCCCGGCTGCAGGGCACGGTGTACCTGCTGCTGGCCGGCGCCGAGCTGGACGCGCAGGGCGCCCTGGTCATGCCGCCCGATCTGGCCGAGCCGCGCCTGGCGCTGCCGGGCTCGGGCCTGTACGCCAGCGTGTTGCACGTGCCCAGCGGCGTGCCGTGGCAGTCGGCGTCTGCCTTGGGGTTGAACCTGCCGTTTGCGCGCAGAGCCGCGGTGGGGGAATGGCGGTTTGAAGAAGTGCAGGGCGAACGCGGGGCCTATCTGTCGGCCAGCTACGGCGTGCGCTGGGCCGGTGCCAGCGGCGGCGCCGTGCAGCTGGTGCTGAGCGTGCTGGAAACCCGCGCCACGCTGGACCGTGAAACGGGCGCCTTCAGCCGCACGCTGTGGGGCTGGCTGGCCGGCGCGGGCGTGCTGCTGCTGCTGGCGCAGGTGCTATTGCTGCGCTGGGGCCTGCAGCCGCTGCGCCGCGTGGCCGCCGAGATTGCCCGGGTAGAAAGCGGCGCCCAGTCCGAGCTGCAGGGCCGCTACCCGGCCGAGCTGGCGGGCCTGACCAGCAACCTCAATACATTGATCCGCCAAGAGCGCGTGCGCCAGACCCGCTACAAAGAGGCGCTGAGTTTTCTGGCCCACAGCCTCAAGACACCGCTGGCGGTGCTGCGCAATGCGCTGGGCCAGCCCGCCGATTTGCCCGCCACGGTGGCGCAGCAGGTAGACCGCATGGACCACATCGTGCAGCACCAGCTGGGCCGCGCCATGGCCAGCGGTGCAGCCCGCTTTGTGCCGCGCCTGGCGCTGGCCCCGGTGGCCCAGCGCGTGCGTGATTCACTGGCCAAGGTGTATGCCGGCAAGGGCGTGCAGATCACGGTCGATTGCCCGGCCGACCTGGCCTGGCGCCTGGACGAGGGCGATGCGTTTGAGCTGCTGGGCAACCTGATGGACAACGCCGCCAAATGGTGTGCAGGGCAGGTGGCCGTGCGCCTGTGGACCGAAGGCGCCGCGCTGCGCCTGCAGGTGGACGATGACGGCCCCGGCTTCAAGGAAGACACCGAGGCCGTGTTGCAGCTGCATGTGCGCGCCGATGAACAGGTGCCCGGTCACGGCGTGGGCCTGGCGGTGGTGAGCGACCTGGTGGCCAGCCACGACGGCATGCTGGCGCTGACCCGCTCAGACCTGGGGGGGCTGGGAGGGGCCCGGGTGGATGTGACGCTGCCCGGCGTTTGAAACGGCTTGTAAAAGCCGGATGCACCCGGAATTTGTGCATTCGGTTCAGGAAGCGTTCACCCACCCCCGCGCACCATACGTCCCATGCCAACCCAAGGAGCTGTCATGAAAAGTACCTCTGCCACCACCCGTATCTTCGCCACCGTTGCGGTCGTGCTGGGCGGCTTTGCGGCCGCATCCGCCGCCCATGCGCGCACCGATGTGCACCTGTCCATCGGCCTGAACTCGCCGGGCTTTTATGTGCAGCCCGCGCCGGTGTACCGCCCGGCGCCGGTCTATGTGCAGCCGGCGCCCGTGTACGTGCAGCCGGCCCCCATTTACTACCGCGGCGGCCCCAACGGCGCCTGGGGCGACCGTGACCGCGACGGCGTGCCCAACATCCACGACCGTTACGACAACCGCCGCCACCACGGCCACGGCCGCCCGGGCATGAACCACGGCCAGCGCGACTCTGACCGTGACGGCGTGCCCAACCGCTACGACCGCGCGCCGGGCAACCCGTATTACCGTTAAACGGTCAGGCGGTGTGAAGGTCGAACCTGTCCAGGTTCATCACCTTCACCCAGGCGGCCACAAAGTCGTTCACCAGCTTGGCCTGGCCGTCGGCGCAGCCATACACCTCGGCCAGCGCGCGCAGCTGTGAATTGCTGCCAAACACCAGGTCGGCCACCGTACCGGTCCACTTCACGGCGCCGGTCTTGCGGTCACGGCCTTCCAGCACGCCACCGCCGGTGGCGGCGCGCGTCCATTGCGTGCCCATGTCCAGCAGGTTGGTGAAGAACTCGTTGGTCAGCGTGCCGGGGCGTTGCGTGAATACGCCGTGCTTGGCACCGCCGGTGTTGGCGCCCAGCACCCGCAGGCCGCCGACCAGCGCCGTCATTTCGGGTGCGGTCAGGGTCAGCAGCTGGGCCTTGTCCAGCAGCATTTCAGCGGCGATGTCTTCGGTGCCCTTTTTGATGTAGTTGCGAAAGCCATCGGCCAGCGGCTCCATCACGGCAAAGGCGTGCACATCGGTCTGCTCTTGCGTTGCATCCGTGCGGCCGGGGGCAAAGGGCACGGTCACGCTGTGCCCGGCCTTTTGCGCGGCGGCTTCCACCGCGGCGCTGCCGGCCAGCACGATCAGGTCGGCCAGCGAGATTTTCTTGCCACCGGTCTGTGCGCCGTTGAATTCCTTCTGGATCGCTTCCAGCTTGGGCAGCACCTGGGCCAACTCGGCCGGTTGGTTCACTTCCCAGTCTTTTTGCGGGGCCAGTCGGATGCGGGCGCCGTTGGCGCCGCCGCGCTTGTCGCCACCACGGAAGGTGCTGGCCGACGCCCAGGCGGTGCCCACCAGCTGGCTGATGGACAGGCCCGATGCCAACACCTTGGCCTTCAGCGCGGCGATGTCCTGCGCGTCCACCAGCTTGTGGTCCACCGGCGGTACGGGGTCTTGCCACACCAGCACTTCCTGCGGCACCAGCGGGCCCAGGTAGCGGGCGCGCGGGCCCATGTCGCGGTGCGTCAGCTTGAACCAGGCGCGGGCAAATGCGTCGGCAAACTCGGCCGGGTTCTGGTGAAAGCGGCGCGCGATTTTTTCGTAGGCCGGGTCCATGCGCAAAGACATGTCGGCCGTGGTCATCATGGGCGGGTGCGATTTGCCGGGCACGTGCGCGTCGGGGATCATGTCCTGCGGCTTCACGTTTTTGGGCGTCCACTGGTGGGCACCGGCGGGGCTCTTGGTCAGCTCCCATTCGTAGCCGAACAGCATGTCGAAATAGCCGTTGTCCCACTTGGTCGGGTTGGGCTTCCAGGCGCCTTCAATGCCGCTGGTGGTGGTGTGTGCGCCTTTGCCCGATTCAAACTGGTTGGCCCAGCCCAGGCCCTGTTGCTCGATCGTGCCGCCCTCGGGCTCGGCGCCCACCAGCTTGGGGTCGCCTGCGCCGTGGGCTTTACCAAAGGTGTGGCCGCCGGCTACCAGGGCCACGGTTTCCTCGTCGTTCATGGCCATGCGGGCGAATGTCTCGCGCACGTCGCGGCCCGATGCCACCGGGTCGGGGTTGCCGTTGGGGCCTTCGGGGTTCACATAGATCAGGCCCATCTGCACGGCGGCCAGGGGGTTGGCCAGCTCACGTTCACCGCTGTAGCGCTGGTCGCCCAGCCAGGTGCTCTCGGGGCCCCAATAGGCGCTTTCGTCGGGTTCCCAGCTGTCGGGGCGGCCGCCGGCAAAACCGAAGGTCTTGAAGCCCATGGTTTCCATGGCCACGGTGCCGGCCAACACGATCAGGTCGGCCCAGGACAGGCGCCTGCCGTACTTCTGCTTGATGGGCCACAGCAGCCGGCGTGCCTTGTCCAGGTTGCCGTTGTCGGGCCAGCTGTTCAGCGGCGCAAAGCGCTGCTGGCCGGTGCCCGCGCCGCCGCGCCCGTCATGGATGCGGTAGGTGCCCGCGGCGTGCCAGGTCATGCGCACAAACAGGCCGCCATAGTGGCCCCAGTCGGCCGGCCACCAGTCTTGTGAATCGGTCATCAGCGCCTTCAGGTCAGTGACCACGGCGTTCAGGTCCAGCTTCTTGAATTCTTCGGCGTAGTTGAAGCCGGCGCCCATGGGGTCCGACTTGGCGGAGTTCTGGTGCAGGATGCCCAGGCGCAGCTGGTTGGGCCACCAGCTGGCGTTGCCGGGTGCGCTGGACACGGCGTGCGCCGTGGTGTGGTTTGAAAAGGGGCACTTGGCTTCA
>CALRZF020000078.1:0-12469 GCA_943372585.1 Ramlibacter sp. 2FC | reverse complement strand
GTTCCAGAATTACGCCCTGTGGCCGCACATGACCGTGTGGGACAACGTGGCCTTCGGCCTGGTGGAACGCAAGGAGCCCAAGGAGTCGATCCGCCGCAAGGTCGGCGCCGCGCTTGAGCTGGTGGGCCTGCTGCAATACGCCGACCGCCGGCCCAGCCAGCTCTCAGGCGGCCAGCAGCAGCGCGTGGCGCTGGCGCGCACCGTGGTGATCGAGCCCAAGCTGCTGCTGCTGGACGAGCCGCTGTCCAACCTGGACAAGAACCTGCGCGTGCAGATGCGTGAAGAATTGAAGAACCTGCAGCGCACGTTGGGCCTGACCACCATCTTCGTCACGCACGACCAGGAAGAAGCCATGACCACCGCTGACCGCATGGCGGTGCTGGACAAGGGCGTGCTGCAGCAGGTGGGCACGGCGGCCGCGCTGTTTGACTTTCCGACCAACCGGTTTGTGGCGGGCTTTGTGGGCACGGCCAACCTGGTGGACGGCAAGGTCACGCACGTGAATGGCGAGACCTTGACCTTCCAGGCCGACGGCGTAGGCGTGCTGGTGTTGCCGCGCAACAGCGAAGCACCGGGCGTGGGCCCGGCCACCATGGCCTTTCGCCCGCACACGGTCAACATCCGCGTGCGCGACGAACACGTGGACGCATCGCGCACCTGGCTGGACGGCAAGGTGGAAAGCTCTGAATTTCTGGGTGAATCGTCGCGCTACCGCGTGCGCGTGGGCGAGGCGGTGATCGTGGCCAACCAGCCGCACTACTCGGGCCTGTCGCTGTTCCAGCCGGGGGCTGAAGTGCGCCTGGGGGTGGAGTCCACGCAAGTGCGTTTCCTGACCCACTGACGTGGAAATCTACCAGCTGCGCGCCTTCGTCACGGTGGCCAAGATCGGCCACCTGACGCGTGCCGCCGAAGCGCTGCACGTGACGCAGCCCGCCGTCACCGGCCAGATCAAGGCACTGGAGGAAGAGCTGGGCATTGCCCTGTTTGACCGCCGCCCCGGCCGCATCGCGCTCACGCGCGCGGGCGAGCGCCTGTTGCCCGAGGCCGAGAAAGTATTGGCCGCCGCTGGCTCGCTGCTGGGCCAGGCGCGCGAGCTGCAGGGCGAGGTGTCGGGTTCGCTGGTGATCGGCACCGTGGGTGACCCCGATTCACTGCGCCTGGGCTCGCTGCTGGGCGGGCTGGTCAGCGCGCTGCCGCTGCTGGAGATCAAGACGCGGTCGGGCGACGCCGAGGCGCTGCGCGAGGCCGTTGCCACGTCCACACTGGGCGCATCGTTTTACATCGGCCCCAACATCCCGCGCGACGTGAACGGCATTCCGCTGCAGACGCTGCACTACCGCATTGCGGCGCCGTTCTCGTTCAGCCACCAGGTGCTGCACGCGGGCTGGCGCGAAATTGCCGACATGCCGTGGATTGGCGCGCCGCATGCGAGCCACGCGCAGACGTTGCTGCGCGACCTGTTCTCACGCCAGGGCCTCTTGCCCAACATCGTGCTGGAGTCTGACGACGCATCGGCGCCGCACAGTCTGGTGCGTGCGGGCCTGGGCCTGGCGCTGCTGCGGGAAGACGTGGCCGTGCCCGCAGCCGAGCGTGACGAAGTGGTGATCTGGCCCCACACGCGCGTGGCTGCCATGCTGAGCTTCATCTACCCCAAGACGTCGGAGCACGACCCGGCCATCGTGGCGGCGCTGTCGGTGCTGCGTGGGGTGTGGGGGTTGTCGCCAGTTCGTTAGTTTTCTTGCCCCGCGGGTTGGCGCTGACGGTACCCGGCTCCGCGAATGTCCTCCGAACTGGCTTCGCCAGTTCTCCCCCTTTATTTCGCTGCGCCGGGCACCATCACCACCAACCCGCTGCGTGGTGGTGTGCAACCGGTGGCGTGCCGCTGTGTTGGCGGGATACGGTGGGTGGGGTGCTCTGCGCAGCGAAATAAAGGAGGAGGGGGCGCAGCCCCCGGGGGACATTCGCGGAGCAGAGTACCCCGCACGCCGTATCCAGAAGAAGCGCAACCCCTGTAAAGCGCTGGGTAAACTCCCAGCCATGAACACCGTACAACTGGGCCAAAGCGGCCTTCACGTCACCCCCATCTGCCTGGGCACCATGACCTTTGGTGAACAGGTGGACCAACCCACCGCCCACGCCATCCTCAACCGCTCTTTGGAGCGCGGCGTGAACTTCATCGACACGGCCGAAATGTATTCGGTGCCCGCGCGGGCCGAAACCTTTGGCGCGACCGAAACCATCATCGGCAACTGGTTTGCCACCACCCCCGGCGCGCGGGCCAAAACCGTGCTCGCCACCAAGGTGGCCGGTCCGTCACGCGGCATGCCCTGGGTGCGCTCGGGCAGTGGCATGACGGGCGACGACATCGTGGCGTCGTGCAATGCATCGCTCAAGCGGCTGCAAACAGACGTGATCGACCTGTACCAGATCCATTGGCCCGAGCGGCACGTGCCCGCGTTTGGCATGCAGTACTACGACCCGTCCAAGGAAAAGACCGAGACGTCCATCCACGCGCAACTGGAAGCGCTGGGCTCGCTGGTCAAGGCCGGCAAGGTGCGCGCGATCGGCCTGTCCAACGAAACACCGTACGGCGTGCATGAATTCGTGCGCCTGGCCGAACAGCACGGCCTGCCGCGCGTGGCCAGCGTGCAGAACGTGTACTGCACCATCAGCCGCGGTGTGGACAACGCGCTGGACGAAACCCTGCACCGTCTGGGCGTGTCGCTGCTGGCGTATTCACCGCTGGGCTTTGGCCTGTTGACGGGCAAGTACGACGACAGCGGCACCGAGGGGCCGGGCGCACCGGCGCAGGCGCGCATCGCCAAATTCGAATCGGTGCGCAAGCAACGCTGGGGCCGGCCAGAGGCACTGGTGGCTGCGCGCCGCTACAACGCGCTGGCGCGCGACAACGGCATGACGCCTGCCCAGATGGCGCTGGCCTTTTGCTACACCAGCTGGCGCGTGGCCAGCACCATCATCGGCGTGACGTCATTGGCGCAGCTGGACGAGAACATCAACGCCTGGGGTACGAAGCTGTCGCCCGAGGTGCTGGCCGAGATTGACCGCATCCGCTGGGAGCTGCGCGACCCCGCCAACTGAAGCGCCGTGCCGCACCCATGGCCAAAAAAGACCACGTCAGCGAACCCCCCGCCACCGCGCTGCTCAAGCAGCACAAGGTGGCCTTCACCGAGCACCCGTACGAGTACCTGGAACACGGCGGCGCGCAGCACAGCGCGGCTGTGCTGGGTTTTGACCCGTACACGGTCGTCAAGACGCTGGTGATGGAAGACGACAAGGCCAAGCCGCTGCTGGTGCTGATGCACGGCAACCGCACCGTGTCCACCAAGAACCTGGCGCGCCAGATCGGCGTGAAGTCCGTGGCGCCGTGCAAGCCCGAAGTGGCCAACCGCCACAGCGGGTACCTCGTGGGCGGCACGTCGCCATTCGGCACGCGGCGCGAGATGCCGGTGTACATCGAGGAGACCATCCTGGCGCTGCCGCGCATTGCCATCAACGGCGGGCGGCGCGGTTACCTGGTGGGCCTGGACCCCCAGGTGTGCGTGCAACTGCTGGGCGCCCAACCCGTGCAGTGCGCGCTGGCAGAATAGCCCCTCTGTCCGAGGAGACCCAAGTTTTGCAATCCATTTACCCCGCCCTGGCCGTCCTGGCTGCCTACCTGCTGGGCTCGCTGTCGTTTGCGGTGATCGTGAGCCGCGCCATGGGCCTGAAAGACCCGCGCACCTTTGGCAGCAAGAACCCCGGCGCCACCAACGTGCTGCGCTCGGGCAGCAAGCCTGCCGCCATCGTCACGCTGCTGCTGGACGCGGTGAAGGGCTGGTTGCCGGTGCTGCTGGTGCGCCTGTATGGCAAGCCGTACGGCCTGGAAGACGGCACCCTGGCGCTGGTGGGCCTGGCCGCGTTTGTGGGCCACCTGTGGCCCGTGTTCTTCAGGTTCAAGGGCGGCAAGGGCGTGGCCACGTTCCTGGGCGTGGTGTTCGGCATCGACCTGCTGCTGGGCCTGGCCACCGGCGCCACCTGGCTGATCATTGCGTTCTTTTTGCGGTACTCGTCGGTGGCATCGCTGGTCAGCGCCGTGTTCGCACCGGTGTACTACCTGTTCGGCGACCGCATCCAGTGGTACGCTGAAAAGCCGGTGCTGCTGGCACTGTTTGTGATGGCGCTGCTGCTGGTGGTGCGCCACCGCGAAAACATCAACCGCCTTCTGCAAGGCAACGAATCCAGACTGGGGACAAAAAAATGAGCGACATCCAGCGTTTTCACGTCGGCGTACGCCTGAGCGAAATGGCCGTGCACAACGGCACCGTGTACCTGGCCGGCCAGGTGCCCGACGACCCGACCAAGGACATCTCTGGCCAGACGGCCGAGGTGCTGGCCAACATCGACAAACTGTTGACCGAGGCTGGCACCGACAAAAGCCGCCTCCTCATGGCGCAGATCTTCCTGTCTGACCTGGCCGACTTCCCCGCCATGAACGCGGTGTGGGACGCCTGGGTGGTGGCCGGCCAGACCCCGCCGCGCGCCACGGTGCAGGCCAAGCTGGCGCGGCCGGAATGGCTGATTGAAGTGGTGGTGACGGCGGCGGTTTGAGCCGCAACAGATCGCATGCCCATCGCCCGGCACGCCGTCTTCACCATGGCCTTCGCCAAGGTCTACCCACTGTACGTCCAGAAAGCCGAGCGCAAGGGCCGCACGCAGGCCGAGGTGGACCAGATCATCTGCTGGCTCACGGGCTATGACCTGGCAGGCCTGCAGCGTCAGGTGGCGCAGGGTGTGGACTTCGACACCTTCTTTGCCCAGGCCCCGGCGCTGCATCCCAACACCTCGCTCATCAAGGGCGTGGTGTGCGGCGTGCGTGTGGAGGAGGTTGAAGACCCCCTGATGCAAAAGATCCGCTACCTTGACAAGCTGATCGACGAGCTGGCCAAGGGCAAGGCCATGCAGAAGATCCTGCGGCAGTAAGCCGCAGGTCCTTGCGTCACACCGCAAACGGCAACTGCCGCATCGGCTTGCCGGTCAGGCGCGCCACGGCATTGGCGAACGCCGGTGCCAGCGGCGGCAAGCCGGGCTCGCCCATGCCGGTGGGTGCATCGGCGCTGGGCACAATGTGCACGTCGAACGCCGGTGTGTCGGTGATGCGTGCCACGGTGTAGTCGCCAAAATTGCTTTGCTCCACCACGCCGTCCTTGAAGGTGATGGCCGAGCCCGGCAGGCACATCGACAAACCCATGACCGCTGCGCCCTGCACCTGCGCCTCGATACTGCGCGGGTTGACCGCCAGGTTGCAGTGCACGCCGGCCGTTGCCTTGTGCAGCACGGGCCGCCCGTCTTGCACCGATGCCTCCACCACATAGGCCACCACCGAGCTGAATGATTCGTGCACGGCCACACCCCAGGCGCGGCCCGCGGGCAACTGCTTTTTGCCGTAGCCGCTTTGGTCCACGGCCAGCTGCAGGGCTGCGCGGTGGCGCGGGTGTTTGCTGCCGAACAACCGCATGCGGTAGGCCACCGGGTCTTGCTGGGTCGCGCGCGCGATGTCGTCGAGCAGGGTCTCCATGACGTAGGCCGTGTGGGTAGAACCCACGCTACGCCACCACAGCACCGGCACGTTGACCTTGGGGTGGTGAACGGTCAGGCGCATGGGCAGCGCATAGGGCTCGCGCATGCCTTCGGTGGCGGTGGCGTCGATGCCGTTCTTCACCTGGTATTGCTCAAAGACCGAACCCGTCAGGATGGATTGCCCCACCAGCACATGGTCCCAGGCCAGCACGTTGCCGAGCTGATCGAAACCGATACGGGCACGGTGCAAGTGCATGGGCCGGTAGTAGCCGCCCTTGATGTCGTCCTCGCGGCTCCAGAGTGTGCGCACGGGCGCGCTCAGGCCTGCCGCCCGAACGGCCTTGGCCACTTCACAGGCTTCGATCACGTATTCATTGGTGCTGACCAGACGCCGGCCGAATCCGCCGCCAGCCATCTGGACATGAACCTTCACCTGCTCAGGCCTGAGCCCCAACGCCTTGGCCGCCGCTGCACCGTCCAAACCGGGGCTTTGTGAGCCAACCCAAAGCTCGGCGCCGGTGCCCGACAGCTGCACCGTGCAGTTCAAAGGCTCCATGGGCGCGTGCGCCAGGAACGGGAAGACGAACTCCGCCTCGATCTTGAGAGGCGCGTTGTCCAGCGGTGTCATGTCGGCGTCGAAGGCCCGGGGGCCTGGCTTGCCAGCCAGATCGCGGTACTGCGCCAGCAGTTGGCTGCTGTCCACCTTGTCGACGCCGTTGCTGTCCCACTGCAGTTTGAGCGCGTCGCGCCCCAGTTTGGCGGGCCAATAGCCGTCAGCCACCACCGCCACACCCTCGCCGCCACGGTCTCCTGGAATGCGCAGCACGGCCTTCACGCCCTTGATGGCGCGTGCGGCACTGTCGTCCACGGCCGTGAGCCGGGCGCCGAAGATGGGTGGCCGCGCCACCACGGCGGTCAGCTGGCCGGGCAGGCGCACGTCAATGCCAAAGTCTTGCCGGCCGCTGCTCTTGGCGCGCGCGTCCAGCCGCGTGGTGGGCCGGCCGATCAGGCGAAAGTCTTTTGGGTCCTTGAGCGTGACGGTCTGCGGCACAGGCAGGCGCATCGCGGCTTCGGCCAGCTCGCCATAGCCCAGCTTTTTGCCGCCGGGGCCCATGATCTGGCCGGCCTGGGTGCGCAGCGTGGCGGCGTCCACATTCCAGCGCGTGGCCGCCGCCGCCAGCAGCATGGCGCGGGCACGCGCGCCCAGCTCGCGGTACTGCACGTAGCTGTTCTTGATGGAGTTGGAGCCGCCCGTCAGGTGGATGCCAAACGCCGGGTCCTGGTAGGCCGCGTCGGCCGATCCGTGCTGGCTGCGCACGCGGCTCCAGTCGGCGTCCAGCTCCTCGGCCAGGATCATCGCCAGCCCGGTCTGCACGCCCTGGCCAAACTCCAGCCGGTTGATGGTCACGGTGACTTCGCCATTGGGCGCAATCTGCACAAAGGCCGAGGGTTGCTGCGACGGCTTCAGGCCGGCAGCCGCGGCCGTGCCTTGGGCCGATGCCAGGTACGGGTACGCGCCCAGCGCCAGGCCGCCCGCACCGGCCAGCTTCAGGAAGCTGCGGCGCGCCAGCGGGGCGGGCGTGGCGTCACGGGCCAGCAGGTGCTGCAGTGCGCGCGGCAATTCGTGGGGGGCGATGTTGTGCAACATGGTGGCGTCCTTCAGGCAATGGCTTTGGCAGCGTCGGTCACGGCGGCGCGGATGCGGGCATAGGTGCCGCAGCGGCAGATGTTGCCGGCCATCGCACCATCAATTTCGGCAGCTGTGGGCTGCTTGCCGCGCGGCAGCGATTTGAGGAACGCGGTGGCGCTCATGATCTGGCCGCTCTGGCAGTAGCCGCATTGCGCCACGTCGTGCTCGACCCAGGCCGCGTGCACGGCGGTGCCTACACGGTCGGTGCCGGCGGTGATGGCCTCTACCGTGGTGATCTTCTTGCCGCTGGCCGCCGAGATCGGCGTCACGCACGAGCGGATGGCCTGGCCGTCCAGGTGCACGGTGCAGGCGCCGCACAGCGCGGCGCCGCAGCCAAACTTGGTGCCGGTCATGCCCAGCGTGTCGCGCAGCGCCCAGAGGATGGGGGTGGTAGGGTCGGCGTCCAGCGTGTGGTTGCGGCCGTTGACGTTCAGTGGGGTCATGGTGGGGTTCCTCTGGGTGGCAGGGTTTGGGCTGAACTGTAGGCCGGCCATTGGCATCGCACTAGCCCATAAAGTCTTGATGGATTGGCAAGTACAGCTTGATAATCAGCGCCATGCCCATCAATGAACTGCGTTCCATCACCACCTTTGTGAAGACAGCCGAGCTGGGCAGCCTGCGCAAGGCGGCGGCCGACCAGGGCATGTCGCCGCAGGCGGCCAGCCAGGCGCTGGCGCAGCTGGAGCAGCACCTGGGCGTGCGGCTGTTTCACCGCACCACGCGCAACATGTCGCTCACCGACGAGGGCCGGCAGTTTCTGGAGGCCGCGCAGCCGTCCCTGGCCGGGCTGCGCCGCGCGCTGCAGGTGGTGCGCCGGGCCAAGGACGAAATGGCCGGGCCGCTGCGCATCGTGGGGCCGCGCTCCACGTTTTTGCCCGCGCTGTGGCCGCTGCTGGACGAGTTTTGCCGCCTGCACCCCGAGGTGCAGCCCGATGTGCAGCTGGACGACCGCATCGGCAACTGGGTGGAGGACCGGGTGGACGTGGGCTTTCGCGTGGGCAACTCGGCGCAGGAGGGCGTGATCGCGCGCCGGCTGCTCACGCTGCAGCTCATCGTCTGCGCCGCGCCCGCCTACATCGCGCGGTACGGCGCGCCCGATCACCCTGACGCACTGGCCGCGCACCGTTGCAGCGTGTACCGCCACCCTGCCACGGGCAAAACGCTGCCCTGGTACATCCAGCAGGGCGACAGCATGACCGAGCACGGCGTGGTGCCCGCCCTGTGCACCAACGATGAGCAACTGGAGCTGGATGCCGTGCTGGCGGGCCACGTCATCAGCCAGGTCACGGGCGTGACCGCAGGCGCTCATATCCGGGCAGGGCGCCTGGTGCCGCTGTTGACCCGCCACACGGCAACCCCTGCCGGCATTTACATGTACTGGGGTTCGCGCAATGCCCAGCCCGCCCGGGTGCGCGCTTTCATTGACCTGGCTGCGCAACGGCTGGTGGACAACCCGGCGTTTGTTCTCACCACCAAAGAGCTGACTGCGGCGCAGGCCAAGGGCGTCAAAGCCGCCAGGGTCATCCGGAAGCGGTGACGGCGTCTTCGCACAACTGTGCCAGCGCCTTTTCCTTGCACTGCACCAGCGGCGCCACCAGCGCCACCAGGTCCAGGCCGCTCTTGCGCGCAGCGGGGAACATCTTTTCGCGCTCCTCGGTCACGTGGTGGTCCACGATCTGGCACAGCACCCTGAGCTTGGCGTCAAAGTGGCTTTCATCGGCGTCCATGGCCATGATCTGCTCGATCAGGTGCGTCGCGCAGGCGTGTTCCACATCGGCTTCGTCCATCAGGGCCTGCTGGCCCAGAACCGCGCGCACGGCGGGGTAGAACACTTCATCCTCTACGCGCGCGTGCAGCGTCAGCTCCTGGCAGATCTGGTCGGCCAGCGCCTTGCGCTCGGGCCCAGGTGCGCGGTCCTGTGCGAGCCGCCTGAATTTTCGAAAAAGCCGCATCACCTTGATGTGATCCGCATCAAGCAGGTCAACCGCGTCGTGCTTTCTGGGAGGGGCTCTGCTCATGCAATCGAGCCTAAGCCCCGCCCCCGTCGGCCTATGTGCGCCCGCGCACGCAGGCTGTGTCAGCGACGTACTACAGCGCGCCGCACCGTTGTGTGTATGGGGTGTTACGCGCAAAGCGCCTGGTCCTACAGGGCGCGGCAACACGCGCACCTAGAGTGGACCGGTTGTATTCCCCCCCACCACCTTTCATTTGCGGAGTTGCCCAATGACCCAGAAACACGATCCGGCCGAGGCCGCCAACGACGCCGTCGCGGCCATACCGCACAACGCCAACAAGCCGCTGGAGCATGGCTTTGCCAACGGCCTCGCGCCGCGCGCCGGCCAGACGGTGCCGGCGTCGCGCATCGCCACCGGCAGCACGCTGTCTGAAGAGAGCCACAACGCCAAGACCGGCGGCGCCGCACTCGAAGGCCTGAACGCCACCATCGAACCGCTGGACCGCGTGCGCGTGGATTCGTCGGGCCAGATGCTGACCACCAACCAGGGCGTACCCATTGCCGATAACCAGAACTCGCTCAAGCACGGCGTGCGCGGCCCGGTGCTGCTGGAGGACTTCATCCTGCGCGAGAAGGTCACGCACTTTGACCACGAGCGCATCCCCGAGCGCATCGTGCACGCGCGCGGTTCGGGCGCGCACGGCTACTTTGAGTGTTACGACCCCATCCCCGACATCACGCGCGCAGCGCCGTTCCAGGCGGCCGGCAAAACCACGCCGGTGTTCGTGCGCTTTTCCACGGTGCAGGGCGAGCGTGGCTCCAAGGACACCGCGCGCGACGTGCGCGGCTTTGCCGTGAAGTTCTATACCGACGAAGGCAACTGGGACCTGGTGGGCAACAACATGCCGGTGTTCTTCATCCAGGACGCGATGAAATTCCCCGACCTGGTCCACGCCGTCAAGCCCGAGCCGCACCACGCCATGCCGCAGGCCGCCAGCGCCCACGACACGTTCTGGGACTTTGTCTCGCTCATGCCTGAATCCACCCACATGCTGATGTGGGCCATGAGCGACCGCGGCATTCCGCGCAGCTACGCCACCATGCAGGGTTTTGGCGTGCACACCTACCGCATGGTCAACTCCGAAGGAGATTCCGTCTTCGTCAAGTTCCACTGGAACCCGCGCGACGGCACGCATTCACTGACCTGGGACGAGGCCGTGAAGATCTCGGGCGCCGACCCGGACTTTCACCGCCGCGATTTGTGGGAACGCATTGAATCGGGTGCATTCCCCGAGTACGAACTGGGCCTGCAAATTTTTACCGAAGAAGAAGCCGAGGCCTTCAGCTTCGACATCCTGGACGCGACCAAGCTGATCCCTGAAGAGCTGGTACCCATCCGCCCCGTGGGCCGCATGGTGCTCAACCGCAACCCCGACAACTTTTTTGCCGAAACCGAGCAGGTCGCGTTCTGCGTGGCGCATGTGATCCCCGGCATTGATTTCAGCAACGACCCGCTGCTGGCCGGGCGCATCCATTCGTATGTGGACACGCAGATCAGCCGCCTGGGCGGTCCCAACTTTCACGAGCTGCCGATCAACGCACCCCTGGTCCCCGTGCACAACAACCAGCGCGACGGCATGCACCGCCAGGCCATCCCGCGCGGGCGGGTGTCGTATGAGCCCAATTCGCTGGGCGGGGGCTGCCCCTTCCAGGCCGGCGCGGCGCAGGGCTTTGTGTCGGTGCCCGCGCGCATCAACGCCAAACAGCAGGAACAGGCCAAGATCCGCGCCAAGCCCGAAAAGTTTGCCGACCACTACACCCAGGCTGCGCTGTTCTATGAAAGCCAGACGCCGCCCGAGCAGGCGCACATCGCGGCGGCGTTCCGGTTTGAGTTGAGCAAGCTGACCGTGCCCGCCATCCGCGAGCGCATGGTCGCGTCGCTGCGCAACGCCAGTGAAGACCTGGCGCGCAAGGTGGCTGACGGCCTGGGCATGGAATTGCCCGACGCGATGCCGCGCGCGTTGCCGAATCCGCCCAAGCCCGAGGTGGCCAAATCGCCCACGCTGTCGTTGATGGCGCGGCCCGGTGACGGGTCGCTGCGCGGGCGCAAGGTGGCCGTGCTGGTGGCGCCTGGCGTGGACGCTGCCAAGGTGCAGGCGCTACAGGCCGCGCTGGTGGAGCAGGGCGCCGTTGGAAAGCTGGTGGGGGTGCGCATTGGTGCGGTAGCGGGTACGGGCAAGGCCGCACAGGCGCTGCAGGCCGAGTGCTCGCTGGAAAACGAGCCCGGCTTCCTGTTCGATGCGCTGGCCCTGCCGGGCGAAAAGGCCGCGGTCAATGCGCTGCTGCAGGACGGCCATGCGATGGAGTTCATCCGCGACCAGTACCGCCACTGCAAGCCCATCCTGGCGCCCGAAGGTGCGCAGGCGTTGCTGGCGGCAGCAGGCATTGATACATCGGCGCCCGACAACGCCATTGCATCGTCGGCAGAAAAGTTCATGGAAGCCATGGGCAAACACCGCAACTTTGCGCGCGAGACCGATCCGCCGAAGTGCTAGGGCGGTAGCCCGCGGTATCAGCCCGCGCGGTATTCCCCGGGTGTGACGCCGTGGTGCTGCTTGAAGCGCCGGTAAAACGTGGACACCTCGGCAAAGCCGGCCGCAAAGCCCACGTCCATGGTGCTCAGGTGCCGGCTGGCCGGGTCGCGCAGCAGTTCGCAGGCGCGCGCCAGCCGTGCACGGGTCAGGCACTCGTGAAACGTGGTGTCCGACATTTCAAACAGCTGGTGCAGCGTGCGCAGCGAGATGGAGAACTCCCGCGCCAGGCGCGCACTGGTCATGTCCGGGTCGGTGGCGTGCAGCTGCACCTGGCGCATCACCTGCTGCAGCAGGGCGCGCCGGCGCGCCAGCGGCCCGTGCTCGCGCATCTCGGGCGTGGCGCCCACGGCGTTGGCTACCAGGGTGCACAGCGTGGTGGTGGCTGCATCCAGGTTGCTGGTTGACAGCGCCCGCCCGTTGCGCAGCAGCGCGTCCAGCCAGCTGCCGATCAGCGCGCGGTCACCGTTGTGGCGGTCCAGCTTGACCATGGGCAGGCCGTCGCCCGTCAGTGCCAGCATGGGTGCCAGCCGCGCGCGGTTCACGCGCCAGATGCGCAGGTCAAAGTGGCTGTCGGTCCCTGTGGCGAACGCGATGTTGGGGTCGGCCACGATCATGTCGCCGGCCTGCGCGAACTGGCTGGTGTGGCCCTGCTCG
>CALRZF020000077.1:0-12528 GCA_943372585.1 Ramlibacter sp. 2FC | reverse complement strand
GACGCACCCATTTCCATGGAGAACACAGCCACCGGCAGACCTTCGTTCAGCGCCACATGCTCGGCAATGTTGATGGCCAGGGCCGTTTTGCCCATGGAGGGCCGTGCGGCCAGCACGATCAGGTCACCGGCCTGCATGCCGGAGGTCATACGGTCAAAGTCGTAGAAGCCTGTGGGCACCCCCGTCACGTCGTTGGGGTTGTCGGCCATCTCCTGCACACGGTCCAGCAGCTGCACCACCAGGGAGTCCATGCCCTGGAAGCCCTGCTTCATGCGAGAGCCTTCTTCGCCGATATTGAAGATCTTTTGCTCTGCTTCGTCCAGGATCTTGTCTACGGCCTTACCTTGCGGGTTGAACGCATTGGTGGCGATCTCGTCACTGGCGCTGACGAGCTTACGCAGGATGGAGCGCTCGCGAACGATCTCGGCGTAGCGGCGGATGTTGCTGGCACTCGGCACGTACTGCGCCAGCGAGTTCAGGTACGCCAGACCACCCGTCTCGTCCGCCTTGCCCAGGTTCTGCAGGTGCTCGAAGACCGTGATCACATCCGCCGGCTTGGTGGCGTTGATCAGAGCGCCAATGGAGGCGTAAATGAGCTTGTGCTCATAGCGGTAGAAATCACCGTCGGTCAGCAGGTCGCCCACGCGGTCCCAGGCACCGTTGTCCAGCAGCAGGCCACCCAGCACGCTGGATTCGGCCTCGATCGAATGCGGCGGCACGCGCAGCTGCGCGACCTGGCGGTCGTGGGAAAAGCCGTCATCCACCGATGAGAGAACTGCAGACATGAACTTCCTTGGGAGAGCCTTGAATCGTACGCCCGGCCTGCAGCGGCGTCACGGGACAAGTCTGTGCATAACACGTGAGTTACCAGTGAGTTGCTCGGGACAACTTGTGCATCTGGAAACAAAAAAGCCGCCCGAAGGCGGCTCGGCTGACAGGGAAAAGCTTACGCCGTTTCGCCGTACACCGTGACGGTGATGTCGACCACCACGTCGGTGTGCAGTTGCACGCTGACGCTGCTGTCGCCAACCATCTTGATCGGGCCGTTGGGCATGCGGACCTGGGCCTTGGCGACCTTGTAGCCTTGCTTGCCCAGTTCTTCAGCGATGTCGTGGTTGGTGACCGAGCCGAACAGGCGGCCATCAACGCCGGCTTTCTGGGTCAGCTTGATGGTCGTGCCGGAGAGCTTTTCGCCCTGGGCTTGCGATTCGGCCAGCTTGGCGGCGGCAGCTTTTTCAAGCTCAGCGCGCTTGGCTTCGAATTCGGCCTTGTTGGCTGCGGTAGCGCGGCGGGCGCGGCCCGTCGGGATAAGGAAGTTACGGGCGTAACCATCCTTGACCTTGGCGATATCACCGAGGTTGCCCACGTTGGGGACTTTGTCGAGCAGGATGACTTGCATGTTCGGTCCCCTTAGATGCGGTGCTGGTCGCTGTACGGGACCAGGGCCAGGAAGCGCGCGCGCTTGATGGCGGTGTTGAGTTGGCGCTGGTAAATGGCGCGCGTGCCGGTCAGGCGGGCGGGGATGATCTTGCCGTTTTCGGCAATGAAATCACGCAGGGTGTCGACGTCTTTGTAGTCGATCTCTTCAACGCCGGCGACTGTGAAGCGGCAAAAACGCTTGCGCTTGAACAGCAGCGACTGGGTGTTGCGCTTGGGGCGCTTGTCTTTGTTGAATTTCTTGAACGTGGCCATTTGGGGACCTCTTGAAAATTAATCTTGCTGAAACTCTTGAATATGGAACGTGGCGTACTTGCCGTTGCGCGGTGTTGCCAGAAAGCCGATGAACCTGCCTGTGCTGCCGATGGGGCGTTTGCCGAGGGTCTCGGCCATTGCACCCAGCGCCACAGCCTTGACCGCCACTTTCACCTGCCGGGGTTGCCCTGCTTCGATCGCTTCGGACTCATGCTCGAGCCTCAGGTCAAGTGCGGGGATTCCGGCCGGGGTGTACCGCAGGGCATGGGCCTCGGCGATACAGGCGCTCAGGACAAGCTGGTTCACTGCGTTCCAGCTGACACGCGTCAGCTGTTGGCGTACTCCGCTTGCTGGGCCTTGCGGGCCTCTTCGCGTTCCACCGTCTTCATCATGGAAGACGGGCCGGTGTCGGCCTTCTTGCGAACCACGGTCAGGTGGCGCAGCACGGCGTCGTTGAACTTGAACGCGTGCTCGAGTTCAGCCATGACGGCCTGGTCGGCTTCAATGTTCACGCACAGGTAGTGGGCCTTGCCCAGCTTGTTGATCTGGTAAGCCAGCTGACGGCGGCCCCAGTCTTCAACGCGGTGGACCTTGCCGCCGCCGGTGGCGATCATGCCCTTGTAACGCTCCAGCATGGCCGGAACCTGCTCGCTTTGATCCGGGTGGATCAGCAGGATGATTTCATAGTGACGCATAGACACTCCTTGTGGATTGGCCCCGCGGGGCCGTTGGATAAGCCGCCCACTGCGTCAGTAGTGGTGCGGCAAGGCAAAGCCAAGCCTTATAGCCCAAAAAAAAAGCCGCCCTGTACCTCGGGGGTACGGGCGGCTGCAGCGCAGCCCGCACACGGCCTGGGCCGGGCGCGGGCTGTCCGGTCAAACTCAGTGGATCATGCTCTTGGCCGTGCCCTTCAGGCTCGGATACCGAACGTGCTCGACGAGCTCCTGGATGCGCGCGTTGGGAGCGGGCGTCACCAGGCTCACGAGGATGATCACGGCAAAGCCCAGCGGCACACCAAAGACGCCGGCGGAAATGGGCTGGATGCCGAACCACAGCTCAACAGGTGACGTAATACCGAACACGCCGCGCAGCCAGGGCTGCGTTGTGATCATGTAGTAGAACGTGATCCCCAGACCAGCGACCATGCCCAAGGAGGCAGCAATACCGGTGGCACGTTTCCAGAAGATCCCCAGCACCAGCGCCGGGAAGAAGGACGCCGCCGCAAACGAGAACGCTGCCGATACCAGGAACAGGATGTCCGCCGGCTTCTGCGCCGCCACGTAGGCCGCAGCCAAAGCTACCACCAGCAGCAGTATCTTGGACAGGGTTACCCGCCGCGCCGTCGAGGCGTTGGGGTCGATCATCTTGTAGTACAGGTCGTGGCTCAGCGCGTTGGCGATCGTCAGCAGCAGGCCGTCAGCAGTAGACAACGCAGCAGCCAGGCCGCCGGCGGCCACCAGGCCTGACACCACATACGGCAGGCCGCCGATTTCCGGCGTTGCCAGCACAACGATGTCGCCACCGATGGTGATTTCACCCAGTTGCAGGAGCCCGTCCTTGTTCAGGTCCACCACGTTGAGCAGGCCCGGGTCGACGCGCTGCCAACTGGCAATCCAGGCTGGAAGCTTGTCGAATGGCGTACCCACCAGCACGTTGAACACTTCGTACTTGACGAGCACGGCCAGCGCAGGCGCCGTGAAGTACAGCATGAAGATGAAGAACAGCGACCAGGTGACCGAGTCACGCGCTTCTTTCACGCTGGGCGTGGTGTAGTAGCGCATCAGGATGTGCGGCAGAGCGGCCGTACCCACCATCAGGCAGAAGATCAGTGCCAGGAAGTTGCGACGTGAAACGTCGTAGGCTTCCTTGGCCTTGGCGTCGCCATTGGGGTCGCCAGCGAACTGGGCCGCATGGCGCGGCATGCCGCCCAGCGGTTTGTCCCGTGCTTCTGCCGCAGCCTTGGCACGCGTCCACGCGGTCTTGGCCGCAGCCTCATCCGCCGGCAAGGCAGCCAGCGCCTTTTCGGCGGCGGTGACCTCTGACGCCATGGCGTTGGCGGCCTTCAGGTCGGCAACCTTCTTGGTGGCGGCCTCGCGGTCGGCGGCGAGCGCTGCCTTGGGGTCCTTGAGCTTCTCCGTCAGGGATGCAGCGCGGTCCTGGTAGACCTTGCGGACTTCAAGTTCCTTCGGGTCCTTGATCAGCTCGGCTTCCTTGGCTGTTACCTTCTGCAGCTGGTAGCCGTAGATGGCCTGCGGCACCGGCACGCTGGTCTGTTTGACCGACAGCCACACCACCGGGATCATGTACGCAATGATCAGGATGATGTACTGCGCAACCTGCGTCCACGTCACCGCGCGCATGCCGCCCAGGAACGAGCACACCAGAATGCCGGCCAGTCCCATGAAGATGCCGATCTCAAACGCCACGCCCGTCAGGCGCGTTGTGATGATGCCCACACCGTAGATCTGTGCCACCACATAGGTGAACGAGCACAGAATGGCCGCCAGGATGCCGATGAAGCGCGGCAGGTTGCCGCCATAGCGTTCACCCAGGAAGTCGGGAATCGTGAACTGGCCGAACTTGCGCAGGTAAGGCGCCAGGAACAGCGCCACCAGGCAGTACCCGCCCGTCCAGCCCATGATGAACGCGAGGCCGCTGTACCCCGTGAGGTACAGCGTGCCGGCCATGCCGATGAACGACGCCGCGGACATCCAGTCGGCGCCCGTGGCCATGCCGTTGTACACGGCAGGGACCCTGCGCCCTGCGACGTAGTACTCGGCCGCGTCCGTCGTGCGGCTCATGATGCCGATGCCGGCGTACAGGCCGATCGTTGCGAGCAGGAAGATGAAGCCGATCCATTCACGGGTCAGGCCAAATTGCTCGAGGACGGCCAGGACAATCACAAAGGCGAGAAAACCGCCCGTGTAGAAGCCGTAGACCTTGTTGAGCTGCTTCTTGAACGCAGCATTGGAAGCCGCCGTGTTGGCGCCCCCACCGTCTCCAAACATGCCAGCCATGGTTATTCCTCCTCGGCCACGCCGAATTCCTGGTCCAGCTTGTTCATGTAACGAGCGTAGTACCAGATGATCAGCACATAAATGACCAGAGCACCCTGGGCACCCATCCAGAAGCTGAATGGCCATCCAAAGAAGTTGAAGCTCAGGTCACGGGCCATATAGCCCACGACGTAGGTGACCACAAACCATATTGCAAGCAATATGGCCGTGATGGTCAGGTTCTTCCGCCAATACAGGCGGTGCCCTTCGGTTAGCTGCATGCCTTTGTCTCCTTGTTGGACCCGTCAGGGTCTTCTCCTCTGCCACACACGGCCCTTGCAACCAGGCCGCACCTGAAAAACCTTTTTAACTGGCTGTTGATACAAAAATCCCGGTTTCCCGTTCCAGTTGGGCGGCCACTTTCGGCTCGAACTTCTTGAGGTGTCGAATGATCTTGCGAGCCTCATCGGGTTCGTGCCGGTCAACGTGCACCCGCGCCAGCTGATACCAGCCGTAGGGACTCATGGGTTGCAGCTTCGTGTTCTGCTTGAGCGCCATGACGGCTTCGTCGTAGCGCTGCAGCTGGATGAGCACCAGCCCGAGCCCGTACCAGGCGCGATCAAGCGCTGGGCTGATTTCGGTGGCGCGGCGAAAGGCAACTTCTGCCTGGGGATGGTCGCCGGTTTCCTCCAGCATGAAGCCGTAGTTGAACCAGTGGTGGGCGCTTGCGGGCTCGTCATGCACCAGCGCCTGCAGCAGTTGCAGCGCACGCGCGCGGTCACCCGATTGCACCAGCTGGTGCGCCTTGCTGGCCATAGCGTAAGCGTCACGCGGAAACTCGGCCAGCATCTGGTCGAACACCGCGCCGGCGGCCTGCCTGCGCCCAAAGACAAGCAGCGCCATGGCGGACCACTTCAGGCCAAGGTATCGGATACGCTGCATCACTGGCATTGCTGAACCCCAATCTGTACGCAAATGCTGATCTTTGTGGCTGTCACGGCGATCCAGATGAATGCCAGCAACAGGAAGGCCACCAGCGGGACGTGCCGGTCGATGACGACTTTGGGCGTGATCAGGCGCGCGCCCCGCACAAAGGGCTTTGTCAGCACCTGGAACAGCTGATAGAACGTGTTGGTGTCCCGCTTGGCGCCAGCCAACAGCCCCAGCAGCCACTGGCCCGCAATGGCCAGCAAGGCGATCTCTGCAACGAGCTTGAGGATGCTGATGAACAAGAGCATGGACCTGCCAACGTGAAGAAGTTCACGCATGGTTTGCAGGAGCACTTACTCTTTCCTTACAAAGATTCTTTACACCGCGAAAACACCGTCAGGGATTACCCGATCCTTTTCTGTCGCTGAGTACCTCCGGTTGCAGGGCTTACGCCACTCGACGCGCCATTCGGGATGGTCTTACACTGAACTTACAACAACAAGTTGATGGCGGTCCGGGATGAACAAGAACGCGATCTATCACAAGTCAGCCAAGGGCGTGGAAGCGATAGCCACGCGGCAGCACGGCTTGGGCCCCAAGCAGCGGTCCATGCTGATCCTCGTGGATGGCAAAAAAGGATTTGACGATCTGGCCAAGCTGGCGGGCATGCTGGGCGACCCGGCGCAACTGCTGGAAGAGCTTGAGGCTGGCGGTTTCATCGAGCCCGCCAGTGGCGGCGCAGCCGCTGCCCCGCAGCCTGCAGCGTCAGCCGCCGCGCCCGTGACGGCGCCGTCGCCTCTTGCATCGGTGCCGCCGGTCATCAGCCTGCCGGACATCAAGCGCCTGGCGGTGCGCAAACTGACCGACGCCATGGGCCCCATGGCCGAAGAGCTGTGTCTGCGCCTGGAGTCGGCGCGCACGGCGGCCGAATTTCAGGCTGCGGTGGCGCGCGCTGAAGGCATGCTGCGGCAGGTTCGCGGCCCCGCCATGGCAGCCGCGTTTGTTGCCGAGATTTCAGCCCACAACGCTTTGCAATAAGGGCAGGACTGGGCTCGCCAATTCAGTCGCCGCCCCGTGTGGCCAAGCTGACCACCACAGCCACCAGCAGGCCCAGAAACACCCCGAAAACACCTGCAGATACAGGCAGGATGCCGAACCACAGCGCGGCCCCGGGCTCCAGCCCCACCAGGTTGCGAACAACCTGTGAATTGACCAACATGTAGTACACGGTGATGCCCAGGCCCGCCAGCATGCCGGCCACCGCCCCCGCCCGCGTGGCGCCGCGCCAGAAAATCCCCAGCACCATCACCGGCACAAACGCAGACGCCGCCAGCGAGAACGAGGCTGCCACCAGCGGCAAAATGTCCGCCGGCTTGAGCGCCGCCACAAAGGCCGCAATCATGGCAATGCCCAGCAGCGCAAATTTGGAAAGGATCACGCGCTGCTCGGGCGTAACGTCACGCCGTACCTCATGGCAGTACACATCCCGCACGATGGAGTTGCTGATGGTCAAAAGCAGTGCATCTGCGGTGGACAGCGCAGCCGCCAGACCGCCCGCTGCCACCAGGCCCGACACCACATACGGCAGTCCACCGATCTCGGGCGTGACGAGCATGACGATGTCTGCACCGATTCGGATTTCGCCAAACTGAAGGATGCGGTCGCCGTTGACGTCAGACACCGAAATCAGCGCAGGATCCACCTTCGCCCATTGACCGATCCACGACGGCAGCGTGTCAAAGCTGCTGCCCACCAGCCCCTGCATGACTTCAAATTTGACCAGTACCGCCAGCGCCGGCGCGCTCAGGTACAGCAGCGCAATGAAGAACAGCGACCAGGCCACCGAAGACCGCGCCTCGGCCACCGTGGGCGTGGTGTAAAAGCGCGTCAACAGGTGCGGCAGCCCGGCCGTTCCCACCATCAGGCAGAACATGAGCGCCAGAAAGTTCAGGCGCGACGTGTTGAAGGCCTTCTGCTCTTCAGGTGTGCCGTTGGGGTCGCCTGCGAACGCCTGGCTGTGCGGCGGCAGCCCTCCCAGGGGTTTGGCACGCTCGTGGCTTTCGGCCATGGCGCGCGTCCATAGTTCGCGGGCGGTGGTGGCGTCCTTGGGCAACGCCGCCAGTTCACGGCTGGCCGCCACGATCAGCGCAGAGTCAGCGTCGCGCGCCTTGAGTGCGCGCACCCGTTCCTGGGCGGCGGCACGCTCACGGCGCAGCGCGGTTTCTATGTCCTGCAGGCGCGCTTCATATTCCTTGGCGCGCTGCGCGAACACCTCCCGCACCTGCCGCTCGGCGGGTGAGTCCTTCAGGACCTTTTCCATTTCGGTGATTTTTTCGATCTGCTTGCCGTACACCAGCGGCGCCAGCGGGTTGCCCAGCTGCTTGTACGCCAGCCACGACACCGGGATCAGGAAGGCCAGCAGCAAGATGATGTACTGCGCCACCTGCGTCCAGGTAATCGCCCGCATGCCCCCCAGGAACGAGCACAGCAGCACGCCCCCCAGGCCCAGGAGAATGCCGATTTCGAACTGCACGCCCGTCATGCGCGAGGCGATCAGCCCCACGCCATAGATTTGCGCCACCACATAGGTAAACGAGCACAGCACAGCCGCCAGCGCCGCGATCAGGCGGGGCCAGCGCCCGCCAAAGCGCAGGCCGAAATAGTCGGGCACGGTGTACAGCTTGAGCCGGCGCAGGTAGGGCGCCACCAGCAGCGCCACCAGGCAGAAGCCACCCGTCCAGCCCAGCACATAGGCCAACCCGCCCGGTTGCGATTCAGTGCCGGAGAAGCCCTGCAGGTACAGACCGCCGGCCAGGCTGATGAAGGAAGCCGCGCTCATCCAGTCGGCAGCGGCGGCCATGCCGTTGTACACGGGCGGGATGCGGCGGCCGGCCACGTAGTATTCCTCGGCGTCGGACGTTCGGCCATAGATGCCGATGCCCGCATAGATCATGACCGTGGAGAACAGGAAGATCGGGCCCAGCCAGACCTTGGACATGCCCATGCGCTCGGCCCAGGCCATGAACAGCAAAAAGGCCGCCAGGCCTACCACGTAGAACGCCAGGTTGCGGTGCAGGCGGCGTTTGTAGGCGGTGTAGGCGGGGTCTTCAGAGGGGGCGGACATCAGGCGATCATCGCATCGACGTCCGCGCCGGCGCCTAGGTATTTGCCAGACGCTTCCAGGTTTCTATCACGCTGTCGGGGTTGAGCGAGATGGACGCGATGCCCTCGCCGGCCAGCCACTGCGCAAAGTCGGGGTGGTCGCTGGGGCCCTGGCCGCAGATACCGACGTATTTGCCCTGGTCCAGGCACGCCTTGATGGCGCGGCTGAGCAGGGCTTTCACGGCGGGGTCACGCTCGTCAAAATCGGCAGCGAGCAACTCCAGGCCGGAGTCGCGGTCCAGGCCCAGCGTCAGCTGCGTCAGGTCGTTGGAGCCAATGGAAAAGCCGTCGAAGAACTTCAGGAAGTCATCGGCCAGGATGGCGTTGCTGGGCACCTCGCACATCATGATGATCTTCAGGTCGTTCTCGCCCCGCTTGAGGCCATGCTCGCCCAGCAGCTTCGTCACGCGGTCGGCCTGGCCCAGCGTGCGCACGAAGGGCACCATGACCTGCACGTTGGTCAGGCCCATGTCGCCACGCACGCGGCGCAAGGCTTCGCACTCCATCGCGAACGCTTCGCCAAAATCAGCGCTGATGTAGCGCGCCGCACCGCGGAAGCCCAGCATGGGGTTTTCTTCCTCGGGCTCGTAGCGGCTGCCGCCGATGAGCTTGCGGTACTCGTTGCTCTTGAAGTCCGACAGGCGCACGATCACCGGCTTGGGCCAGAACGCCGCGGCGATGGTCGCAACGCCTTCGGCCACTTTATCCACATAGAACGCACGGGGCGACGCGTGGCCGCGCGCCACGGACTCCACCGCCTTCTTCAGGTCTGCATCCACCGCCGGGTAGTCCAGGATGGCCTTGGGGTGCACGCCGATGTTGTTGTTGATGATGAATTCCAGCCGCGCCAGGCCCACGCCTTCGTTGGGCAGCTGGCAGAAGTCAAACGCGAGCTGCGGGTTGCCCACGTTCATCATGATCTTGGTCTTGATGGGCGGCATCGCGCCACGCTCCACCTCGGTCACTTCGGTTTCCAGCAGGCCGTCGTAAATGAAGCCGGTGTCGCCCTCGGCGCAGCTCACGGTCACCAGCGTGCCGTCTTTCAGCTGCTCGGTCGCGTCACCGCAGCCCACCACGGCCGGGATACCCAACTCGCGCGCGATGATGGCCGCGTGGCAGGTGCGCCCGCCGCGGTTGGTGACGATGGCGCTGGCGCGCTTCATGACGGGTTCCCAATTCGGGTCGGTCATGTCGGTCACCAGGATGTCGCCAGCCTGCACCTTGTCCATCTCGCTGATGTTGTGCACCAGGCGCACGGGGCCCGTGCCGATCTTTTGCCCGATGGCGCGACCTTCGGCCAGCACGGCGCCGCGCCCCTTGAGCTTGTAGCGCAGCTCGGCCTTGTCGCCCTGCTGGCTCTTCACCGTCTCAGGCCGCGCCTGCAGGATGTAGAGCTGGCCGTCGGTGCCGTCCTTGCCCCATTCAATGTCCATCGGGCGGCCGTAGTGCTTTTCGATCACGAGGGCATAGCGGGCAAGTTGTTCCACATCGGCGTCGGTCAGCGAATAGCGGTTGCGCTGCTCCAGCGGCACGTCGGTGGTCTTGACCAGCTTGCCGGTATTGGTCTTCTCGTCGGGCGTGGAAAACACCATCTGGATGAGCTTGGAGCCCAGGTTGCGACGGATCACCGCGCGCTTGCCTGCCGCCAGCATGGGCTTGTGCACATAGAACTCGTCGGGGTTCACCGCGCCTTGCACTACGGTCTCGCCCAGGCCGTAGCTGCTGGTGATGAACACCACGTCTTCAAAGCCCGACTCGGTATCGATGGTGAACATCACACCCGCCGCCCCCAGGTCGGAGCGCACCATGCGCTGCACGCCGGCGGACAGCGCCACATCAGCATGGGCAAAACCCTTGTGCACGCGGTAGCTGATGGCGCGGTCGTTGTAAAGGCTGGCGAACACCTCTTTCATCTTGTGCAGCACGTCGTCAATGCCCACGACGTTCAGAAAGGTCTCCTGCTGGCCGGCGAAAGATGCGTCGGGCAGGTCCTCTGCCGTGGCGGACGAGCGCACGGCAAACGACGCGGCAGTATTGCCCGCGCTCAGCGTGGCAAAGGCTTCGCCAATGGCTTTTTGCAGGTCGGCGGGAAAAGGCTGGGCCTCGACCATCGCACGGATCTCGGCACCCGCGGCAGCCAGGGCGCGAACGTCCTCCGTGTCCAGGCTGGACAGGCGCGCGTTGATCTTGTCGGCCAGGCCGTCATGGGCCAGGAACTGGCGGAACGCGTGCGCCGTGGTGGCAAAGCCCGTGGGCACGCGCACGCCCTGGGGCAACTGCGAAATCATCTCGCCGAGGCTGGCGTTTTTGCCGCCAACCGCCTCGACGTCGGTCATCCTCAGGTTTTCAAACGGTACGACCAAGGCGGTCGGGCTGAAAAGTGCAGACATGGGAAAGCTCCGGAAGTTAAAAACGGCGCAGTGCTGCCACGTGGCGGCAGCACTTTCCCATGGCACGGCGTCCAGCTTTGGTCTTGTACTAGTGGGCGAAGGCGGTGCATGGTGAGGAATCGGATAATTGCCCGGATTGTAGGCTTTGGCACCGGCTGGCGGGCTTGCAGGAATCTGAAAGCATTACAAGAAAGCGCAATGTCACTCATGCACACCCGCACTGTCTTTTTCATCTCGGACGGCACCGGCATCACCGCCGAAACCTTTGGCAACGCCATCCTGGCCCAGTTTGAAATGAAGCCGCGCCATGTCCGCCTGCCCTTTATCGACAGCGTGGACAAAGCCCACCAGGTGGTGCGCCAGATCAACCACACAGCCGAGACAGAAGGCAAGAAGCCCGTTGTCTTCACCACGCTGGTCAACACTGAAATCCTGCAGGTCATCGAGGACGGCTGCCGCGGCATGTTGCTGGACATGTTCGGCACCTTTGTGCGCCCGCTGGAAGTGGAGCTGGGCATGAAGTCCAACCACCGCATCGGCCGCTTCAGCGACGCGAGCAAGAGCAAGGAATACAACGACCGGATTGAAGCCATCAATTTCAGCCTGGCGCACGATGACGGGCAAAGCAACCGCGACCTGGAGTCCGCCGACGTGATCCTGGTGGGTGTGAGCCGCAGCGGCAAGACACCGACTTCGCTGTACCTGGCCATGCAGTACGGGCTGAAAGCGGCCAATTACCCGCTGATCCCTGAGGATTTCGAGCGTCAGCAGTTACCGGCCGCCCTGATGGCCCATCGCAAGAAGATCTTCGGCTTGAGCATCCAGCCCGAACGGCTGAGTGAAATCCGCAACGAGCGCCGCCCGAACAGCCGCTACGCCAGCCTGGACAACTGCCGCATGGAGGTCAGCGAGGCGGAGGCCATGATGCGCCGCGCCGGCATCCGTTGGCTGTCCACGACAACCAAAAGCATTGAAGAGATCGCCACGACGATCCTGCAGGAAATCCGGCCCGAGCGGCTGGTTTATTGACGCTCCGCCCCCATATGAACAGATGCAATACGCATAACGGACGCATGAGCACCGCCCATCGATAGTTAAAACACATTCGTCACATAACCTCAATTGATTGGCTTTATCATGCCCCGCGGCGTAAATTCAATGCATCGCTTTTTTTCAACTATTCCCTAGAGAGGAAAGACACATGTCCCTGATCAATACCCAAGTGCAGCCGTTCAAGACCGAAGCGTTTCACAACGGCAAGTTCGTCCCCGTGAGCAACGAGACGCTGAAGGGCAAGTGGTCGGTCCTGATCTTCATGCCGGCAGCCTTCACCTTTAACTGCCCGACCGAAGTCGAAG
>CALRZF020000076.1:0-12681 GCA_943372585.1 Ramlibacter sp. 2FC | reverse complement strand
GTTGGCGTTGCGCTCGTTGCGCGAATACTGGCTCATGCCCTTGGTCACCACGCGCCCCGGCTCCGACGTGGCTGCCACCACCGTGCCGCCCGGGCACATGCAAAAGCTGTACACCGAGCGGCCATTGGCCGCGTGGTGCACCAGCTTGTAGTCGGCTGCGCCCAGCAGCGGGTGGCCCGCGTGGCGGCCCCAGCGCGCGCGGTCGATCACGCCCTGCGGGTGCTCGATGCGAAAGCCGATGGAAAACGGCTTGGCCTCCATGTACACGCCGCGCTGGTACAGCATGGCGAAGGTGTCGCGCGAACTGTGGCCCAGCGCCATCACCGCATGGTCAGCGCGCAATTCATAGGGATGTCCAGTGGCCTGGTCCAGCACCGTCAATCTCCGCAGGGCGCCACCCTCAATGTGTACATCGGTCACACGCTGTTCAAACCTGATTTCACCGCCCATGGCGATGATCTGCTCGCGCATGTTCTCCACCACTTTCACCAACTTGAAGGTGCCGATGTGCGGGTGCGCCACAAACAGGATTTCCGCAGGCGCGCCGGCCTTCACAAATTCGTGCATGACCTTGCGGCCCAGGTGGCGCGGGTCCTTGATCTGGCTGTACAGCTTGCCGTCGCTGAACGTGCCCGCGCCGCCTTCGCCAAACTGCACATTGCTCTCGGCATTCAGTACGTTCTTGCGCCACAGGCCCCAGGTGTCCCTGGTCCGTTCGCGCACGGGCTTGCCGCGCTCCAGCACGATGGGTTTGAACCCCATCTGTGCCAGCGCCAGCGCCGCAAAAATGCCGCAAGGGCCAAAGCCCACCACCACAGGTCGCAACGGCAGGTCCGCCGGGGCCTGGACCGGCGCATGCCAGGCCATGTCGGGTGTGGGGCCGATGTGGGGGTGCTTTTCAAACCTGGCGAGCAGCGCGGCTTCCTGCGCCGGGTCGGCCAGCGTCACGTCCACGATATACACGGCCGCCAGGTCAGCCTTGCGCGCGTCAAAGCTGCGCTTGAAGACGTGCACATTTGCCAGCGCAGTGGCGGGTACGCCCAGCAGGCCCTGGCAGGCTGCACGCAATGCGGCGTCGGGGTGTTCTGCTTCGGACAGGGGCAGTTTGATTTCGGCGATTCGGATCATGGGGGCTCGTATTGATCAAGCAGGCGGCGATAATACCCCCGTGAAGTCAGCCAGACCGCCGCTGGTGCAATCGTGGAAACACGGCACTGGAGGAACGTCCGGACTGCACAGGACAGCGTAGCAGGTAACACCTGCCCACCGTGAGGTGAGGATCAGAGCAACAGAGACGAGCCGGTTAAGTCCGGGTGAAACGGGCAATCTCTACGCGCAGCAATACCAAGTAGGCCAGCGTTGATGTGGTTCCGCAGAGCTGGCGGGTAGGTAGCACCGAGCCGTCTGGCAACAGGCGGCCCAGAGTAATGGCGGTCACGCCGGGGGCAACCCCGGTGCACAGAATCCGGCTTACGGCTGGCTTCACACTTTTTTTCTTCAGGCTGCGCGGGCTCAGCAGCCCGCAGCCTGCCCCGCAGCCAGGCGCTGCGCGCGCTGGCGCGTGTCGGGGTGGCTGCTCAGCAGTTCAAGCAGGGCGCCCTGCCGGTCGGCTTTGTCTGCATGGGCCGCCTTGCCGTCCTCGCCGCTGATGCCCAGCAGCAGTTGGCCCATGGGTGCTGTGGGCAACCGGGCCTGTTGCATCAGCGCTATCGCAAAACAGTCGGCTTCTGTCTCGTGGCTGCGCCGGTAGGCCAGGCCGGTCAGCAGCGACGTGCCCATGGACACCACCGTGGACACATCGCCCATGGCCAGCCCCAGCCCGACGTTGAGCACGCCCTGCTCCACGACCATGCGCGTGGTGTGGCGGTGCAATACATGGCCGATCTCGTGTGCCAGCACGCCCAGCAGCGCATCGTCGCCCAGGCCTGCCTTGGCTGCGGCTTCCACCAAGCCATCGGTCATCACCACCGTACCGCCCGGCAACGCAAACGCGTTGGCACCCAGCCCTGAGCGAAACGCCAGCGACAGCCGGGGTGCGTAGCCCGGGTAGCGCCGCAGGGCGGGGCTGATGCCTGCTGCCAGCGCGTCAAAGCCGGCCTTCAGCGCGGCCTGTCTTTCAGGCGGCAGCTTGCTGGGCTTCAGGTAGCTGTCGTCCAGTTGTTGCATCGCGCGCTCCGCCAGGCTGGTTTCCCAGGCCGTGGGCACGTGCCGGGTCAGCTGCGTGGCGGCCCAGGGCGTGCCCCAGCGGTAAAAGGCGCCCAGCAGCAATGCAGCGACCGCGAGCACCGCCACAAAGACAGTCCAGCGTGTCTGCATCTGCTGAGCCAGCGGCGCACGGGTACCGGCCGCTTGCAGGGCTGCGTGCCAGGCTGCGCCGTCGTCGATCTCCAGGCTGCCGTGCTCGCGCAGGTCCACTACCACCGTGCGTTGTGTGCGTGAGGCATTCCAGGCCTCGGGCCAACCGACCTGGTGGTGAGCCAGCTGTAGCGCCTGTGCTTGTGGCGCCAGCGGGTGCAGCACCAGCGTTGCGCCGCCCCGTGCGCTTTGCAGGCCCACCATCACTGCGCGCGCCTGGCTGCTGCGCCCGTCAAACCAGCGTGCGCGTACCAGCTCCACGTTCAGCCCACCAGGTCCAGCCCTGCAGCATCGGCCATGGCGTCGCCAATGCCGCCTTGCTGCGCCACCAGTTCACCGGCCAGCTGGTCCACGCCGCCACGGATGTGCAGCGTGACGGACTCGGCCTTCATGCGGTATTCACTGACCAGGGCGAAGGGCCTGTAAAAACCCAGAGTCAGCAGCTGCAGCAGCATGTTCTTCAGCCGCAGGGCCATGTAGCTGCCCGTGCGCAGGTTGCATTTGAAACGCGCCACCTGGCTCACGCCCACGTTGTTCCACACCAGCTGGAACAAACGGGCCTCGCGGTAAGCGCGCGCGGGCGCCGACGCCAAAAACACCATGAAAATGGTGCCCACGGTCAGCAACGCGATGATCAGGAAGGCAAGCATGCCCCTGTCCTTGAGCCCGCCCAGCAGCGCGACCGACCCGCCCGCCACCGCCGCAGTGGACGCACCCAGCAGCAGCACGCAGCCCACAAACACCGCCACCGTGGCCAGCCAGATTTTCAGGAAGTCGGCGTACACCGGCTTCCAGCGGCCGGCCTGGTTGCCGACGCGGGCACGCCTGACCAGCAGGCTCTTGTAGTTGAATTCGAGCCGCACGATGCACAGCACGGTCAGTACCAGCGCCAGCAGCACAGCGGCCACGGCTGTGGCCGAAAACGCGGGCATGCCACCGGGCTTGCCGCCAGGCGCCAGCACGCCCAGCACAGCGACGATGGCAATCCACACCCCTGCCAGCGCAAACACCGGCCAGCTGGCCTTATAGACCTCGCCCCAGGAGGCCGCGAACTGCAGCCGCACGCCCCGCCAGCGCGTGGCGGCCAGCCGAAAGCGCATGGCGCTGCCCCACAGCCAGGGTGCGAGCGCCGCGCCAGCGACGAGGAACAGGCTCACCACGGTGTCCTGGCCGGTATCCGCTGCCAGCTGGAACGCCATGTACAGCGCCACCAGCACCAGAAAGCCGAACACCATCTTGCGTTGCTGCGCGGTGAATTCCAGCGGGCTGCCCGCCACCCAGGTGTTGCTGTAGAAGTACTGTGCGGTGCGCCGCCGCGCGAACGGCGTGTACAGGCCCAATGTGACGATGCTCAGCAGCACATTGACAATCCATACGCGGAAATACTCGCCCCCGGTCCCGGTGAATTCCAGTGGGTGCGGCTCAATGCCGCCGGTGATGCGTTGTGTGTCTACACGGTGTGCTGCCGGGTCCACGCGGCGCGCGGCTTTGCCTGCAAGGCTGTTGTCCATGGCTGACGCCCCTCCCGATTTATCGTCGGGCAAGTGTAGCCGTGGCTGCTCTCAGAATCGCTCACCCATCAGCAGGTAGCGCCACTGACCGGGCGCCAGGCCGCCCAGCGCCACACGGCCGATGCGCAGCCGCGTGAGCGAGCGCAGCTGCAGACCCACGGCGTCGCACATGGCGGGGATCTGACCGGGGCGGATGCCCTTCACCGCAAAGCGCAGCCGCGTGCGGCTGTCGTCAGCGCTGCTCACGCTCACGCGCGCTGGCGGCAGCGCCCGGCCGTTGAAGCTCAGGCCATGGCACAGCCGCTGCAGCTGCCCGGCGTCTACTGCGCCACTGACGTCGGCCATGACTTCATGCTCGATCAGGTCGGCGTCCTCGGTCAGCTTGCGCTCCACGCGCCAGTCCTGGGTGAACACGACCAGGCCTGATGCTTCGGTGGGCAGCGCAGCCAGCCCCTTGAGGCCGGAAAAGTGTTTTTGCAGCAGGCGAATGCCGCTGCCGTCGTTGTCGGCGCGGGCCTGGGCCGTCAGCAGTTGCAGCGCCGGCGGCGCGCCGCGGCTGCGGCTGCCCTGTGGGCCCTGGCCGTCGCCCAATCCGGCTTCGTAGCCTGGCGGCTTGTGCAGCAGCAGGGTGACCGGCCCCTGAGTCATGAGCGTGGCGTGGGGGTCCAGCGTCACGGTCTGTTGCGCAGCGACCTTGAAGGCAGGCACTTCGATGACGGTGCCGTTCACCGTGACCCAGCCGCCTTCGATGTAGCGCTCGGCTTCGCTGCGCGAGCAACCCTTGAGCTCGGCCACGCGTTTGGCCAGGCGTACCGGCTCGTTGTGGTGCTCGCTCACGGGTTGCCTTGCAGGGCCTGGATGCGCTGCACATGCGCCAGCAGCGAGCGCTGGGCCGCGGGCCACATGCGTGGCGGCACGTCGTCATAGGCCCGGGCGACCCATTCGTCCATGGATGCGCCGGGCAGGGCCTGCATGGCCGCCATGACCTTGGCCTCGCGCTTGAGCCTGTGCGACTTGAGCTGCGCAATGGCCTGGGGCGCCGTGCCCAGCACGTACCCGTGCGCGGGCAGGATGAACCCGATGCCGTGCGCGGCGCAGGCGGCGGCCAGTTTGTCCAGTGAGTCCAGGTAATCGGTCATGTTGCCGTCGGGCGGGTCCACGATCGTGGTGCTGCCGTTGAGGATGTGGTCGCCCGAAAACAGCAGGCCGTCTTCCAGCAACACCAGGCACAGGTGGTTGGCGGCGTGGCCGGGCGTGTGCACGCACAGCAAGGTGTGCTGCGTGCCATCGCCAGACACGGCAACGCTTTCACCGTCGGCCAGTGCGCGGTCCGGGCTGAACTGGCTGGCAGCGCGTGCCGTGGGGGCCGACGGCAGCCCCAGAATGGGTGGCTTTCCCGCGCACAACGCCTGCAGCGGCCGCGCACCCGGCGAATGGTCGGGGTGCGAATGCGTGCAGACAATGAAGCGGATGTCACCGCCCGCGCAGCGCCACAGGCGTTCCAGATGTTGTGGGTCGTCCGGCCCCGGGTCGATGGCAATGTAGCCCGTGTTCGGGTCCCCCACCAGGTAGCTGTTGGTGCCTGGCCCGGTCATCACGCCGGGGTTGGGTGCCGTCAGGCGCTGCACGTTCTTGAGCAACGGCACCGGCTGGTCGGTGTGCCAGTCCAGGTGGTGCAGCAACTGGCCGTCGGGGCAGACCAGGGCCAGCTCGCCGTAAGGCATCTCATGCTCCATGTAGCGTGCTTCATTACCTGCCAGCAGGCCGGCACGGGGGCAGCTTGTCCACAGCGGCTGTTCGCCCGCGCAGGCGGCCAGCACGTCGTCCACCCGCTTGAAGTTTTGCAGCCGCTCCAGCGTGCGGATGGTCGGGAAGATGATGAAGAACTGCCCCGCTTCATGGCGTTTCAGCGCGTCGGCGGGGCCCACCCACACGGGTTCAAACTGTTCGGCTTCATCGGCCACGGGTTGCTGCCCATCGGGCATGCGTGCCACCAGGAACGGCACGTCAAAGCGCCGGGGCAGGTCGCGGTCGGTAATCCAGTGGGCCAGCACGAACACGGCGTCGGCGGCCAGGGTCAGCCCGCGCGCACGGCACTGGTCCGCAAACGGTGCCTTGCGGTCCAGCGCGGCAATGTCGGCGGTGCCTGCAAAGCGGCCGTCTGCGTGGCGGGCCAGCAGCACGCCCAGTTCTTCAAAGCTTTCGCGGATGGCGGCGATGGCCTGTGTCAGGTGCAGATCACTCTGGCCTGGCCGGCGCGCGGCGTCCGTATGGGCGGTGGCGTCGGCGGCGTCAATGCCGCCGCCGGGGAACACGTAGGCCCCTGGCGCAAAGCTGGCGGTGGGGGAGCGGCGCGTCATGAGCACTTCAATGCCCTCGGGGCCGTCGCGCAGCAGCAAGACAGTGGCGGCCGGGCGTGTGGGTGCGGGGTCGCGTTGGGGGTGTAGCAGTTGGGTGGGGCGGACCATGCCTGCATTATCGGCATGGCAGCACTGCCGCGCCCCCCACGGGGCCATAATCCGGGCCATGCGAATCCGCTTCACCAAAATGCAGGGCGCGGGCAATGACTTTGTGGTGCTCGACGAGACCCGTGGGCGCCTGAACCTGTCCCGGCGGCAATACCAGTTCCTGGCCGACCGGCATTTTGGCGTGGGCGCCGACCAGATCCTGTCGGTGCGGCCATCGCCGGCGCCCGGCATCGACTTCGAATATGTGATCCACAACGCCGACGGTGGCGAGGTTGAACAGTGTGGCAATGGCGCGCGCTGCTTTGCCCGCTATGTGCGCGACAAGGGTCTGACCGGCAGCGACCACGTCAAGGTTCGCACGCTGTCGGGCGTGATCGAGCCGCGGTTGAACGCCGACGGGCGCGTGACCGTGGACATGGGTGCGCCGGTGTTCGAGCCTGCAGCCGTCCCGTTTGACGCCGCCGGCATCGACCCGCAGCCGTCCGGCAACTGGGAAACCTGGCAACTGGCGCTGGCACCGTCTGCCAGCAGCGCCATCATCTCCGTGGCCATCCTGTCGATGGGCAACCCGCATGCGGTGCAGGTGGTGGACGATGTGGACTCCGCGCCCGTGGCCACGCAAGGCCCGCTGATTGAACACCACCCGCGCTTTACCAACCGCGTCAACGCCGGCTTCATGCAGGTTGCAAGCCGCAACCATGTGCGCCTGCGCGTGTACGAGCGCGGCGCCGGCGAGACGCTGGCCTGTGGCACGGGTGCCTGCGCCGCTGTGGTGGCCGGCATCCGCTTGGGCCTGCTGGACAGCCGGGTGGATGTGGACACCCGCGGTGGGCGCCTGACCATTGAATGGGCGGGCCTGGGTCAGCCCGTGCTGATGACCGGCCCCGCCACCACCGTCTTTGAAGGCGAGATCGAACTACCCGATGAATGACATCATGAAACAGGACGCCATGAACCCGATCACCGAGGACGACATCGCCAACTACCTGGCGAACACACCGGACTTTTTTGAACGCCATGCCGAGCTGCTGGCCGCCGTGCAGCTGACCAGCCCGCACGGCAACCGGGCCGTCAGCCTGCAGGAGCGCCAGGCCGAGATGCTGCGCGAAAAGATCAAGGTGCTGGAGCACCGCGTGATGGACATGGTGCGCCACGGCAACGAAAACATGGTCATTGCCGACCGGCTGCAGCGCTGGGCGCGCAACCTGTTCCTGGTGCAGCCCGCACGCGAGCTGCCCGCGCAGATCACGGGTGAGATCGCCTCGCAGTTCATGGTGCCGCAGGTCGCCATCAAGGTCTGGGACGTGGACGCGCGCTACGGCGGTGAACCGTTTGCAGAGGGCGTGAGTGACGACGCCAGGACCTTTGCCTCGTCGCTGACCCAGCCGTACTGCGGGGTCAATTCAGGCTTTGAAGCCGTCAGCTGGCTGGGTGACCCCGGCGTGGCCATGTCCATTGCGCTGGTGCCGCTGCGCGCGGGCGCCATCAATGCGCCGGGCCCCGCGTTCGGCATGCTGGTGCTGGCGTCGCCGGACCCGCAGCGCTTTTCAAGCGGTATGGGCACCGATTTTCTGGAGCGCATTGCCGAACTGGCGAGTGCGGCGCTGTCCAGGCTGCGCCACGAATAAGCCATGAGCGCAGACACCGGTCTTGTCGAGAAATACCTCGAACACGTCCGGGTCGAGAAACGCCTTGCGCAGCGCACCGTCGAGCTGTATGCGCTCGATCTGCAAAAGCTGTCCGACAACGCGCAAAAGGCCGGCATTGAGCTCACCCGCGTGCAAAACGCCCACGTCCGCCGCTGGGTGGCGCAGATGCATGGCGGTGGGCGCAGCGGCCGCGGTATTGCGCTGATCCTTTCGGGCTGGCGCGGCTTTTACGCCTGGCTGGGCCGCGAGGGCCTGGTGCCCAGCAACCCCGTGCAGGACGTGCGTGCGCCCAAGGCGCCCAAGCCGCTGCCCAAGGCCCTGAGCGTGGACGACGCGGTCCAGCTGGCTGAACACCACAACGCAGACGCAGACCCCTGGGCTGAAGCACGTGACGCGGCCATCGTCGAGCTGCTCTACGGCTGTGGACTGCGCGTGGGCGAACTGGTGGGCCTGGACCTGACGGGCAGCAACTGCGTGGACCTGCAGGCCGCCGAAGTGCATGTTCTGGGCAAGGGCAGCAAGCGCCGCACGGTGCCGGTGGGCAGCAAGGCGCTGGCCGCGCTCAGGCAGTGGCTGGCCGTGCGGGACCGGGGGCTGAAGGCGGGCAATGGCGCGCAAGCGGCGCTGTTCATTGGACCGCGCGGCGCCCGCATGACGGCGCAAGCTGTGTGGAAATGCGTGCGCCAGCGCAGCCTGACAAGCGGGCTGGCCACACCCGTGCACCCGCACATGCTGCGCCACTCATTTGCCAGCCACGTGCTGCAGTCCAGCAGCGACCTGCGTGCCGTGCAGGAGCTTCTGGGCCACGCCAACATCACCACCACGCAGGTCTATACGCGGCTGGATTTCCAGCACCTGGCCCGCGCGTACGACGCCGCGCATCCGCGCGCGCGCCGCAAGGACTGAGTGGGAAGCGCCGGGCTCAGGTGCCCAGCCACTTGAGCAGGTCGCGCAGGCGTTGCTCGGTGGTGGTGTCAAATTCCTTGATGCCCACGGTCTTCAGCACAGCCTGGCCGGCTGCGTCGTCAGGCAGGGCGGCCAGACCCTTCTGGATGGCGTCAATCTGGGTGGCCTGGAATTTCTTGCTGGCGATCAGCGGGAAGTACGGTTGTGCCACGCTCTTGTGCAGTACGCGATGGCCGTCCTGTTCCCATTTTTTGGCCACGCCGGAATACGACGCCACGCCGCCCACGTCGGCAAACTTGTTGGTCAGGTAAAAAGCCACGGCGCCCTGTTCGCGCACGTACTGCACGTTCTCGGTAGCCAGATTGATGCCGCGGTCGCGCAACTCGGCGCGGCACAGCTTGGTCATGTACGCAGCCTGCTCGGGCAGGGCAATGCGCTTGCCCTTGACGTCGGCCAGCGTCTTCAGGGGTGAATCCTTGGGCACCACGATATGGCACTGGCCGTCGGGCTTGGCGGTGGCGACGAACTGGTAGCCGTAGTCACGCAGCCCGCGCGCCGGGTAGTCGCTGGGGCGGGCGATCACAAAGTCAAAGCGGCCCACTTTCATGCCCTCTTCGAGCGCAGCGAATTCGCGGATGAACACCACGTTCACCTTCTGGCGGATGCTTTTGCCAATCGCGTCGGCCAGGCCCTGGTACTTGTTGATGACCTGCGCATGGTCCAGGCCGCCGGACGTGCCCTCGCTCACGCCCAGCATCAGCCCCTGGGCCGATGCAATACCTGTCGCGCACACCAGCGCGCATACGGCCACCAGCCGCTGGATGGATGTCTTCATGAATCTCCTCGTCCCTGTTGTGTTTGTCAGCGGGCGATTCTAGGAAGACATGCCGAAACGGCATAGACGACGAAAGCGTTAGGGTCGCGTATCTCTTTGTATCGGCGCGGGCTCATGCAGTGGAAAGACTGCACGTTTGCTGTCCGCGGGCACGCTGGCCAGCAGCTCGCCCATCTGCTCCAGCAACTGCTGGGCATCGACGCCGTCCAGCGGTACCAGTGCGTGTGCCACCCGCAGTTGGGCCACCCATTCCATGGGCTTGTTCTTGAACGGCATGAGGCCGCGGGCGACCACGCGCGGGCCGGCCTGCGCGGCTTCCTCGGGCGTCAGCGGCCCTTCCACCAGCATGCCGAAACGCCGCTCGGACAGGCGGGCAACGCTGTCGATCTCGCGCGCTGCCGACAGCAGGCGGCCCGCCACGCGCAGGGGCAGCTCTTCTGCCGAGTGGCGGTCGAAATCGCGCTGGATCTGGTCGACATTGACAAGGTCAATCACCAGCACCACGCTCTGGTGCTTCAGCCGCTGCGAGCGCGCGATCATGCGCATCAGCCGCTCGGCAAACACGGGCCCGTTGATCAGGCCTGTGGCCGGGTCCAGCCGGTCCAGGCCCTGGATGCGGCGGTTGTGTTCGCGCCGTTGCTGGCTGCGCAGCATCAGGATCACCAGCAGCACCGGCAGTTCCAGCGCAATGCCGATCTGCATGCCGTGCATGGTCCAGAAGCTCACCGGGATCAGCCCCGAAATGCGCGCCAGCGGGAACGCCGCGCCCAGCATCACAGGCGCTGTTCCGGCCAGCAGCCAAAGGCCGTACCGGTCGCCCCGGCGCCAGGCCCACAGCGTGGCGAGGATGCCGGCTGCAAGCGACACCACGATATAGCCCACCATCAGCTGGAACCGGTGTGAGCGATCCACCAGCGTCAGGGCCACGCACACCGCCAGCCCCAGCACGGCCAGCCCGCCCATCAGCCGGGTCAGCGCGCGCGAACGCTCGGGCAGTGACAGCACGGCGGTGCCAAAGCACAGCAGCGACGCCATGGTCAGCACAGACAGCAGCAGCGGGGACGCGTCGTTCCACCCAGGCAGCATGGGCCACAGGTGCAGGCCTGCAATGCCGGTCATGGAGGCCTGGGTCACTGCCATCAGGGCGACGCTCAGGCCGTACAGGCCGTAGGCGGTGTCACGCAATGACAGCGCGCTCAACAGGGACAGCATGACCGCCAGGCCCGCCAGGCCGAAATAGATGCCCAGGATCAGCGACACGCGCTGCTCGCTGCGGTACAGGTAGCTTTCACTCACGAACGCCAGCGGTGCGCTGAAGCTCTGGGCGTTTTCAATGCGCAGCAGGTAGGTGCGGGGCTCTTCTGCAGACACCACCACAGGCATCAGCGGGTGGCGGTGCGGCACCGGCCAGTCGCTGACGGCGACCAGATCGCCGGCGCGCTGTTCGTTCCACTGGCCGATGCTGTCGCGCGTGTACAGCGACGCCCGGTCTACCGACGCGTAGGGAATCTCCAGGTACCAGCGCTCGGAATCAGGCGCCGGGGGAATGGTGAAGCGGATCCACAGCGCCTGTGTGGGCTTGAGCGCCATGATGGCGTGGTCGCGTGTGGGCTGCCAGCTGACTGCGCCGGCTTCCACCGATTCGGGCGTGGACTGGCCGCTGGTGTCGATCCAGTAATCGCCCCAGTCATGCAGGGCCACGGGCTGGCGCGCCGTGTCCAGCTCCAGCACGGTGCGGGCCCATGCCGCAGCCGGCAGCAACATCCCCAACAGGACGGCAGCCAGGACCCCCTGCCTGCCCAAGCACAACCATATTCTTCGCAAAATCTCCTCCAGCCCCGCATTGTTGCCCGCCGCCTGCTTGCGCGGGTGCCCGGGCGGCGCGGCCGAGGCCGGCGGGCGGCATTACTCATGCGTGTTGTATCTATGGCGCTACGCGAGCCGCGACAATACGCGCCATGAAAGCCATCCGACTCAGGCCCGGCAAGGAACGTTCCCTGCAGCGCCGCCACCCCTGGATTTTTGACTCTGCCATTGCTCGGGGCGGCGCCGACCCGGGCGAAACCGTGCGGGTGGAGTCCAGCGAGGGGCAGTTTCTGGCCTGGGGCGCGTTCAGCCCGGCGTCCAGAATCCGCGTGCGGGCCTGGAGTTTTGATGAAAAACAGCGGATTGACGCCGCCTTTTTCGAGCAGACCTGCGCTCGCGCCATCCGCGCCAGAAGCCGCATGGACATCGCCAGCGACGGCCTGCGCCTGATCCATGGCGAATCCGATGGCCTGCCCGGCCTGATCGTGGACCGTTATGGCGACACCCTGGTCGCCCAGTTTCTGGCCAGCGGCGTGGAACGCTGGAAGGGCGTGATTGCCGACGCCTTGCTGCGGGAAACCGGCCTCACGCGCCTGTATGAACGCTCGGACGCCAGCAGCCGCACCCTTGAGGGCCTGGAGCCCGCCACCGGCTGGCTGCGCGGCGAGGGCCCCACGGCGCTGACCATCCGCGAGCACGACTGGCAGCTCACGCTGGACGTGGCCACCGGGCACAAGACCGGGTTTTACCTGGACCAGCGCGACAGCCGCCACCTGTTTGCCGCCTGGACGAAACGCCTGGCGTTCCAGCGGGTGCTCAACTGCTATTGCTATACAGGCGGCTTTACCGTGGCAGCCCTGGCGGGTGGGGCAGGGCATGTCACGTCCATTGATTCTTCGGCCCCCGCGCTGGAGCGGGCCGCAGCCCATGTGGCGCTGAACGGCTTTGACCCGGCCCGAGCCACGTTCATGGATGCGGACGTCAATGCCTCACTGCGCGCCTTCATCGAACAGGGCCGCACTTTCGATGCCATCGTGCTGGACCCGCCCAAACTGGCCCCCACGGCGGCGCACGCCGAGCGCGCCGCCCGTGCGTACAAGGACATCAACCGCCTGGCCTTCAAGCTGCTGGAGCCAGGCGGCGTCCTGTTC
>CALRZF020000075.1:0-12699 GCA_943372585.1 Ramlibacter sp. 2FC | reverse complement strand
AGTTCGGCGCAGGGCTGGCGCTTGAAGATGTCACGATGGCTTGGCGTGTCGTGGTTTCGCCCCTGAACGGGGCTGCTCATGTTGCACTTGAGTTGACATGGGGAGAGGACCAGGGGCTGCGCGTCATGATGCCCCACGATGGCCCGGGGTCAGACGGTGTGGTGTGGCAGTTCACATTCAGCGGCGGCCCCACACTGACCATGCCTGAATTGATAGCGCTGGCACCAGCAGCACCGTCCGGATATGGACCTCGGAGCGCACAGCTTCTTGAGAATATGGGCCACCTGGTTGTACTGGGCGGGATGATCACTGGAATCGATGCTCAAGCGATTGACGCCGATCATGTGACTCTTGTGCAGGACGGCTATGACGTCGTGATAGAACTGGACGACGGTACGGGTAGTCTGCGGCTGCAGGACTTCTTTGATTATCAAATACCAAGACCATCAGATTGGCCGATAACGTTCAAGGACGATGTCGTATGGCATCCTGAAAATGTTATCAACATGCTGTCTCGAGTCATTTCGGGGACACCGGACAGCGACTATCTGGCGGGTGAAACACGCACAGATGTGTACCTGCTCTCACGCAACACTGGACAAGATACTGTATGGGATCGGGATGCAACGGAAGGGAACACAGACACGATCCGGGTTGATGAGGCTGTATCGCCTTCGGGCGTAGCCGTCCTGCGAATCGGGGATGATCTATGCCTGCAAATAGCCGGTACGCAACATCAGATCACGGTTGCCAACTGGTTCCTGTCCGATGAGTACAAGATTGAACGCGTCAAGTTTGCAGACGGCACAGTTTGGAAGGCTGCAGATCTAGCTGCCAGGGCGATTGAGCCGCCTGACCCAGACCCTGTCGAAGAAGATTTGCTTGTTGTCGGGACCGAAGTAGATGATTCTCTTCGCGGGGGAGCGGGGAACGATACGCTATCTGGCATGGCCGGCAACGACACCTTGCGAGGCGGCGAAGGGAACGACGTTTACCTGTTCGCCCCCGGCGACGGGCAGGACAGCGTGATTGATGCCGACAGCACCCCCGGCAACATCGACACCATCCGCTTCGCGGCGGGCGTGCTGCCCAGCCAGATTCGTGTGGCGCACGACTTCAATGGCTTGATGTTGCAGAACACGGCCACGGGGGACAGTGTGCTGCTGCACAGCTGGTCAACCGACCCCAGCCTGAAGATCGAACGCGTGGAATTTGCTGATGGCACGGTCTGGGACGAGGCTGCAATTTTGAGCCACATTGACTATTCCGGCACGCCGGATCATGACTACATCCTGGGGACACCTGGCGCCGATACGCTGGATGGGCTGGGTGGAGACGACGAACTGGAAGGCGTCGCCGGCAACGACCTGTACCTGTACGGCCGCGGCACAGGGTACGACTGGATTTACGACTACGACGAAACGCCCGGCAACATCGACACGCTGCGGTTTGACGCCACGGTGACGCCGGGTGACGTGACCATTACGCGTAGCTGGTTCCACGACATTTCATTCACCATCAGCGGCGCAGAGGGCAGCGTGGGCGTAGCTGGCTGGTTGCTGGACGATGCCAGCAAGGTCGAGCGCGTGGAGTTTGCCGACGGTACGGTATGGAACACGGCCGACATCCAGCAACGCATTGTGGATGCCACGGCGACGGATGGCCCCGATTCGTTGATCGGCTATCTGGACTACGAAGACGCGCTGGACGGCGGCGCAGGCGACGACGAGCTGCACACCGGCAGCGGCAACGACACCCTGACCGGCGGGCTTGGCAACGACTACCTGGACGGCGATGCAGGGCAGGACACCTACCTGTTCTCGCGAGGCCATGGGTCAGACACCATCGCTGAATGGGCGCAGGAGCCAGGCGTGGACGTGGTCCGCTTTGACGCCACGGTCGGCGCCGGGGACATTCTCCTGAGCCGGGACGATTACAACCTTTACCTGGACAACACGGGTAGCGGCGACCGTATCAGCCTGGCATATTGGTCCCTTGACAACCGGCATGGCGTGGAAGAGATCCAGTTCGCTGACGGCACCACGCTTGACGTTGCCGACATGCTCTCGGTGTTGGCCAGCGGCGGGCAGATCGGCGGCAACCGTGCCCCGGTGGCCGCGCAGGCGCTGCCCGATCAGGAGGCTGCGCCGGACGAAGCCTGGTCTCTGACACTGCCATTGCACATGTTCTCTGACCCGGATGCAGGCGATACGCTTAGCTTGCACGTGACGCAAGCGGGCGGTCAGGCATTGCCCGAATGGCTGACTTTCGATCCTGCCACGCGCGCATTGGTAGGTACGCCACCTGCTGGGGAGTCCGCAGCACTGACGCTGGAGGCACGGGTCATGGACGGCCGGGGCGCCATTGCCATCCAGACCTTCAAGCTGACGGTTGCCGACGCAGCCGGGCTGACCATCATCGGCACCGCCGCTGCCGACAACCTGGTGGGCACGGCGGGCAACGACACGATCGACGGGCTGGGCCGGGCAGACACGATGACCGGCGGCGCGGGGAACGACTTGTATGCGGTGGACAACACCCGCGATCTGGTAATCGAACTGGCTGGGCAGGGCCATGACCACGTCCAGGCGTCAGTCAGCTATGTCTTGCCAGACCAGGTTGAAGCCCTGACGCTGCTCGGCACTCGCAACCTGGCGGCGACCGGCAATGCCTTGGCGAATGTGCTGGTGGGCAACAGCGGCAGCAACCGGTTGGATGGCGGCGCGGGTGCCGACGTCATGCGCGGGGGCGCTGGCAACGACGTCTATGTGGTGGACGATGCTGGCGACAGCGTGACGGAGCTTGCGAATGAGGGGACGGACACCGTGCTGGCGTCGGTCAGCTACACCCTGTCCAGTCATGTGGAGCGGCTCACGCTGACCGGCAGCCTTGCAGGGCTCAGTGGCACTGGCAACGAACTGAACAACCTGCTGATTGCAAATGCCGCAGGCAGCACGCTGGTTGGATGGGCCGGAAACGACACCTTGCGCGGCGGCGACGGTAACGACACGCTCATAGGCGGTGAAGGCAACGACCGGCTTGAAGGCAACGCCGGCACGGACCAGATGGCCGGCGGCGCGGGCAACGATGTGTATGTGGTGGACTCCGCCGCTGATCTGGTGATTGAACTGGCTGACGGTGGGACCGACACGGTGCTGGCGAGTGTGAGCTATACCCTGGCTGACCATGTGGAGCGCCTGACCCTGACTGGCACGGCCCTACTGACCGGTACCGGCAATGCGCTGAACAACCTGCTGGTGGCCAATGCGGCCGGCAGTACGCTGATAGGCCTGGCAGGCAACGACACCTTGCGCGGCGGCGTGGGCCAGGATGTCTTGATGGGCGGCGAGGGCAATGACGTCTATGTGGTCAACAGCACCAGCGATCTGGTGATTGAACTGGCGGGTGAAGGCACAGATACGGTGCAGGCCAGCGTGTCACTGGTTCTGGCCGCCGAGCTGGAAAACCTGACCCTCACCGGCACGGATGCGCTGGACGGCGTGGGCAACCAGGCCAACAACACGCTGACCGGCAATGCTGCGGCCAACATCCTCATGGGCCTGGCGGGCAACGACACCCTGCGCGCGGGCGCAGGCAGCGATACGCTGTACGGTGGCGAGGGCAATGATCGCCTGGACGGCGGCGTCGGTGCTGACTTGCTGGTGGGTGGCATGGGCAATGACGTCTATGTGGTGGACGATGCTGGCGACTCAATTCAGGAGGCCCCAGGCGAGGGCACAGACACCGTGCAGACTGCATTGGGCTACGTGCTGGGCGCCGAGCTGGAAAACCTGACCCTCACCGGAACAGCTGGGGTCACGGCCACCGGCAACGCACTCAACAACGTGCTGACCGCCAACGACGCAGGCAACACCCTGCGCGGCCTGGCGGGCAATGACACGCTACGCGGTGGCGATGCGGCCGATGTGCTGGAGGGCGGCACCGGCAACGACCGCCTGGAAGGCGGCAAGGGCGGTGACACCTACCTGTTTGCGCGCGGCGACGCAGCCGACACGCTGGTGGAAAACGATGCCACGACGGGCGTTGCGGATGTCCTCAAGTTCGCGGCAGGCATAGACGCCAGCCAGCTGTGGTTCCGCAAGGCAGGTAACAACCTGGAGGTGTCGGTGATAGGCACCACTGACAAAGTGACTGTCTCGGGTTGGTACCTCAGCACCGACCGGCAGGTGGAGGTGTTTGAGCTTGCCAGTGGCCAGCAACTGCTGAACAACGAGGTGCAGACGCTGGTGCAGGCCATGGGCGCCTACTCGCCGCCGGCTCAGGGGCAGGTGACCCTGGTGGGGACGTATGAAACCAACCTGGGCGGGTTGATTGCGGCTACCTGGGGTTGAGCGTGGACTCCTGGTCCCTGGAGAACTTGACCCTGACGTCCCCGGGCCCGAGCACCTCCGCCAGGCCGGTGGCGTCGTCCAGCCGTCCCAGCCGGGTGTACGAATACGGCGAATCAAAGGTCAGGTAAAAGACCACCAAGGTGTCCGCGCCCCACAAAAGGATGTCGCCGCTTCGGATCGTGCCGGGGCGGTAGGTGTCTGTGGGCAGCGGCTGGGGCAGCGTGGCTTTTTTCTCGTTGCGGTTCAGGTCGTCCATGTCCAGCGTCAGCGGCAGCCGTGCCGCCAGTGCGCGGGCCGCTGCGCCGTCCGCCAGCGTTAGCGCAAAGCGCCTGGAGCCCACGGTCATCCAGATGCGCTGGGCGGCGGGTGTTTGCGCGGCGCCGCTGCCCAGCACGGCCATGCCGGCCAGCAGCCCAACAGCGTTCCTGCGGCTTTCAGATGCGTCGGATCGGCAGTTCACGAGTACGTTTTCCTTTGGCGGCAAAGCTGCATTACACAGTGCTGGTGCCTCAGGCAGCAAGGGTTGCTCAAGCCGACAACGCCACCGACGCCAGATTGAACCGCGCCGACACCGCCGCATCCGCCAGAAACTGCCCCACCTGCCGCCGTGCGATCTTCATGCTGCGATAGGCACCCTCGGCGGACGCCATGGGCGCGTCGGCCACGTCGTCGTCCGTCAGGTTCACCGGCTGCGCCAGCACCCAGTCCAGCCCGCTGGCGCGCACGGCTTCTTCCTGCCGCTCGGTGTCGGCAATCTGCGGCTTGAGCAGCAGGCCGAACATCAGCTTGTAGATAAAGGGCAGCTTGCCGCGCGTGGCGCCGGCGCCGAAGGTGGTTTGCGCCACCAGTTTGCGCACACCGTGGCGGCGCATGGCGTCAATCACGTGGCGCGTGCCTTGGGAGCGCACGTTCATGGCGGTGCCGGCGCTGCCGCGCAGGCGCACCCGTACGGGGTTTTCGCTGATGCCCAGGGTCACCACCACGGCGTCGTGGCCCGGCACGGCGCGGTCGATGTCGGCGGGGTTCATGGCGTCGCCGGCCAGCAGCGTGAGCCGGCCCTGGGTCTGCAGGTGGGCCAATGCCTCAGGGCGGCGGGCAAATGCCGTGACCTCGCAGCCACGTGCCAGCAGGCTTTGCACGGCGGCCATGCCCGAGCCGCCGGTGGCGCCAATGACAAGTACTTTCTTCATGGTTCACTCCTTGGGTTGATGAAAAGACAGTGCGTGCAGTTTCATGGTGCTTCGGCCATTCAACAATGGCTAAAAGTCGGATTTGAATGACCAATCGTCCAGACTGGCTGGACCCACGGCGCGGGTTGCGGCACAGTCGAGCCCATGGATACCAACGCACTTTCAAGCTTTGCCGACCCGCTGGGCGAAGCGTTGCACTACCTGCGCATGGACGGCGTCTTCTATTGCCATTCAGAGCTGACCGCGCCCTGGGGTGCGCGCATGCCGGCGCTGGCGGACTGCCTGATGTTCCACATGGTCACAAGCGGCCGCTGCTGGCTTGAACTGGACGGCGCAGGCAGCCGCTGGCTGCACCCGGGCGACTTTGCCCTTGTGTCTTCCTTGCCGCAGGGCCGCACGCACAACCTGCTGCACGAGCCGGGCGCCGATGCGCCCGACCTGTTCAGCCTGCCGCGCCAGGCTGTCAGCGACCGCTACGAGGTGCTGCGCCATGGCGGCGGCGGCGCGCCCACGCGGCTGGTCTGCGGCGCCGTGCGGTTCGACCACCCGGCCGCGCGCCAGCTGGTGGCGCTGCTGCCGCCGGTGATCGCCATCGAAGCGGGTGTAGTCCCGCATGACGAAGGCTGCCAGACCATGCTGCGCTTCATGGCCGATGAGGCCCGCACCCTGCGCCCGGGCGGCGAGGCGGTGATCACCCGGCTGGCCGACATTGTGGTGATTCAGGCCATACGCCACTGGGTGCAGCACGACCCGGCCGCGCAGACCGGCTGGCTGGGCGCGCTGCAAGACCGTCGCATCGGCCGCGCCATCTCATTGATGCACCGCAGCCCGGCGCAGGACTGGACGGTCGAATCACTGGCGCAGGCATCGGCCATGTCGCGCTCGGCCTTTGCGCAGCGCTTTACTGCGCTGGTGGGCCAGGGCGCGCTGCAGTACCTGACCCAGTGGCGCATGACGCTGGCCCAGGCCTGGCTGGCGCAGGGCAGCACCATTGCCGACGTGGCGGCGCGCACAGGTTATCAGTCAGAGTCGGCGTTCAGCCGCGCGTTCAAGCGTTCGGTGGGGGTGGCGCCGGGGGCTGCGGCGAAGGCGGGGCGGCAGGGCCTGTAGCGATCAGGCGGCCCTGACGGTGCGGACCTTGAAACCCACGTTGAGCTGCTCACCCACGGCGCCAAAGATGGCGGCCAGGTTGTCCATGCTGGGGTTGCCCTTGGGCGACAACATGCGATGCAGGCTCTTGGTAGGCTTGTGGGTCACTTGCGCCAGTTGCTCAAAACCGATCGTGGCATTGACCAAGTCGCGCAGGATGAGGCGCGCGGTTTCGGGCTCGCCGCTCAGGAATAGCGTAGCGGCTTCGTCGAGCAGGGCTTTGGAAAATGCAGGGTCGCTCTCGACGCGCGCAACAATGGTCTGTTTGAAATTGCGTGTCAGTGCCATGTCTATTTCCTGCCTTTCCTGGTTGAAGTCAACGCTTTCTTTCGCATCTTGTATTCGGCGTGCAGGGCCTTGGCCTGATCAATATCCTTTTGTTGCCCACGTTTGGTCCCGCCGCCCAACAGGATGATGAGTGTGTCGCCATCTTTGGCCAGGTACACCCGGTACCCGGGGCCCCAGTCGATGACGTATTCGCCCATACCTGCAAACCATTTGATGCTGGACGTATTGCCCAGTTCCATGCGCAGCTTGGCTACTGCGACTTTGGCGGCTGCCTGTGCTTCAAGACCGCTAAACCATGTGGCGTACGGGCTTGAACCGTCCTCGCGCAGATATTCTTCGACCTTGACTCCCATGGGTCGAATGGTAACTTATACGTTTCCATCAATCAACCCCGGGCGATTTGCCAATCCCCGTCACCACCCGCGCATACCGCGCAAAGCTCCAGTACGCCCAGGCCCAGTCCAGCAGCACGACCAGCCGGTTGCGAAACCCAATCAGGAAGTACACGTGGGCAAACAGCCAGAACAGCCACGCAAAGTAGCCTGAGAACCGCACCGGCCCCAGCGGTGACGTGAGGTCCACCACGGCCGAATTGCGCCCGATGGTGGCCAGGTTGCCGTAGTCGGCATAGCGGAACGGGTGACCTGGCTGGCCCATCAGGCGGCGCAGGATGTTGGCCGCTGCCGTACGGCCCATCTGCTTGGCGCCGGGCGACACACCGGGCACCGGCACCGGCTCGCGGCCCGGCGTATGGCTTCTGGCGGCGGCCAGGTCGCCGATGACGCTGATTTCGGGGTGGCCGGGCAGCGTCAGGTCGGGTTGCACCAGCACGCGGCCGGCGCGGTCGGTTTGCGCGCCGGCGGCCTGCGCCAGCTGGGCGCCCAGCGGCGAAGCGGCCACGCCCGCGGCCCACACGATGCAGCGGCTGGGGATGGTGTAGGCCGTGCCTGCGGCCTCTACCGTGAGGCCCGCAGCATCAATCGCGGTCACGCGCGCATTCAGCCGCACGTCTACGCCCAGGCGGATAAGCTGTTCACGCGCGCGTTCGCTCAAAGCTTCCGGCATGGCCTGCAGCACGCGCGGCCCACCTTCCAGCAGGATGATCTTGGCGCTGGCCGGGTCGATGTGGCGGAATTCACCGGGCAGCGTGTGGCGGGCAATTTCGGCCAGCGTGCCGGCCATTTCCACGCCGGTGGGCCCGCCGCCCACCACCACAAAGTTCAGCCAGGCGGCGCGGCGCTGCGGGTCAGCTTCAGTCTCGGCCGCCTCAAACGCCAGCAGGATGCGCCGGCGGATTTCAAACGCATCGTCCAGCGTTTTCAGGCCCGGCGCGTGGGCTGCCCATTCGTCGCGGCCAAAGTAGCTGTGCGTGGCGCCCGCGGCCACGATCAGGTGGTCGTAGGGCAGGGTGGTGCCGCCCAGCAGGTGCACCTGGCGTGCGGCGGCGTCGATGTGCGTCACCTCGCCCAGCAGCGTGGTCAGGTTCGGCTGGCGGCGAAATAGGTGGCGTATGGGCGCGGCAATGGCGGGGGCCGACAGGCCGGCGGTGGCCACCTGGTACAGCAGGGGTTGAAACAGGTGGTGGTTGGTTTTGTCCACCAGGGTCACGTCCACCGCGGCGCCGTGCAGGGCGCGGGCGGCTTCAAGGCCGCCAAAGCCGCAACCGATGATCACGATGCGCGGGCGGGCCTGGGTGCTCGCTGTAGTCATGGCCGCATTATGCGGCGGTTGCTGCACTGCAGCAGGGGACCGGCGGCTGCTACTTCAGTGCGCGCGCAATGACGCCCAGCAGCTCGGCCAGCGTCGCCGATTTGGACACGCCCCAGTGCCCGCCAAAGCTGTCGTCCAGCATGTCGGTGCCGCCGGGTTCCAGCAAGGAGGTGAGGTACACGATGGGAATGGCCCGGGTGTCGGGGTTCTCAGACAGCGCGTTGGCCACCTCGTCGCCCGTCATGCCTGGCATGTTGATGTCGCACAGGATCACGTGGGGGCGCGTGTCGCGCGCCAGCGCAAGCGCTTCGGTGGGCTCGGTGGTGCTGACCAGGTCAAAGTGGGCCGACAGCTGCGCGCGCAGGATGGCCGTGGCCACGATGTCGTCGTCCACGATCATGATCCGGCCTTTGGCTGCGTCTTCAGAAATCATGGCCTCATGTTAGGGTAGCGGCCACTGTTCTGATCAAAGGAAAAAGCCATGTTTGAGACCGCTATTGCAGGCAGCCTGCCCAAGCCCGCCTGGCTGGCCGAGACGCAAAAGCTCTGGCCGCAATGGAAGGCCCAGGGCGACGAGTTGCGCCAGGCCAAGGCCGATGCCACGCTGCTGTGGATCAAGGCACAGGAGGATGCCGGCCTGGACGTGGTGGGCGACGGCGAGCAGGCGCGCCAACATTTCGTGCACGGCTTTCTGGAGCAGGTGGACGGCATCGACTTTGCCAACAAGGTCAAGATGGGCATCCGCAACAACCGCTACGACGCCATGGTGCCGCAGGTGGTGGCACCGCTCACGCTCAAGGGCCGCGTCCATGCGTTCGAGGCGCAACTGGCCCGCGCCCACACCAAGAAGAAGCTCAAGTTCACGCTGCCTGGCCCCATGACGATCGTGGACACCGTGGCCGACCGCTTCTACGGCGACCGCGTGAAGATGGCCTTCGCCTTTGCCGAGCTGTTGAACCAGGAGGCGCTGGCGCTGCAGGCCGATGGCGTGGACATCATCCAGTTTGACGAGCCCGCCTTCAATGTCTACATGAAAGAGGCCGCCGACTGGGGCGTACAAGCGCTGGAGCGGGCCGCGCAGGGCCTGACCTGCACGACGGCCGTGCACATCTGCTATGGCTACGGCATCCAGGCCAATGTGGACTGGAAGAACACGCTGGGCGGTGAATGGCGCCAATACGCGGACGTGTTCCCGGCGCTGGCCAAAAGCAGCATCCAGCAGGTCAGCCTGGAGTGCTACCACTCGCACGTGCCGCCCGAGCTGATGAAGCTGCTGGAGGGCAAGGACGTGATGGTGGGCGTGATCGACGTGGCCAGCGATGTGGTTGAAACGCCCGAGCAGGTGGCCGACACCATTGGCACTGCCCTGCAGTTCGTACCCAAACACCGCCTGATCCCCTGCACCAACTGCGGTCTGGCGCCCATGAGCCGCGAGGTCGCGCTGGCCAAGCTGGACGCGCTGGCCAAAGGCGCGGCGCTGGCGCGCCAGCGCTACGGCGGTTAAGCCAGCACGTCAGCCCTTGGCCTGGGCCGGCAGGCCCTTGAGGTACAGGTGCAGCGCGCGCAGGTCAGTGTCGTTCATCTCGCGCAGGGATTCAAACGGCATGACCTTGATGGCCGATCCGTCGGGCCGCTTGCCGCTGCGGAACATCTTGATCATGCTGTCGGCGTCGGGGTAGCGCGGCATCACGCTGCCTGCGCCGGGCGTCAGGTTGGACGCCGGGGGCCAGTCGGGCGGGCCGCCGGGCATCTTGCCGCCGGCGAGTTTTTCGCCGTGGCAGCCGATGCACATGTTGGCCACATAGGCGCCGTGCGCCAGCGTCACGCCCTCGGCCACAGGCTGCTGCGGTGCCAGGCTGTGGTCGATCCGGGCGGCGGCGTCCTTGATCACGCCAAAGCCATACAGCACCCGCACCGGCACGGGCAGGTCCAGCACAGCGCCTTTGCCGGCCGCCAGCGGCAGCGCCGTGATGTAGGCCACCAGCGCGCCCAGGTCGTCGTTGGTGAAGCGGTTGTAGTCTTCGCTGGGCATGATCATCAGGGCGCGGCCCTGCGGGTTCACGCCGTGGCGGATGGCACGCACCCAGTCCACCGGTTGGTAGGCGCCCACCACCCCGCCAGGCCCGGTGGTGATATTCGGCCCCGCGATGCGCAGGCCGCCGTCTTCCACAAACATGCGGCCCGCGCCGTTGGCGCCGTGGCAGTCCACGCAGCCGCGTGACGCGTACAGGTATTTGCCGCGCTCAAGCGCCGGCGCGTCGGTGCGGGCGGCCACCGGTTGCACCGTCACTTCCACCTTGCGCTGCATCTTGTGCTGGGCCAACTGCAGGCCTGCAAAGACCGCTGCAGCGGCCACCCCCACCACGGCCGCCAGCACCCATGCCGCGGCCTTGAGCCATTGCCGTTTCTGTTTCATCGTGAACCCCTCGTTGCTGCGCCGCCGCCTTCTTGCCGGGCGGGGCGCAGCAGTGTAGTCTGGCTGCATGAGCGAACACAAGCACCCCCACGACCATTCCAATGAGGATGGCGCCGCCTGGAAGCACGACGGCGTGCGCGTGATCCCGGGCAACCAGCTGGACGGCAATGTGCCATCCACACCCGGCATGGACCGCAAGGCGGCGATCAACTTCGCCCGCGTGGGCGCGCAAAAGTTGTGGGCCGGCACGGTCACCATCCATGCCAACGCCAAGACCGGGGCACACCACCACGGCCACCTGGAAAGCGTGATCTACGTGGTGCGCGGCCGCGCCCGCATGCGCTGGGGCGAACACCTGGAGTTCACCGCCGAGGCCGGGCCGGGCGACTTCATCTATGTGCCGCCCTATGTGCCGCACCAGGAGATCAACGCCAGCCCGACCGAGACCCTGGAATGCGTGCTGTGCCGCAGCGACGGCCAGGCCGTGGCCGTCAACCTGGACATCGAACCTGTTGAAAAGCCGGAGTCGGTGCTGTGGGTCGACCCGACCCACCCGCACGGCGGTGTGTAGGGCGCGGTAAACCGCAAGCAAAGCAACGCGCAGGCGTGATTTACGTCACGAACGGTGCCCCGTCGGCGATACGCCTACACACCGTTCTCACATCAGCCTACACCGCGTATCAAGGCGTGACGCCACCATTCGGGTACATGAACAGGAGAACCCTCATGGACTCGAACCAAAACGTCATGCACAACAACAACCTGCAGCAGCCCGGCCAGCAACCCGGCTTTGGCGACAAGCTGCGCAACAGCAAGGCGCTGCTGCCCACCATGGCGGTGCTGGCCGTCGCCACACTGGCGCTGGCCGCCACGCTGGTCAGCAACCGCATTGGCGCGCAGGACGGCGTCAAGGACGGTGAAGCACCGGTAGCCGCCGTGACGCAAAAGGCACCTGTGCGCCAGGCCCTTGTGGCCCAGCCCAACAACACCGCCCCTGTGTCCCGCACGCCCGCCCCGGCGGTTGCTGTTGCGCAGACCTGTACCAATTGCGGCGTTGTGGAGTCGGCGGTGGCCGTGCAGCGCGCGGGCCAGGTCAACGGCATCGGCAATACCGGCATCGGCGTTGGCGCCGTGGCGGGTGGCCTGGTGGGCGGCTTGCTGGGCAACCAGGTCGGCGGCGGCAGCGGCAAGACGGCCGCCACGGTGCTGGGCGCTGCAGGCGGCGCCTATGCGGGCCACGCCATTGAAAAGAACACCAAGAAGGTCACGGTCTACCAGATGCGCATCCGCATGAATGACGGCACGATCCGCACTGTGGAGCAGGGCAGCGCCATTGCCGCCGGCTCGCGCGTGGTGGTGGACGGCAACACCGTGCGAATGGCGTCCTGATATCGCCCGCAGGCGGCAGGTGCTCAGGCGTCAGCGACCTTGAGCACCAGCTTGCCGAAGTTGGCACCCGAGAACAGCTTGAGCAGCGCCTCGGGGAAGTTGTCCAAGCCTTCCACGATGTCTTCCTTGCTCTTCATGCGGCCGTCCCTCAGGTAGCCAGCCAGTTCGGCCACCGCCGACTCCACAACGCCGCAATTGGTACAGG
>CALRZF020000074.1:0-12818 GCA_943372585.1 Ramlibacter sp. 2FC | reverse complement strand
CCACAGCCTTGCGCGCGATGCCGCACTGCCCGATCTTGGCTAACCCCTCTTGACCCGTAAGTCGTCGTCGCGAGATTTGGAGCGCTAGAATCGCGAGGCACGTGCGGCTGTCGTTCAATGGCAGGACCTGAGTTTCCCATACTCAAGATGCGAGTTCGATTCTCGCCAGCCGCTCCATCCACCCCTGCTACCCCCGCAGCCAGGCCCGCGCAAACTCCTCCTGCCCGGCCTTGAAATACTCGATCTGAAACCTGGACACGCCGTTCAAAAAGAACAGCAGCGCGGTGTCGCGCCAGCGCAGGTCGCCCACGATCGCCAGGCGGATCACGTGCTGCTGGATGTAGCGGTCCACGTCGATGTCTTCCCAGCTAACAAAGGCCTGCAGGTTTTCAAACCCCTCTTCAATCACGGCCAGCACATGCTGTTTGCCATGGGCCTGCATGTGGTCGTGCACCTGCCGCTTGGCGGCGTCTACCTCGGCGCGCATCAGCACGCCGCTGGCGTTCAGCACCACCAGCGCGGGCGCTTCAAATCTGATGTTCACGGTCATGGGGTGAATGCTATCAAGCCAATGGGCTGCGGCACGCGCCGGTTGGTCAGGAAAGCCGCCGCGCCTTGAGCCGGCCGTTCTCAATGAGCCTGTCGATCAGCTCCAGCAGCGTCGCGCGCACGGCTTCGGCCGCGGGGCTCAGGGCCTGGTCCACCATCCACACCAGTGATTGCGTGCGCTCGATTACGGGCTGGGTGATCTCGCGGGCCACCACGCCAGCGGCCGCAGGGTCAGCGAACGCATTGCGCGACATGACGGCGCAAGCCAAGCCCTCGGCCACCACGCGGCGCAGCAGTTCGGAGTTGTTGAGCTCGTAGCGGATATTGAGCTGGCAGTTCAGGTCCATCGCCGTGCGCTCGACCATGCGGCGCAGGTCATGGGCACGGTCCGGCGCCACCAGGGGCCTGTCGCCGATGTCGGTAAACGCGATGGGTGTGGCGTCGGCACCCACCAGTTCGGGTCGGCCAAACAGGCAAAAAGTTTCCTGGAACACGGGGATGGCCTGCAGGCGCGGCAGCTCGTGCGCTGTGGGCAGCAGCGCCAGCTCCACGCTGCGTGCCTCGACCATGGACTGCGCCTCGCGCGACATGCCGGTGGTCAGCTGCAGGCGAACCTGGGGTGCACGCTCGGACAGCAACTGGAACAGCGGGGCCGTCAGCACCGGCGCGACCGAGCCCACGATGCACACGCTGACGTTGCCGCGCGGGTGCGTGGACGCATCGCGCACGTCATCGCGCAGGCGGTCCATCTGACGCAGGATGGATGTGGCGCGCTCCAGCAGGCGCTGGCCTTCGGCCGTGGGCCGTACGCCGCGCGCGTGGCGTTCCAGCAGCGGCACGCCCAGCTCCTCCTCCATCGCGGCGATGTGGTGGCTCAGGGCGGGCTGGGCAATGTGCAGCGTGCTGGCTGCCGTGGTGATGTTGCCGGTGCGTGCGATCTCGACGAAGTACTTGAGCTGGCGGGGGGTCATCCCGCCACTCTACCCCGCGGCCAGCACGCTGCGGGGCACAGGGGTGGCGCCGCTGGCGCCCATGGTGGCAGCCACTTGCACGCCACCCAGCCGCGCAATCATGGCGCGCTGGTCGTGTTTGGCCTGCGCATCCACGGCCTCGGGGTCGCAGATGGCGCGCAGTTCGGCCTCCATGCGGCGCACCGTGTCCGCGTGCTGCGCTTGGCCCGCCAGGTCATGCAGTTCCTCGGGGTCGGCCTGCAGGTCAAACAGCTCGGGGCGATGGCCCACGTAGTAATGAAACTTCCAGCGCCCCTTGCGCACCATGAAGCCGGCTGAATTGCTGCCGGCCGCGTGGTATTCGCTGAACACCACACGCTCGGGCTCGTCTGGTGCACCGGCCAGTGTGAGCAGCGAGCGGCCCGGCCGGCCGGTCATCTCCGGCGCCGGGTCGATGCCTGTTGCCTGCAGGATGGTCGGGAACAGGTCCAGCAGGTCGACCGGCGTTTCGCGTGTGCCCACGGGCACACCCGGTCCGGCGACGATCATGGGCACGCGCACGCTTTCCTGGTAGAGAGTGGATTTGCCCCACAGCCCGCGTGTGCCCAGGTTGTCGCCATGGTCAGACGTATAGACCAGCGTGGTGTTGTCTTGCAGCCCCGCCTCGCGCAGCGCGCGGGCGATCGCGCCGATGTTGCTGTCCAGAAAACTGCACAGGCCGTAATAGGCCGCAAAGGCGCGCAGGCGCTCTTCGGGGCTGTGGAACTCTTCTTCATTGCGGCCAAATTCGGCGTACTGCTGCACCCAGGGGTGGCGCTGGTAGCCGTCGGCGGGTTGCAGCTTGGGTACGGGCAAGCCGTCAAGCGGGTACAGGTCGAAAAATTCGGGCGGCGCCACCAGGGGGAAATGCGGCGCCACCAGGCCCACGTACAGCATGAAGGGTTCGGGGCGGTTGCCCGCATCGCGGATCCAGTCCACCGCGCGCGCCGTTACTTCGCGGTCATAGGCTGTATAGGCTGATTCACCGCTGCCGATGTGCTCGCCCAGCATGCGTTTGCTGCGGGGTGTGGACACATAGGGGTCGCGTATGGATGCCCACACCATGCCATGCCCGCCCACCACATGCATGGGTATGTGCTCATGGTCAAAGCCAGCGGGGTCTTCTTCGGCGCGGTAGTGCAGCTTGCCGATGCTTTCCACGCGAACCTGTTCGCGTTGCAGCACATGGCCCCAGCCGCGCGGGTCACCGTGGTAGGGCATGGCGTTGTCCCAGTGGCCGGTCTGGTGCACGCGCAGTCCCGTGGCAAAGGCCGCGCGCGCAGGCACGCAGATGGGGCTGGGGGTGTAGGCGTTGACAAAGCGCGTGCCGCGTGCAGCCAGTGCGTCCAGGTGCGGGGTTTGCACCAGGGGGTGGCCCGCGCATCGCATGATGCGCGGGTCGTGTTCGTCGGACATCACGACGATGACGTTGCGCCGGGTCATGGGGTGCTCAGTCCTCCGGGGTATAGCCGGCGGCCTTGACCACTCTTGCCCAGCGCGCGTGGCCTGCGCGCACCTCGCGGTCCAGCGCGTCTGCCGCCATGACCTGCGGTTCGTATTCGGCCTTGCGTAACAGGCCCTGGACTTTGGGTGTCTGCACCGCCGAGGTGATGGCCTGGTTGAGTTGCGCCACCTGGGTGGCCGGTGTGCCGGCCCGCGCAAAAAACGCAAAGCTTTCGGTCACCACCAGGTCGGGATAGCCCGCTGACTTGAAGGTGGGAACGCCGGGCAAGGCGGGGTTGGGATTGGCCTCAGAGATGGCCAGGATGCGCAGCTTGCCGCTTTGGTGCATGGACAGCAGGTTGGGCGTGGTGGTGATGACAGCCGGCAACACCCCGCTGACGGTATCGGTCAGCGCGGCGGAGCCGCCTTTGTACGCCACATGGGTCAGCTGCAGGTTGGCGTCCCTGGCCAGCATGGCCCCCAGAAAGTGCATGGCCGTGCCGGCACCGGGCGTGCCATAAGCGGCCATGGCGGGGTTGCGCTGGGCCATGGCCACGTAGTCGGCCAGCGTTTTGGCGGGGCTGTTGGCGCCTACCGCCAGGGCAAAGCTCATGCTGCTGGCGGTGGCAATGCCCGCCATGTCCTTGAGCGGGTCGTACCGGATTGATTTCACGACGTGGGGATACAGCGTCAGCCCGCCCATCGGCATCATGATGAGCGTGGTGCCGTCGGCCGGCAGGTTCATGAGCGCCTCAATGGCCAGCCGTCCGGCCGCGCCGGCCTTGTTTTCGACAATGGCGGTGTAGCCCGATTCGCGCAGGCTGTCGGCCACGATGCGGGCCACGGTGTCTGCCGCGCCGCCGGGGGCGTAGCCCACCAGGATCCTGAGCGTCTTGCCCTGTGCCAGCGACATGCGTGGCAGGGGCACAAGCGCGGCTGCGCCCAACTGGGCGGCGAATACGGCAAAGCCGCGGCGGGTGGTGGGCATGTCTTGTCTCCTGGTTTTTTTTGACCATGGTGGCCTTTGGCTGAGTGTGGGCGAAGGGGCTTTGGCAAGGAAATACTGTTTCCATGCCAAAGCCATGCAGAAAACCTGATGACTCACCCGCCGCTGGTGACAGGTTCTGACAGGCGGCACCGCGAACCTGAGGTCACCCGACAAAAGGAGACCCGCATGGCCCACCGCACTCCCCAACAAGACCTGGCCGACCTGCGCGCCCTGAACGCGCGGTTCATCCACAACTTTGTGACCAACGATGTGCCCTCGCACAGCGCCATCACGCACCCGCGCTTCATGTGCATCAGCCCCAAGGGCGCGCGCCAGGGCAGGGCCGATTACCTGCGCGACTGGGCCCACGGGTTTGACCCCGACGTCATCATTTACTGGGACGTGCGCGACGAAGACATTGCGCTGTTTGGCGATGTGGCGCTGGTGCGGTCCACCAACAAATGGGTGCGCGTGATTGACGGCAACGCCGTCACCGGCATGACGACATACACCGACACCTACATCCACGAAGACGACCGCTGGCTGTGCATCCAGGCGCAGCTCACGGCCGTGGCGATGGAAAACTGGCCCGGGGACGAGACGATCATCAACACCTGGCTGCGGGGGGTGCAGCAGCCGCGTACCTGAAGGCCGACGCGCAAGCGTAACTACTTTGTTACTTTTGTGACGGAGTCATTCAGCTTTGGTACCCTCAGGGCAACATATTCCAGAGGGTGAGGCTCGAAATTTTCTTGACCGTTGCACATCGCGGCCCCGTGGCCGCTGTTATCCAGATCGTTCTGGGCGGCCTCATCGGTTTGTTTGCCTCCATGTCGTGGGCCGCCACCCCGCCCGAGCTGCGCCTTGCGGTTGATGCGCCGCGTGTCAACCTGACCCTGCACATGGCGGCGCAGCAGCTTCCCGCCGATTCCGCCGGCACGCCGGTGGATCCGGACCAGGCGTGGGAGGGCGACCCCGATCAACCTGTGCTGGCACCTGACAGGCGCTGGCAAAGCAGCCCGGGCACGCGCCTGGTGGGCCGCATCGTGCTGCAAGGCGGCGATGCGCCCGGCACCTACGTTGTGCAGGTGCCCACGGCCTGGTTTGACCAGGTGCAGGTCTGGCAACGCGAACCCGGCGGGGCCTGGGCGAGCGCCGTGGCGGGCGACCGTGTGGCGATGTCGCGCTGGCCGTTTGTCAGCCAGAACCCGGCGTTTGTGGTGAACGTGGGCGCCGCGCCCGTGCACCTGATGGTGGTGATGGACAACGAAGCCACCTCACGCGCGCCCGTGTGGCTGGCCACAGACGCTGCCTATCGCGAGACCCAGTTGCGCCAGTCCAACCTGTCGGGCATGAACATGGGGCTGGGCCTGATGGTCGTGGTGTTCACGGTGCTGGGTGCCTTGGTACAGCGCAGGCGTGCCAGTGTGCTGCTGGCCGGCGTGGCTACCTGGGTGTTCATTACGGTGATCAGCCTGAACGGCTACATGGCGGTGTGGCTCACACCGGCATGGCCCGCCCTTAACGACGCCAGCAAACAGTTCACCGGTGTGATGATGTCGGCGCTCATGTTCGCCCTGACGGCCGAGGCGCTGGACCAGCGCTACCTCACGCGGGTGGAGCGCTGGGCCAAGCTGGTGGTGCCGGGCCTGGTGCTGGTGTACGCGGTGGTGCAGGCAGCGTGGCTGCCCGGTGCCTGGCGCTTGCCGGCGGCGGCGGTGATCACGCTGGCAACGCTGGCGGCCAGCATGGCCATGTGCGGCCTGAGCGTGCTGCGCGGCGGGCGCTACGTGCGCTGGATCGTGGCCGCGCTCGGCTGCTATGCGCTGGCGGTGACCATCGTGTACACCCCGTTTGACTTTGTGGCGGGGCTGGACATACGTGCTGCTGCGGTTGCACTGCTGCTGTTTGCCAGCCTGCTGGTTTTTTACCATGCGCTGTTCCTGCGCGAACGTTATGGCCGCGACGTGCTGGGCCGCGCGGCGGTCACGGGCAACCGCGACCCGCTGACCGCGCTGCTGTCGTACCAGGGCTTTCAGCAGGCCTATGACGAGGCCTTGCTGCGTCAGGGTGCGGGCGAACGGCAGACGCCGGTCATGCTGTTCCTGTTGCCCGGGCTGGAACAAAGCGCGGTGGACCATGGCTTTGTACTGACCGAACGCGTGGTGGTGCGGTTTGCCGCCTGCCTGCAGGGCACGCTGGGCGACTCCTGGTCCATTGCCCGCATCAGCAAGACGCGTTTTGCCTGCATTGGCATGGGCGATGCGCGTGCCAGTGATGTGCTGGCCGTCGCCACGCAGGTGCTGGCCAGCTGTGCACGCCTGTCCGATGCGATCGGGCCCGTGGCGGATTTCGACCTGCGCATTGCCTGCACGCACCGCTGGTTGTCGCCGGGCGGCCTCAAATCGCTGATGGGTGCGCTCGAGGAAGCCTGCCACGCGCTGGTGGCGCCCAAGCGCATCGCGCTGGTCAATGAATCACGTGGCCGCAGCAGCGGCGGCAACAGCGCCAACAGCTCGCGCGGCAACAGCTCCCACGGTCACAGCGGGGCCAGCGCCAGGGACTGACGCCGCCGCAGAACAGGGCAGCAGGGCAGGGCGGCTTACTTCAGTACGTCGCCAATGCAGAGGTATTTCATCTCCACATACTCATCCATGCCGTGGTGCGAACCCTCGCGGCCCAGGCCGGACTGCTTGACGCCGCCAAAGGGTACGTGTTCGCTGGCGATGATGCCCACGTTGATGCCCACCATGCCGTATTCCAGCGCCTCGCTCACGCGGAAGATGCGCCCCACGTCGCGGCTGTAAAAGTAGCTGGCCAGGCCGAATTCGGTGTTGTTGGCCGCGTCAATGGCGTCCTGCTCGGTCGTAAAGCGGAACACCGGGGCAAAAGGGCCGAAGGTTTCTTCGCGGGCGCACAGCATGTCGGCTGTCGCCTCTGCCACCACGGTGGGTTCAAAGAACTGGCCCTGCAGCTTTTTGCCGCCGGCCATGAGCTTGCCGCCCTTGCCCAGGGCATCGGCCACGTGGCGCTGCACCTTCTGCACGGCGGCGTCTTCAATCAGCGGGCCCTGCACCACGCCGTCTTCAAAACCGTTGCCCACCTTCAATGCCTTGACCTTGGCGGCAAACTTCTCAACGAATTCGTCGTACACGCCGTCTTGCACATAAAGCCGGTTGGCGCACACACAGGTCTGGCCGGCATTGCGGTATTTGCTGGCCATGGCGCCTTCCACGGCGCTGTCGATGTCGGCGTCGTCAAACACGATGAAGGGCGCGTTGCCGCCCAATTCGAGCGCCAGCTTCTTGACGGTGGGAGCACTCTGCGCCATCAGGATGCGGCCCACCTCGGTGCTGCCGGTGAAGCTGATGTGGCGTACCACGTCGCTGGCGCAGAACACCTTGCCCACGGCAATGCTGTTGGCACCGTCGGCCGTCAGCAAATTCAGCACACCGGGCGGTATGCCCGCGCGCATGGCCAGTTCGGCCGCGGCCAGCGCGGTCAGCGGTGTCAGTTCTGCCGGCTTGATGACCACGGGGCAACCGGCGGCCAGGGCCGGCGCGACCTTGCGCGTGATCATGGCCAGCGGGAAGTTCCACGGCGTGATGGCCGCGCACACACCAATGGGCTGGCGCACCACCATCAGGCGGCGGTTGTTGTCAAACTGGGGCAGTGTCTCGCCGTTCACGCGCTTGGCTTCTTCGGCGTACCACTCCACAAAGCTCGCGCCATAGGCGACCTCGCCCTTGGCCTCGGCAAACGGCTTGCCCTGCTCGGCGGTCATGATGCGGCCCAGATCCTCCTGGTTGGCCATGAGCAGGTCGTACCACTTGCGCAGGATGATGCTGCGCTCCTTGGCGGTCTTGCTGCGCCAGGCCGGCCAGGCGGCGTTGGCTGCGGCAACGGCCAGTTCGGCGTCTTTCGGGCCCAGGTTGGCCACGTCGGCCAGCTTGGCGCCGGTGCTGGGGTCGTTCACGTCAAAGCGCGCAGCGGCCGCGCCCTTGACCCACTGGCCGTTGATCAGCGCGTCGGTCTTCAAAAGCGTCGGGTCCTTGAGCAGGGCCAGGGGGGATGTCTTCATGTCCACGGGGCGGGTCTCCGGAAAAGGTGATTATTTAACCTGTTAATTAATTTTGCCAGCTTTTGCCGGACCCGGGCGCGACAGGCTGCGCGGCGGGGGAAAGCCCCCAAACTTATAATCGAATGTTCAGCCAGATCAAGCATTTACGCGCCACCGGCGCACTGCCCGGCATCAGAAACCCCATGAGCAAAACCACATTCACCGTCGCAGACATCCGCAAGAGTTTCCTGGACTTCTTTGCTTCCAAGGGCCACACCGTGGTGGCGTCCAGCCCGCTGGTGCCGGGCAACGACCCCACGCTGATGTTCACCAACTCGGGCATGGTGCAGTTCAAGGACGTGTTCCTGGGCACGGACAAGCGCCCCTATGTGCGCGCGGCATCCGTCCAGGCCTGCCTGCGCGCCGGCGGCAAGCACAACGACCTGGAGAACGTGGGCTACACCGCGCGCCACCACACCTTCTTTGAGATGCTGGGCAACTGGAGCTTTGGCGATTACTTCAAGCGCGACAGCCTGAAGTGGGGCTGGGAGCTGTTGACCCAGGTGTACAAGCTGCCGCCCGAGCGCCTGCTGGCCACCGTGTACATCGACGACGACGAGGCCTTTGACATCTGGACCAAGGAAATCGGCCTGCCGCCCGAGCGCGTGATCCGCATTGGCGACAACAAGGGCGGCAAGTACAAGTCAGACAACTTCTGGATGATGGCCGACACCGGCCCCTGCGGCCCCTGCAGCGAAATCTTTTACGACCACGGCGACCACATCCCCGGCGGCCCCCCGGGCAGCCCGGGTGAAGACGGCGACCGCTTCATTGAAATCTGGAACCACGTGTTCATGCAGTTCGACATGCAGCCCGACGGCAGCGTGGTCAAGCTGCCCGCGCCCTGCGTGGACACCGGCATGGGCCTGGAGCGGCTGGCCGCCATCCTGCAGCACGTGCACAGCAATTACGAGATCGACATCTTTGACGCTCTGATCAAGGCCGCGTCGCGCGAGACCGGCGAGAAGGACCTGAACCACAAGAGCCTGCGCGTGATCGCCGACCACATCCGCGCTACCGCATTCCTGGTGAGCGACGGTGTGGTGCCCAGCAATGAGGGCCGCGGCTATGTGCAGCGGCGCATCGTGCGCCGCGCGATCCGCCATGGCTACAAGCTGGGCAAGAAGACACCGTTCTTCCACAAGCTGGTGCCCGACCTGGTCAAGCTCATGGGCGCTGCCTACCCCAATCTGGCCGCGCAGCAGGACCGCATCATGGACGTGCTGCGGGTGGAAGAAGAACGCTTCTTTGAAACGCTGGAAAACGGCATGGAGATCCTGGACGCAGCCCTGGCCGGTGGTGCCAAGGTACTGCCGGGCGAGGTGGCTTTCAAGTTGCACGACACCTTCGGCTTTCCGCTGGACCTGTCGGCCGACGTGTGCCGCGAGCGCGACGTGACGGTGGACGAGGCCGGCTTTCATGCCGCCATGGACAAGCAGAAGGCCGCGGGCCGTGCGGCAGGCAAGTTCAAGATGGAGCGCGCGCTGGACTACACCGGCGCAGGCAACCTGTTCAGCGGCTACGACAAGCTGGAAGAGCCCGCGAAGGTCGTGGCCCTGTACAAGGACGGTGCGCCGGTGCAGCAGCTGAATGAAGGCGATGCCGGTGTGGTGGTGCTGGACACCACGCCGTTCTATTCCGAATCGGGCGGCCAGGTGGGCGACAGCGGCATCCTGGCGGCCGAGGGTGTGCAGTTTGGCGTGGAAGACACGCAGAAGATCAAGTCCGACGTGTTCGGCCACCACGGTGTGCAGACACAGGGCACGCTGAAGGTGGGCGACACCGTGACCGCCGCGGTGGACATGGCCCGGCGCCACGCCACCATGCGCAACCACAGCGTCACGCACCTGATGCACAAGGCCCTGCGCGAAGTGCTGGGCAGCCACGTGCAGCAAAAGGGCAGCCTGGTGGACGCCGACAAGACACGCTTTGACTTCACGCACAACGCACCGGTCACCGATGCGCACATCCGTGAAATTGACAAGCGCGTGAATGACGAGATCCTGGCCAACAACGCCACGCAGGCTCGCGTGATGGACATCGAGTCCGCACAGAAGACCGGCGCCGTCATGCTGTTTGGCGAGAAGTACGGCGAGACCGTGCGCGTGCTGGACATCGGCACCAGCCGCGAGCTGTGCGGCGGCACGCACGTTCAGCGCACCGGCGACATCGGCCTGTTCAAGATCACGGGTGAATCCGGCGTGGCCGCAGGCATCCGCCGGGTAGAGGCCATCACCGGCGCCAACGCGCTGGCCTACCTGCAGCAGCTGGAAAGCACCGTAGCGCAGGCTGCTGGCGCGCTCAAGGCGCCAGCAGCCGAACTGCAGGGCCGCATCGGTCAGGTGATGGACCAGGTGCGCGCGCTCGAAAAAGAGGTGGCCGCACTCAAGGGCAAGCTGGCCTCATCGCAAGGCGACGAACTGGTCAGCCAGGCTGTGGACGTCAAGGGCATCAAGGTGCTGGCCGCGCGGCTGGAAGGCGCGGACGCTAAAACGCTGCGCGACACCATGGACAAGCTGAAAGACAAGCTCAAGTCCGCGGCCATCGTGCTGGCGGCGGTCGACGGCGGCAAGGTCCAGATCGCGGCCGGTGCCACGGCCGACGTGATGGGCAAGGTCAAGGCCGGTGAACTGGTGAACTTTGTGGCCCAGCAAGTGGGTGGCAAGGGCGGCGGCAAGCCTGATATGGCCATGGCTGGCGGCACTGATCCGTCCAGGCTCACGGACGCGCTGCAGTCGGTGCAGGCCTGGGTGGCCGAGCGGGCCTGAACCCGCCCGCCGGGGGGGGCAAGGTCAGCGGATGATCTTGCCGTCCGGCGTGATCGTCACCAGGTCAATCGCGCGCACAGAGTCGCGCATGCCGGCGCGCAGGTTGATGCGGAAGCCGCCCACGTCATAGTCGGTCATGCTGGCCATGCTGGCTTGCAGCTTGCCCTTGTCAAAACCCTTGCCGGCGCGCCGCACGGCCTCGGCCAGGGTTTTGGCAGCAATGAAGCCTTCCAGGCTTTCGTACGAAGGTGTCTGGTCTGAGGTCTCAATGGCCGCCAGGTATTCCTTGACGATGGGCGTGGCCGAGCTGCGGGGGGAGGGCACCACCTGTGACACCACCACGCCGCCGATTTCCTTGCCCAGGGCCGTGAACAGCGGGTCAATGCCCACCACCGAGAAATTCATGAACGCACCGGCGTAGCCCGCCTTGCGCATCTTGCGGATGAACGCTGCGGTGGAGTTGAACAGCGACACCTGGATGATGGCTTGCGGTTGCGCCTTGAACAGCGAGGCCACGGCGGCGTCCACCTTGTCGCTGTTGACCGGCACGAACGCCGAGCCCACCAGCGGCGGCAGCTTGAGCTCGCTCATGGCCTGGTTGACGGCGGCCAGGCCGGCTCGGCCCATGGTGTCGTCTTCAGCCAGCACGGCAATGCGGGTCTGGCCCAGCGTGGCGCAGTGGCGGACCATCTTGAAGGCCTCGTCCGCCATGCTGGGCCGTACGTGAAACACATTGGTGTGGGACGCGTCACGCAACGCGTCGGACGCCGCAAAAGGGCCGAAGAAGATGGCGTTGTCGGCCTTGGCCACTGCCGCGCCGGCGTCGGAGCTGGCCGTGCCCACAAAGCCGAACAGCACGTCGGCGCCGTCTGCCAGCAGTTTTTTGGCGTTGGCGGTGGCCTTGGCCGGTTCATACCCGTCGTCCAGCTGGCGCAGCTCGAAGTTCCAGCCCGGGTTGTTCTTGCGGTTATTGAAGGCGTCTACATAGAGCTTGGCGCCTGCGGCGAAGGCCAGGCCGATTTCGCTGGCGGCGCCAGTCAGGGGCACCGATTGCCCCAACACCACCTTGCGGCCCGCCGCGGGTTTTGCCTGTGCCCGCACCAGGCCCGGGCTGCACAGCCCCAGCCCCGCCAGCCCCATTCCCAATACCGTCCTGCGCTTGGTGTTCATGATTGAACTCCTTGTAGTAAGTTGTTGCATTACGCAAGCTTGATGCCAATCAGCTTGCGTGTGGTTAACCTAAAGGTACGCCATTTCCCGGCCGATGACAAGACGGTTGTTACCGTGGCCGGTCTGGATCGTACGCTGCCTACAATGCGGCCCATGATGCCCAAACCCCCCTTGCCCGCGGCGCCGCGGCCGGTCGAAGCGCTGGACCAGGAGCTGTGCCTGATGGGTGCAACCCGGATGTCTGACTTCATTGACTTCGTGCGCGAGCGCGCCATCGGGGGCCATGACATGGACCGGGGCGACCTGGCCGAGATGTGGCGCGACGCGTCTGTGGTGTTCAATGAACTGCAGGCCACGGAAGCCGGCGCTGCCGACAAGCCGCAGATCCTGCCGCTGTCCAAAGCGTTGCAAGCCCATGTGGACAAACTCGTCAAGCTCACCAGCTTCCAGCAGACCTTCTCAGCCGTGCCGGTGGCCTTTGGCATGGTGGAGCTGGACAAGCTGGTTGTCTGCCAGCAGCACATCGGGCGGGCCAGCGTAGACCGCATGGTGGCCAGCCTGGCCAAGCCGGTTTCCGATGCCGACCTTGCCGCCGTCTGCCTGCCGCTGGCAGCGGCCGACGCGGGTTTCAAGGTGGCTTACCAGGACGGCGAGCGCTTTGTTTTCACATCAGACACGCATGACACGCGGTTTCTGGGCGCGCAGCTGGTCAATCCGGCAGACATCAAGGGCCTCACGGTCAACGGCCATGCTCAGGCCGTGGTGGCGCTGAGCGTAGGGTTCACGACCAA
>CALRZF020000073.1:0-12948 GCA_943372585.1 Ramlibacter sp. 2FC | reverse complement strand
TTCAAGCTGGTGGACCAGCTGTCGGGCCGAATGATGGGCCTGCGCGCTGACACAACGCCCCAGGTGGCCCGCATTGACGCCCATTTGCTCAACCGCCAGGGCGTCACGCGCCTTTGTTACTGCGGCCCAGTGCTGCACACACGCCCCGACCGTCCACACGCCACGCGCGAGCCGTTGCAGTTTGGCGCCGAGATTTACGGCCATGCCGGGCTTGAAGCCGACCTGGAGGCCCTGTTGCTGGCGCTGGATTGCCTGAAGGCATCGCAGGTGGGTGATGTCATTGTGGACATGGCTGATGCGCGCATCGTGCGATCCCTGCTGGCCGGTATCCCGCTGGATGCCGCTGCGCTGGGCCGCGTGCATGCGGCGCTGGCTGCCAAGGACACGAGTGAGCTGGCATCACTGACCAAGAACTTTCCCACAGCGGCCCGCGAAGGCCTGCTGGCTTTGACGGGCCTTTATGGCGATGCAGCCGTACTGGCTGAGGCCGAGCGCGTGTTACCTGCTTCTGATGGGCTCACGCAGGCGCTCGCGAGCCTGCGCTGGCTTGCCCGGCACCTGGATGGCACGCGCGTGCTGTTTGACCTGGCTGATCTGCGCGGCTATGCGTATTACAGCGGCGTACGCTTTGCCATCTATACCGGCGGCGCCAGTGACGCATTGGTTCGCGGCGGGCGTTATGACGAGGTGGGCGCTGTCTTTGGGCGCAACCGTCCTGCCGTGGGGTTCAGCCTGGACGTGCGGGAGCTGGTGGGGGTGGTGCGTCCGCGGCAGTTGCGCGCGGCCATCCGTGCCCCGTGGAGTGAAGCCGCCGACTTGCGCGCGGCCATTGCAGCGCTGCGCGGGCGCGGTGAAACGGTGGTGTGCGTGCTGCCGGGACACGAGAGCGAAGTTGATGAGTTCCATTGCGACCGTGAGCTGGCCCAGGCCGCGGGGCAGTGGGTCGTGAAAGCCATTTGATGAATGCAAAAGCCGAAATGAAAAAGACAACCGGTCGTAACGTAGTGGTCGTTGGCACCCAGTGGGGCGACGAGGGCAAGGGCAAGCTGGTCGACTGGCTGACCGAAATGGCCCAGGGCGTTGTGCGCTTCCAGGGCGGGCACAACGCCGGGCACACGCTGGTGATCAACGGCGTCAAGACGGCATTGCATTTGATCCCCAGCGGCATCATGCGCCCGGGCGTGAAGTGCTACATCGGCAACGGCGTGGTGTTGTCTGCGGGCAAGCTGTTCGAAGAAATTGAAGGCCTGGAAAAAGCGGGTGTTGAGGTGCGTTCGCGCCTGCGCATCAGCGAGGCCTGCCCGCTGATCCTGCCGTTTCACGCGGCGCTGGATATCGCGCGGGAAAACTACCGCGAAAAGGGCGGCTCCGAAAAAATCGGCACCACCGGCCGCGGCATAGGCCCGGCCTATGAAGACAAGATCGCCCGCCGTGCGCTGCGTGTGCAGGACCTGAAGCACCCCGAGCGTTTTGGCGCAAAACTCAAGGTCCTGCTGGACCTGCACAACCACGTGCTGGTGGAGGTGCTGGGCGCGCAGCCGATTGACTATGACATGGTCTTCGACGAGGCCATGCGGCACGCCGAACTGCTCAAGCCCATGATGGCCGATGTGTCCCGCGAGCTCAATGAAGCCCACCTGCACGGCGACAACCTGCTGTTTGAGGGCGCCCAGGGCACGCTGCTGGATGTGGACCACGGCACCTACCCGTATGTCACGTCCAGCAACTGCGTGGCGGGCAACGCGGCCGCGGGCTCGGGCGTGGGGCCCGGCATGCTGCACTACATCCTGGGTATCACGAAAGCCTATTGCACCCGCGTGGGCGGCGGGCCTTTCCCGACCGAGCTCGAATGGGAAAAGGAAGGCACGCCTGGCTGGCACATGAGCACGGTGGGGGCCGAAAAGGGCGTTACCACGGGTCGCAGCCGGCGTTGCGGCTGGTTTGACGCGGCGCTGCTCAAGCGCAGCGCGCAGGTCAACGGCCTGAGCGGCCTGTGTATTAAGAAGCTTGATGTGCTGGATGGCCTGAAGGAGCTCAAGCTGTGCACGGGCTACGACCTGGACGGTGAGTACACCGACATCCTGCCGATGGGGGCCGACGAAATTTCGCGCTGCAAGCCGGTGTACGAGACCATGGAAGGCTGGAGCGAATCGACCGTTGGCATCACGCAATACGAGAAGCTGCCGGTGAACGCCCGGCTGTACCTGCAGCGCATTGAGCAGGTGACCGGTGTTCCCATCGCTATGATCTCCACCAGCCCTGACCGTGACCACACGATCAAGATGCGCCACCCCTACCTTGCTGACTGAGACGGATGACCAACATGCTGACCGAAGACGGAAAACACCTGTACGTCAGTTATGACGAATACCACAACCTGATCGAAAAGCTGGCGATCCGGATCCATCAATCTGGCTGGCAGTTCGACACCATTCTGTGCCTGGCGCGTGGTGGCATGCGCCCGGGGGATATCCTCAGCCGCATCTTTGACAAGCCGCTGGCCATCATGTCCACCAGCTCTTACCGTGCAGACGCCGGCACCGTACAGGGCCATCTGGACATCGCCCGCTACATCACCACGCCGCAAGGCGAGATTGCCGGCAAGGTGTTGCTGGTGGATGACCTGGCGGATTCCGGCCACACGCTCAAGGCCGTGATCAACCTGCTCAAGAACAACTACTCACCGATCACCGAGCTGCGCAGCGCCGTGATCTGGACCAAGGGGCTGTCGGCCTTCACGCCCGACTATTCGGTGGAGTTCCTGCCGACCAACCCCTGGATCCATCAACCTTTTGAGGGTTACGACAACCTGTCGCCCGACAAACTGCTGGAGAAGTGGAAGGTCTGACAGCTGTTCTGGCGGCGGGCTAACATTGCCCCATGAGCCACACGCCCACCGACCTGATCCACCATCCCTACACCCCGCCTGCCGGGTTCGCCGCGCCGCAACCCGGCGTCTTCAAGGCGTCCACCGTCATCTTCCCCAATGTCGCCGCAATGCGTTCGCGCGACTGGAAGCACAAGAACGGCTACACCTACGGCCTGCACGGCACGCCCACCACCTTTGTGCTGGAAGAGCGCATTGCCGCACTGGAAGGCGGGCGCCAGTGCGTGCTGGTACCCAGCGGTCTGGCCGCGATTGCCAACGTCAACCTGGCGCTGCTCAAGACCGGCGACGAGGTGTTGATCCCCGACAACGCCTACGGCCCGAACAAGGCGCTGGCGGAGGGCGAGCTGGCTGCCTGGGGCATCACGCACCAGCTCTACGACGCCATGGATCCGGCTGACCTGCAAGCCCGCATCAGCTCGCGCACGCGGCTGGTGTGGCTGGAGGCACCGGGCTCGGTGACGATGGAATTCCCGCCGCTCGCGCACCATGCCGACATCTGCCGCCAGCGTGGCATCACTACGGCACTGGACAATACCTGGGGCGCGGGCCTGGCGTTCAACGGGTTTGACCTGGGCCGCGGCGAGCGCTTCATGCCCGGCAGCGGCGCCGACATTGTGGTGCAGGCGCTGACCAAGTACCCCAGCGGCGGCGGTGACGTGCTGATGGGCAGCATCGTCACGCGCGACGAAGCCCTGCACCTGAAGCTCAAGCTGACCCACATGCGCCTGGGCTGGGGCGTGGGTGCCAACGATGCCGAGGCTGTGCTGCGCGCGCTGCCCAGCATATCCCTGCGTTACCAGGCGCAGGACCAGGCCGCGCGTACGCTGGCCGCCTGGCTGCAACAGCAGCCGCAGGTAGCGAAAGTTTTGCACCCGGCTTTTGCGGGCTCTCCGGGTCATGAACATTGGCGTGCCCTGTGCACCGGGGACGGGCAGGGCGGTGGCGAAAGCTTTGCTGCCGGGCTGTTCTCGGTCGTGTTTGACGCGCGCTACAGCAGCGCCCAGGTGGATGCCTTTTGCGATGCGCTCCAGCTGTTCAAGCTGGGCTACTCGTGGGGTGGTCCTGTCAGCCTGGTTGTGCCGTACGACATCGCGTCCATGCGCAAGGCCTGGCCGCACAAGGGTGTGCTGGTGCGCTTTTCCACAGGCCTGGAGGCTGCTTCGGACCTGCAGGCCGATCTGGCCGCCGCTTTGGCCGTGATGGCCGCGCAGCCGTCCTGAGCAGCGTTGGTGGCGGGCTGTTTATCGCTTACAGTGGGCGCTAATTGATCAAAGAAACGGATAGCCTGTGGCCACACCCAATTACGGATACGAAAAGCGGCAGAAAGAGCTGGCCAAAAAGCGCAAGAAGGAAGACAAGCTCAAGGCCAAAGCAGAGCGCAAGGTTGGCGGTCCGCACGACGATGCGGTTGACGGCGCGGACGACAACGGTGATGCGCCGCCGCAAACCCCCGCGTCACCACCGGCGCAATCCTGACCTGAAGGGTATTCAGGAACCCTGCGCCTGCAGCAGGCTGCGGGCAAGACTGTCCATCTCCGCCATCGACCTGTTTCTTGCCGGCACGGTAATGGCATCGGCATAACGCACAAAGTTGTTGCGGATCGACCGCTCATAGCCGGGGTCGTAGTGCAGGGACAGCAGTTCCCGCACCACCGTATTGAAATCTCCCGCGCGCACCTTGTCTTTCCACGCCTGCACGGTGGCCTTGCCCCGCAGTTCCACCAGCGCGTCCAGGCGCTGACAGAACAGGTCGCGGTCACGCACAAAGAAGTCGTAGTCTTCCAGCAGCAGCGCCACGCGCTCGTCGTCAGGCAGGTCCAGGCGCAGGCAGGGGCTGGCGCGCATGGCCGCCATCAACGCGTCGGGTACGGCCAGGTTGCCGACCTTGCGGCTTTCGCTTTCAACAAATACGGCGCGTGCGGGGTCGAAGCCGCGCAGGCGGCCCCAGATCAGCGTCTCAAAGCGCTTTTGCGAGGGCTGGGGCTGGCCCGGCAGCATGCCCAGCACGGAGCTGCGGTGGCTGGCCAGGGCCTCCAGGTCCAGCACCTGGCCGCCGGCGGCCTCCAGCGCCTGAAGCAGCCGGGTTTTGCCCGACCCTGTCAGGCCGCACACCACGCGATAGGAGAGCCGTTGCGCCAACTGCGGCGTGTCTGCCAGCACGGCACCACGAAATGCTTTGTAGCCGCCTTCGACCAGTGTGACCTTGAAGCCAATTTGCCCCAGCACCAGCGCCAGGGAGCCGCTGCGCTTGCCGCCGCGCCAGCAATACAGCAGGGGTTGCCAGCTCTTGGGCTTGTCCAGCACATGGCGCTCAATGTGGCGGGCGATGTTGGCGGCCACCAGTGCCGCGCCGCGCTTTTGCGCCTCGAACGGGCTGACCTGCACGTACATCGTGCCAATGAGTTTGCGTTCCTCGTTGTTCAAGGACGGCCAGTTGACGGCGCCGGGCAGGTGATCCAGCGCGAATTCGTCCTCGCTGCGGGCGTCAATCACTGTGCTGAAGCTGTCCAGGCGTGCCGCCGCCTGCGCCGCAGGGATGACATGCACGCTCACCGCAGCAGCTTCTTGAGTTCGGGCCAGACGTTGTCCAGCATGATGGGGTGAGCCTCTTCACGCGGATGGATGCGGTCGGCCTGAAACAGGCGCAGCGGGTCGGCGCCATCGGCCACACCCTTCAGGAAAAACGGCACCACAGCGGCCTTGTGCGCCGCCGCCACCTTGGCAAATACCCCTGCAAACTGCCTTGCGTAGTCGGTGCCGTAATTGGGCGGCACCTGCATGCCCACCAGCAGAACGCGTGCGCCGGCGGCCTGGGCCGCCTGGGTCATGGCGGCCAGGTTGGCCTCGGTCATGGCCAGCGGCAGGCCGCGCAGGGCGTCGTTGCCGCCCAGTTCGATCACGACATGGGTGGGCTTTTCGCGCACCAGCAGGGCGGGAAGGCGTGAACGGCCGCCGGAGGTGGTGTCGCCGCTGATGCTGGCGTTGACGACCCGTGCGGGAATTTTCTCGCGCGCCAGGCGCTGTTCCAGCAGGGCGGCCCAGCCGCTGCCGCGTTTCAGGCCATACTCGGCGCTGAGCGAGTCGCCCACAATCAGGATGGTGCGCGCCGGCGCCGGGGTTTGCGCGGACAGCCCGGCGCCATAACAGCCAGCTAATGCCACCGCGATAAAGTCACGCCGTCGCCACCAAGCCATCACCATGTCTGAACCCATCATTTCTGTTGAACATGTCTGCAAATCGGTGACTGATTCCACCGGTACGCTGGACATTTTGCGCGATATTCACTTCACGCTGGCGCCACGCGAGACAGTAGCCATCGTTGGCGCGTCGGGTTCGGGCAAAAGCACGTTGCTGTCCATCATCGCAGGGCTGGACACGCCCACCAGCGGCACGGTGCGCCTGGCGGGCCAGGACATTTTTGCGATGGATGAAGATTCGCGCGCTGCCCTGCGTGCACAGAAAGTGGGTTTTGTATTCCAGAGCTTTCAGCTCATGGGCAACCTGAACGCGCTTGAAAACGTCATGCTGCCGCTGGAGCTGGCCGGCCGGCGTGACTCGCGCAAGGCCGCCACCGAAATGCTGGGCCGGGTCGGCCTGGGCGCGCGCCTGGGCCACTACCCCAAGGTGCTGTCCGGTGGCGAGCAGCAGCGTGTCGCCCTGGCTCGGGCTTTTGTGGTGCAGCCAGCTGTGCTGCTGGCCGATGAGCCCACCGGCAGCCTGGACTTTGCGACCGGCGAGACGGTCATGCAGCTGATGTTTGACCTGAACCGCGAGCAAGGCACGACGCTGGTGCTGGTCACGCATGACCGGGGCATTGCGCAGCGCTGCGAACAGCGCATCACCATCGAAGCCGGGCAGATCAGCCGCGGCTGAAAGCGCCGCAGTTCAGCGGTCGGGCAGGGCGCGCTTGAGCGCCTGCAGAAAGACTTCGCGCTGTTGCGGGTGGTCGATGTTGCCGGCCACCGCGGTCACGAATTCCTTGAAGGTCGCACTGTGGGCGACTTCCCTGCGGATCAGCATTTTGGCCATCGGGCCGATGAATTTGCTGAGCGTGTGTTCAATGATGGCCATGTCCTCGGGCGCGATGTCTACCTGCCGGGTGGAGTGCTGCGGGATGGACGGTTCCAGGCGCGAGGGCTCCAGGCGGCTTGCTGGCTGACTCAGGGGCTGGCTCAGCGGCATCGGCCGGCTTGCCTGGGAGTTGCGCGCCAGGGGCTGGCTGTGCCCGGGGTGGCTCTGGCTGTAACTGTGGCTTTGCACGCCGCTGACGAACATGTCCCGCGCCTTGGGTTCCTGGATGGACGGCGCCAGCGCCTCGCGCAGGTCCATGATGCTGCGCGCCAGAGGCGTCGCCTTGCGAACCAGCACCTTGGCCAGGGGACCAATGTGACGAGCCAGCTCCACTTCAACCTCGGCCAGCTGCGTGGGGTCCAGCGTCTGTGTGGAAGCGACGGGCCGGGTTTGGGTGTAACCGGTGGCGGGGCCCTCGCGGCGGGTGGTGCCGCGTGGTCCGGCAGCCACCGAATACACCTCGTGCAGGCGCGAATGCTTGTCGCCGAACTGCCCCAGGTACTGGAACATGCCGGCTGTGTCGTCGGTGATGCGCGAGATGACGTCGAAGTACGCACGCGACACCAACACCTGGTTGGCCTGCGCGAAGTCCATGATGCGTTGCGCGACGTTGATGCCGTCGCCCACCACGTTCACACGTTCATTGATGTCCGATATGACGCGCACCGGACCCATGTGCAGGCCCACGCGCACCGACAGATGGCTGCCATACCGCTGGCCCAGCAGGTCACGCAGCAGCATGGCCGAATGAAGGGCTTCCTCGGGGTCGCCCAGGAAACAGATGGCGGCGCCGTCGCCTGTATCAATGGCGATGCGGCTGCTTTCGTCCACGCCCTTGAGTGCCTTGCCAATCAGTTCGTTGAACAGCTTCTTCAAGGCCACCTGATCGTCTACCGAGCGGACCGAATAGCCGATCAGGTCCAGGAACATGATCGTGCACAGCAGGTTCTTGCGCGTCATGCCCGGCTGGCTCGAAGGCGTACCGGTGGATGAGCTGGTGCTGCCGGGTGCGCCCGGCGGCGCATAGCCCGAAGCGCCCAAGCCGGTTCGTGGCGAACTGACGTCGAGGTCAATGGTTCTTGTGGCCGGATGCTCGCTGCCCTGGATCGCCGATCGCAATTCGGCTACCGCCTGCGGCCTTGCGGCCTCGTCTGGCTGCATGGCCCAGTCGATGGCCTCCAGCAGCGGCGCACCAAACACGGCGGCGTCGGCCACGCTTGCGCAGGGTAGCAGCGTGTCATTCTTGACGCGCGATGCTGACTCGACCGGTTTTTTTCCGGTCGTCATCCAGTACATCACCGCACCCAGGGAGTAGATGTCGGTCCACGGCCCCTGGTTGCCCTGCGAGTGGTATTGCTCAAACGGCGCGAACCCGGGGCTCACGATGTTGGTCATGTCGTGGTTGGCCGTGACACGGCGCGCCGCACCAAAGTCCAGCAGCACCGGCGTGCCATCAGCGCGCACGTAAATGTTGTCGGGTTTGATATCGCGGTGCAAAAAGCCCGTCTTGTGCACGGCGTCCAGGCCGTCAAGCAGCGGATAGATGATGGACAGCAACGCGCGCTGGCTGAGCGGCGCGTTTTGCGGCACCCAGCGCTTCAGAGGGTCGCCGGACTCGTACTCCATGACGATATACGCTGTGCCGTTTTCGCGGAAGTAACGCAGCACCCGCACGATGTTGGGGTGGCGGAATGTCGCCAGCGCCCGGGCCTCGTCCAGAAACCGCTCCAAGCCCCATTGGTACTGGCTGCGGATCTCTTCAGAGCCGCCGCGCACCTGCACGGCCTGGTTGGCCACGCGCGTGACAGAGTCGCTGGGAAAGTACTCCTTGATCGCGACCGGCAGGTTCAGGTTGATATCACGTGCCAGGTAGGTAATGCCGAAACCGCCACCGCCCAGCGGACGCTCGATCTGGTATTCCAGCAGCTTGTAGCCACCGGGCAGGCAGGCCGCGTCCGCTGCTGCAGCGGATGGTGGTGGGGGAGAGCCTGCTGCCGCGCCCATCAGGAAAAATCCATGACGAAGATCACTGGTCGATCATCTGCATCGCTTTTTCAAGGCTGCGGCGCATGCGGTTGAATGAACTGCCCAGCACGGCCATCTCATCCTTGCCCTTCTCATTGAACTCAGGCACGGTGAACTCGCCGGTGCTGATCTTGTCGGCCGCCAGCGACATCTTGCGGATCGGCCGCACGATCAGCCAGCTGAGCATGATGTTGAGCACGATGAACACGACCACGAATACGCCGGCCAGCGATGCCATGAAGGTGGTGAATGCCCGGTCGGCGTTGCGCAGCGGCACATCCATGGGAACGGTCACGACCTGTGCGCCCACGATTTCGTTGTGCTTCCAGCCAAAGCCGTTGGCTTCGCCGTAGATCTTGAGCATGGTGGGGGGCGCCGCAGCGGCTGTGCTGTGGCACTGCAGGCAGGCGGGGTTGCTGATCTGGATGGGTTTGGCAATGAACAGGCTGCGGCCCGTGGAAGACTGGCGCTCGGATACCAGTTCTTTCAGGTCGCCATGCAGGCGAAACTGCTGCACCAGGTCGGCCTCCCAGTCGGCCGCGCGGTTGCGCGGGTTGGTGGGATTGAGCGTCGCTTCCTTGTAGCTGTAGTCGGGGTATTTCTTCTGCAGCTGCATGACGGCCTCTGTCGCGGCAAAGGCGGGGACGGTCTGCGGAAGGAATACTTCGTCCAGCTGCTTGATCAGGTGGGGCCGTATCTGGTCCACCGTGTAGGTGCGCACCGAGATGGCCGCCTCCATCATGAGCTGCGCGCCGCGGATGACTTCTTCGCGTGCATTTTGCTGCAACAGCTGGCGTGAAATGAATCCTGCCGCCGCAAAGCCGGCCAGGAACACCACGACCAGCACGATGTTGAATTTGAGACGAAGCCCCATGCCTGCTCTCCTTGTTATGTGGACTATTTTATACAGGGCGCAGGGTGGCAACCATCGGCGTTGATAATCGTTGCATGTCTGCCCCCAAAGTCCTGTTCGGTTTTCATGCGGTCGGCGTGCGCCTGAAGACCGCATCCCAGTCCATCCTTGAGATATACGTCGATGTATCGAGAAAGGATGCGCGGATGCGCCAGTTTCTCGAAAAAGTGGGCGAAGCCGGCGTCCGGCTGGTGGAAGCCGACGGCATGCGCCTGGCCAAGCTGGCCGGCAGCCATGGCCACCAGGGCGTGGCGGCGCGGGTCGAGGCGCTGGCGCAGGTCCATTCACTGGACGACCTGCTGGATCAGGTCAGCGGCCCGCCGCTGCTTTTGGTGCTGGATGGCGTGACCGACCCCCACAACCTGGGTGCCTGCCTGCGCGTGGCTGACGGCGCCGGTGCGCACGCGGTGATTGCGCCCAAGGACCATGCCGCCGGCATCAACGCCACCGTGGCCAAGGTTGCCAGTGGCGCGGCGGAAACCATGCCTTACTTCATGGTGACCAACCTGGCCCGTACGCTGGGCGAATTGAAAGAGCGCAGCATCTGGTGCATTGGCACCAGCGACGACGCACCCAAAACCATCTACCAGGTGGACCTGAAAGGCCCCACGGCGCTGGTGCTGGGCGCCGAGGGGCAGGGCATGCGACAGCTCACGCGCAAAACGTGCGACGAACTGGTGGGCATCCCCATGCGGGGGGCCGTGGAAAGCCTGAACGTGTCGGTGGCCAGCGGCGTTTGCCTGTACGAGGCCGTGCGCCAGCGCAGCTGAGGGGCACCAGCAGTCAGAGCAGGTAGTTGCCCACGCGCTGCAGCACCGTTTCGGATTCCGCGTACAAACCCAGGCCGTGCAAGACACGGGCCGCCGCCATGTCCGAGCGCACGATGAGGTCGGCGTTGACCTGTACGGCGTCGCCGGCACCCAGGCCGGGGGACGCACGCGCGGCATCGGCCAGTTCGCTGGCCCTGCCACGCTGGCCGGCATCAACACTCATCAATGACAGCTGTGTCAGTGTGCGAGCTCTCTCGCCACCGGTTTTGGCTGTGGCCTGCGTTTGCAGCGCCGCGGCAGCTGCCTGCAGCTTGTCACTGCCGGCACCCCCCGACAGCTGGGCCATGGCGCGCAGCACTGCTGCACGCTCGGACAGCGGTTCAACACGGCCCGCCTGGGCCAAACCGGCTTCCATGCCCTGGACGGCTTTGTCCTGCTGACCCAGCTGGAGCTTCAGCTGGGCGCCGATGGCGTACAGCTTGGCCTGGGATGCGGCGTCTGGTGCCTGGGCGATCAGCGTGTCCACCTGAGTGCTGGCCTGCTGGACCTTGGACCACACGCCGGCCTTGGCCTTGGTGATGGCGTCTGCCAGCAAGGCTTCACCGAAAGATACGGCCCACTGTCCGGTGGCGGCCGTGCGCATGTCGGCATTGCCTACTGCCTTGACGGAGTCGACTGCCTTGGTCAGGAAGGCGCGGGATGCCTCGGGTGGCAGTTGGGGGTGGCGGGCCAGGATGGCGCCCACGCGGCTGAGTGCGGCGGCGCGCTCATACGGGTCGGCCAGCCCTGCGGCGTCGGACATCAGCGCATCGGCTGCTGCACGTGCCTTGCCTTCACCCAGTGCCTGCATGGACCAGGCGCGCACTTCCATGTCGGCTACCCGGGCCGCCGATGCCACCGCAGGGTCAGATGTGGTTTTGGGTGACGCCTTGAGCGCCTTGATCATCTGGGTGGCACGCGGCAGTTGGCCCATTTCGGCCAGTTGCGTGGTGAATTCGAGCGCCAGCAATTGCTTGGCGGCCGGTGCCACGGTCGCTTCTACGGCAGCGCCACCACCGGCCGCGGCTGCCGCGGCACCAGTTGCACCGGGTGCACCGCCGCCGCCGCCCACCGGCGCGCCAGCCAGCGCGCGTTCTGCCGTGGTATTGCCCACGGATTTGGCAAGCGTCATGGAGGCAGCAACAGCCTGCTCCATGCTGATGCCCTTGGCACCAATGCGTTTGCCGCCGGCGGCCTGGATCAGGGGGTCGTCAATGTCAGGGTCGCCTGACCCGCCCCCAGCGCCGTCCGCAGCGCCAGCGCCGGCCTGTGCACCGCCCGCAGGGCCCACGCTGTCCAGCATCTTGTCGACTTCAGCCGCTTTGCCCTTGGGCGCGCTGCTGCCGCCCTTGATTTCTTCCCATGACCAGCCAGCGCCCGTGCCGCGCCCGCCGATGAAGACGGCCCCCATGACGCCCACCAGAGCCACGACTTTCAAGGCCTGGCCGAGCTTGCTCGCGGCCTTCTTGATGCCCATTTTGGCTTCCAGTTCTGCCCGGACCTCGGCGCGCAGCTGGGCTTCCAGCTGGTCGCGAGTCATTTTTTCGGCCTGCTGGGCGCCGCGCGACGCCTGGAAATCCAGCTTGGCACGTTCCTGCTCCATGATGCGCCGGCGCATCTGGGCTTCGTCCGTGACCTTGTCCACGAACACGCCGCAGTTGGGGCATTGGCGGTTTTCAGGCAGCGTCACACGTTGCTTGCAGGACGGGCAGCCAAACAGGCCATCAAACGCGCCGTCCGTCTTCACCTGGATCGACAGTACCGGGGTGATTTCGACCGTGAGTCCCGCTTTGGTGAACTGCTCCTTGGCGGCATCGGCGCGGGCGCGGGGCACGCCGGCACCGATCTTGGCCTGTGGCACGCTGCGCAGCGCCTTGATCAGGCTCTCAACCCGGTCGGCACGGATCCCTGCGGGCCCCAGCGCCATGCGCTCAATATCTTCCAGTTTTGCCCCCGAAGGCACTTTCACGACAACGTCAAAAAGTGCTTCGCTGGATTCTTCGATGGTGGCAGGGTCTGCCATGGGCCGCTCCGTTGACTGCTTTCCAGCAGTGTATCAACAGGTTTCTTGATGCAACAGAGTGCGCGCCCTCTGTTACGAATCAAATCCAGCCCAGGGCCCCCAGGGCGGCACCCGCGCCCAGCAGCCATAGCAAATGCAGCCGTGTGCGCCAGACCACGCCCGCTGTCATGGCAGCCACCACCCAGACGGGCCAGTCAGCCGGGTTGTATCTGCCGCC
>CALRZF020000072.1:0-12984 GCA_943372585.1 Ramlibacter sp. 2FC | reverse complement strand
GTCCACGCCCTGGTCGGCCAGGCTGTTGGTGGCCTCGGCTTCTTTCACGGCCATGGACCAGTCGCCGGTGAAGATCACGCTGCAGGTGATGCCGGGCTTGACCGAGCGCGCGCCCATCAGGAACGCATTGATGTTGCGTAGCACCTGCGGGATGGGCTTGGCCGCCACGAAGCCGATCTTGCCGCTCTTGCTCATATGGCCGGCCACCACGCCGTTGAGGTACTGGCATTCGTCGATGTAGCCAAAGTAGCTGCCGGTGTTCTTGGGGTGCTTGCCTTCGGTCCACATGCCGCCGCAGTGGGCAAAGCGCACGTCGGGGTATTTGGCGGCCATGGCCAGCATGTGCGGATCAAAATAACCGAACGAGGTGGGGAACAGCACGCTGGCGCCGTCCTGCGCAATCATGCCGGTCATGGTCTTTTGCACGGCGGCGGTCTCGGGCACGTTTTCTTCTTCCACCACCTTGATGCCGGGCATCTTCTTCAGCTCAGCGGCGGCCTGGGCCTGGGCCTGGTTGTAGCCAAAGTCGTCGCGCGGGCCGACGTAGATCACGCCCACGGTCAGCGGCTTTTGCGCGAAGGCCAGCGGGCTCGCGGCCACGGCGCCCAGCGCGGCCAGGGTTTTGAGGGAGTCACGGCGGTTGGTGTGTTGCAAGGTCATGGTCTTCTCCGGGGTTGAAAGGGGGTTAGCAGGATTCGTGCAAGGCAGTCAGGACAGGGGCGGCGGTGCGTCCAGCAGACTCACGTGCGCGCTCACCACACGCCAGCCCGCCGGTGTGCGCAGCCAGGTCTGGCTCTGGCGGCCGGTGCGCGCGGCGCCCGTGCGGCGGAACTCGGTGTTGGCGGTGGCAAAGTCGCGGCCGTAAGTGGTGATCACCGTGTTCATCAGCTCACGCGCCAGGCCCTGCGCGGATCGGCCCGCGCGAAAGGCGCGGATGGCGTCGTAGCCGTACAGGTTTTCGGTGCCGCCGTAGCGCAGCGTGTGCGGGCTGTCCCAGAACAGTTCGTCCAGCACGGCCACGTCGTTGGTGACCAGGGCCTTTTCATACCGCGCAAAAGCCGCTGTCACTTCAGCCACGATGTCGGGCAGGTTGATGTCCATCAGAAAGCCACCGGTTTGAGGTGCGCCACGCCCATTTGCTGCAGCACCATGGCGGCGCGCAGCGCCAGGTCTTCGCGCCAGGGCGCGGCAATCACCTGCACGCCTATGGGCAGTCCGTCAGTGCCTTGCGGCCACATCGGCGCCGCCACCACCGGGCAGCCGGCGAACGAGATGGGTTGCGTCAACAGCCCCAGGGACGGACGGCAGGGCTGGCACTGGCCGTTGATGTCCAGCCACTCGGTGCCGATCACCGGCGCGGCCACGGGCGTGGCGGGTGCGATGAGCACGTCCCAGTGCTGGAACAGCGCGTTGACCTTGTCGCGGTACACGCGGCGAAAGCGTTGCGCGCGCAGGTACCAGGCGGCGGGCTGCAACGCGCCCGAGATGAAACGGTCCACCGACAAGGGCTCGAAGTCATCCGCGCGCGTGCGCAAATCGTCCAGGTGCAGCGCGCCGCCTTCGCTGGCGCTGGTGATGAAGGCCGCCGCACGGGCCAGGGCCGGGTCGGGCCATTCCACGATTTCAATCACGTCCAGCGCGCGGGCGGCTGTGCGGGCCACTTCACGTGCAGGCGGTGTGGCGTTGTCATGAAAGTAGCCGCCCAGCAGGCCGATGCGAAGGCCGCCGACGCCGTGCGCCAGTGACGGCATCACCGGCTCGATCTGCGTCGCGTGGCAGCCCGCATCCAGCGGGTCGGGCGACTGCAGTGCGTCGTAGGTGGCGGCCAGCCGCTCCACCGAATCGGCAAAAGGACCCAGATGGTCCACGCTGTGCACAAACGGATAGCTGCCACGGCGCGACAGGCGGCCGAAGGTGGGCTTGAGCCCCCACACGCCGCACAGCGACGACGGCACGCGGATGGACCCGTTGGTGTCCGAGCCCAGGGTGATGGGCACCTGGCCCGCCGCCACCGCCGCGCCCGAGCCGCCGGATGAGCCGCCCGCGATGCGCGTCAGGTCGTGCGGGTTGTGGCAGGGACCGTAGTGGGTGTTCTCGGTGGTGAAGCCATAGGCGTATTCGTCCATGTTCAGCGAGCCGACCAGCACCGCGCCATCCGCCTTCATGCGCTGCACCAGATAGGCGTCTGCGCTGGCGCCAGGGTGGCCCCGGTTGACTTTGGACCCTGCCAGCGTGACCTCGCCCTCGATGTCAAACAGGTTCTTCACCGCATACGGCACACCGGCCAGCGGGCCCAATGCCTCGCCACGCGCGCGGCGCGCGTCGATATCGGCAGCTTCGGCGCGCGCACGCGCATAGCTCTTGCCAGTGAAGGCGTTGACCTGCCCGTCGGTCGCCTCAATGCGGGCGATGCAGGCTTCCAGGGCTTCTGTGGCATTCATGTGGGTGCGCTGTCCCGGGGGCAGGGGTTGAAAATTTCGGCCAGTTCGTCCTCCGGCGCCAGCGGCACGCGCTCCAGCAGCGTGGCCATGGCGGCCGTGCGCTCCAGGTGGCCCGCCACGCGTTGGGCACGCGCGGCGTCCATCGGCACGCCCAACGCAGCGGCGCTGGCTTTCACATAGGCAAGCGTTTCAGCCTCGTTCATCGGCGCACTTCCCGCTGGAAGATCTCCAGGCTGCGCTTCTTCGTTGCGATGAAGCTGGGCTCGCTCAAGGTGTCCACCGTGCGCGGGCGCGCGTCGTCATACGCCAGGATTTCCGCCACCTTGGTCGGCCGCTTGGTCAGCAGCAGCACCTGGTCGGCCAGGTACACGGCTTCTTCCAGGTCGTGCGACACCAGCAGCATGGTGGTGCCGGTTTTCATGAACACCTCCTGCAGCTTTTCGCGGATGAACAGCGTCATCTCGAAGTCCAGCGCCGAGAACGGCTCGTCCAGGAACAGCACCTCGGGGTTGTTGGCCAGCGCCCGCATGATGGACGCCGTCTGCTGCTGGCCGCCCGACAGCTCGTAGGGGTAGCGGTTGAGGTCGAATTTGACGTCAAACGAAGCCACCAGCTCGGCCATGCGGCGGTCCACCTCGGCCTTGGACTTGCCCTCCAGCTTGAGCGGGTAGGCGATGTTGTCGATGGTGCGCATCCACGGGAACATCGCTTCGCGGTAGTTCTGGAACACGTAGCCGATCTTGGTGTCCTTCAGGCTCTTGCCGTCGAACAGGATCTCGCCGCTGTCGATGGGGATGAGCCCCGCGATCATGTTGATCAGCGTGCTCTTGCCGCAGCCGTTGGGTCCGAACACCGAAACGATCTTGTGCTTGGGGATGTCCAGGTCAAAGTTTTCGTACAGCGGCCAGCCCGCAAAGTACTTGGTCAGGCCGCGGATGGTGATGTGCGTGCCGGCCGGGCCGGGTTTGAACTCCGGCACGGGGACGTCGGCAAACACGGGGGCGTTGACTACTGCGTTCATCTTCCGCTCCAGTGAACAATCTTGCGTTCCATGAGGAGGAACAGGATGTTGAGTGCGTAGCCCAAGGCGCCGGCGGCCAGAATGGACGCGTACATGTCGCGCACATTCATGACCTGCTGCGAATTGATGATCCGGTTGCCCAGGCCGCTGTCGGCGCCGATGAACATCTCGGCCACGATCACGATCACCAGCGCCATGGACACTGCCGAGCGCAGGCCCACAAAGCTGGGTTGCAGGCTTTCCCAAACCAGTACGTCCTTGAAGATCTGCCAGCGCGTCGCGCCCATCACCTTGGCCGCCATCACGCGCTGCTTGCGTGCGTTGATCACGCCATAAGCGCTGTTGAACACCACGATCAGGAACGCACCGAACGCGGCGATCGCCACCTTGTTGACATCCGACACCCCAAAGATCATGAGAAACAGCGGGATCAGTGCCGACGACGGTGTGGAGCGGAAGAAGTCGATCAGGAATTCGACGCTGCGGTAGGCCCGCTCGTTGCTGCCCAGCAGCACACCCAGCGGCATGCCGACGGCGGCAGCGATCAGGAAGGCCTGCACCGTGCGCATGACCGTGACGCCAAAATCCTTGAGCAGCGGGCCGCCCCACAGGCCGCTGATCAACGTGCCCAGGGCGTCCAGCGGCGGCGGCAGCAGGATGGCCTTGATGAAGCCGGTGCGCACTGCCAGGTCCCACAGGATGAACAGCACGATGGGGCCGATGAACGGCAAAAAACGTTCCCACTGCGGCGCGCGCGGCGGGGCGGCGGGTGCGTTGGCAGCCGGCGGTGTCCAGGGTTTGGGCGTGGCCGCTGCTACGGGCGGCACGGGCGCACCGGGCATGGCGTCTGGGGTCGTGCGCATGGCTTCAGCCCTTGTAGAGCATGCTGTCGACCATCAGCCGCTTGCTGAAGATGCCCTTCTCGCTGAACAGGTCGAAGAACTTCTGGAAGTGCGCCACGTCCGCCGGCGTGAACTCGTTGTACATGGTGTACGCGGCCAGCGGCACCTCGCTGGTCAGCGGGCCTTCAATGGCGGTGTAGCCCTTCATGTACTGGCGCGCTTCTACCGGCTTGCTGCGCACATAGGCCACGCCCTTGCCATAGGCGGCGACGAATTTCTTGGCCACGTCGGGGTTCTTCTGGATGAAGGCGGACGCCAGCGATGCCGAGCCGCCAAACCACGGCGCCATCGGGTCGCCCAGCACGTATTTCGCAATCACGCCCGGCTCCAGCACGCGCGTGGTGCCGTTCATGCGGCCGATGGTGCCGGTGGGCTCCAGGGTGTAGGCTGCGTCGATCTGGCCGGCGGCCAGCGCGGCCACGTGCTGGCCGATGGGCAGTTCCACGACAGTGGCGCCCGTAGCGCCGCCACGCTCCAGCACGGTCTTGGCCAGCGTCACGTTCTGGATGCCGGGGCCCGAGCCTACGCGCTTGCCCTTCAGGTCGGCCATGACCTTGGCGGGGCTGGCCACGGGCACGATCACTTCGTCCAGCACGTTCTTCACGTTGCTGGGGTTGGAGCAGAAGATCTTGAAGGTGCCGGGCGCGGCGATCTCGCCGATGGCAATGTTGGCAGAGCCGGTGCCGTTGGCGGTGCCGTCGGCACGGCCGGACAGCACGGCTTCCATCACCTGTTGCGCGCCGGCGAACTTCAGCGGCTCCACGTCCAGGCCGGCTTCCTTGAAGTAGCCCAGCTCAATGGCTGAGTAGAACGGCAGGCCGGCCGCAATGGGCCAGTAGCCGATGCGGATCTTGGGGCCGGCTTGCGCACGCACGATGGCGGGTGCGCCCAGCAGGCCCAGGGCTGCGGAGGCGGCGCCGGCCTTGATCAGGGTGCGGCGGGTGGCGTGACGGTGTTGGCTCATGAGACTCTCCTGCTGGGTTGGATGGATGAATGGGTTGAAGATCAGGCGGTGGCTTTCAGCGACGCGATGTACGCGCGCCAGCCGCCCAGATGGGTGATGTCCTGCGCGCCCTGCGTCGGGTGCACGGCTTGGGCCTCGCACACAAAGCCCTGCACGCTGGTGCCGTCGGCCAGGGCCAGCGTGCCGATGCCCAGCGGCGCCGGGATGAGCGCGACGAAGCTGCCGTAATGCGCCACGGGCATTTCCCAGATTTCCAGCGCAATGGCGCCGCCGGTACCGTCGGCCACGCGCAGCAGGCCGGGCTTGGGCGGCGTGGTGCCGGGCAGTGCGTAAAAGCGGTAGTGCGGTGCCGTGCTGGCCGTGCCGACCAGGCGCGCACCGCGTTCGGTCAGCTGGCTGTTCAGCGGCATGCCCGACAGGTGCGCGCCCACCACCGCCACCCGGACCATGGCCTGCGCCTGCAGGCCGGGGATGGCGATGGGCGGGGGCAGCGACTGCCCGGTGGCGCCCTGCGTGAGGCCCGTGCTGTGGTGAAAACGCTGGCCCAGCTCGGCCAGTTGCCAGTCGCTGGCGCAGGGGCCGATGAGCGTGATGCCGAACGGCAGGCCGTCCGCGCGGATGCTGCTGGGCACCGACAGCGCGGCATAGTCCAGCAGGTTGACGAAGTTGGTGTACGCGCCCAGGTTGCGGTTCAGCGCCACCGGGTCGGCCTGCATCGCGGCAATGGTGTAGTGCGTGGGGGCCGTGGGCACCAGCAGCACGTCGATATCGCTCCACATGGCGGCGGCGCGCTGGCCCAATGCCCGCAGCTGTACCTGCGCATCCACCAGATCAGCCGCGCTGTAGGCACGGCCGCTGGCGATGATGCCGCGCACCGGCTCCATCACGTCGGCTTCGTGCGTGTCAAAGAACGGGCGAATGGCGGCATAACGCTCGGCCACCAGGGCGCTTTCATACAGCAGCGCCGCAGCCTGCGCCAGCGGCGTGAAGTCCACCGCCACCGGCGTGCCACCCAGGGCGCGCAGCCGCGTGATGGCTTGGCCGAACGCGGCCTCTGCCGCGGCGTCCCCAAAGAAGGGCAGCTCGGTGGGCACGCCAAAGCGGAATGCCGCAGGCAGCGGCGCGCTGGCCATGTGCAGCTTGCGAGAGAACGGGTCCAGCGCGTCATGCCCCATCGCAGCCTGCAGCACCTGCGCGGCCAGCCCCACCGTGCGCGCAAAGATGGACACACAGTCCACACTTTGCGCGGCAGGCACCACACCGCGCGCGCTGATCAGCCCCTTGCTGGGCTTCAAGCCCACGATGTTGTTCAGCCCCGCCGGCACACGGCCCGAGCCGGCGGTGTCGGTACCCAATGAAAAGTCCACCTCGCCAGAGGCCACGACATGTGCAGAGCCCGAACTGGAGCCGCCTGAGACATAAGCAGCGTTGAAGGTATTGGGCACGGCACCATACGGCGAGCGCGTGCCGTTCAGCCCGCAGGCGAACTGGTCCAGGTTGGTCTTGCCGACCAGCGATGCACCAGCATTGAGCAGCCTGGCCACCACGGTGGCGTGCGCCGTGGGGGTGTAGGTAAAGGGTGCGCAGGCGGCGGTGGTGGGCAGGCCGGCGGCGTCGATGTTGTCCTTGGCCGCAAAGCGCAGGCCGGCAAGCGGGCCCTTGTCAGTCAGCGCAAGCGGCGTGTCGAAGCGGGAAATCCAGGCCTGCGGCGCACTGGCCGGCACGGCACCCACGCGGGCGGCGGCAGCAGTTTCAGCAGGAAGGACGGTGTGCACCATATTTGAGCATCCAATCTTGTATCCAAGATGAGATGCAAAGACTGTGCCATCCTGAGCCGCCCAAAACGGCTCACGTTTGGAGCCGCATTTGCCGAAATGCAGCTCATGGGCTGGCCGCCGGGTTGTCCGTCAGCCGCCCAGTTTCACCTGACCCGACAACGGCACATCAGCCGGCGCCACATAGTCCGCCACCACCCAGGCCCGCTCTGGATGGCTCGCGGCCTCCTGCAGCAGCTCGGTGATGACGCCCATGGACGTCTTGTCCAGCGCGGCAAACGGCTGGTCCAGCAGCGTGAGCGCGGCGCCCGACGCAAAGCCCGCCGCCAGCCAGACCTTGCGCCGCGAGCCGGTGGACAGCATGTCCATCCGCTTGGCCATGTGCTGCGCCAGGTCCAGTTCACGCACCAGGTCGTCCAGCACCGTACGGCCCAGCGCCGGGTGCTGCTGCGCCATGCGGTCAAAGCACTGGCCGGGCGTCAGCGCGTCGCAGCCATCGGCGCGCGGGTTGACCCAGAACACCGTGCCGCTGGCGTTCAGGGTGCCGGTCTGGGGTTTGAGCTCACCCGCCATCAGGCGCAGCAAGGTAGTCTTGCCTGTGCCCTCGTCGCCGCCCAGCCAGGTCACACCGGGCGGCACGGTGATTGACAGGTGGTTGAACAGTGGGGGCTGGCCGGGCCAGGCGAAGGTGAGGTTGTGTACTTGCATGATGGATGAATACCGTTGTCTCACGGCGAGTGTCGGAAACTTCCTGCACGAGCGCGCATCACAGACAGGAACAATAACCCGCCTGCAACAACCGAAAGCCGCAAACATGAAGTGCCCGACCTGTGACGGTGTGAACCTGGTGATGTCCGAACGCAGCGGCATCGAGATTGACTACTGCCCGCAATGCCGCGGCGTCTGGCTGGACCGCGGCGAGCTGGACAAGATCATCGAGCGGGCCACGCCCGCTGCCACAGCCCCTGCTGCGGCACCGGTGCAGCAGCCGCAAGCCTATCGCCAGGCACCCCCGCCCCACTATGACGAGCGCGGCTATTACCGCAAGAAGAAGCGTGAAGGCTTCCTGGGCGAGCTGTTCGACTTCGATTGAGCTTCAGGCGCCTTGCGCCAGCGCGTTCCAGCGCGCATGCCCCAACCCATTGCGCAGGGCCACGGCACCTGCAGGCGTGACCTCCAGCGCACGCGAATCCTTCTTGCGCACAAGCCAGCCGCTGTCCAGGCAATGGCAGCAGATCAGCGCACCCAGACGGCCCGCCACATGGGCGCGCCGCTCGCTCCAGTCCAGGCAAGGGCGGCAGTGGGGGCGCGTGCCGCCGGTTTGTGACAGCGCTGCGGCATCCACGCCCAGGCGCTTGAGCACAGCGGGGGCCTGGTCGGTCACATGGCCGGCCTCGCCGTCAAAGGCAATGGCGCCGTTGTCCAGCAGATGCTGCGTGATGGCCACGCCCAGCCGCCCGGCAATGTGGTCGTAGCAGGTGCGCGCCATGCGCAGGGCCGCATCACGCGGGCCGGTGACGGTACGCCGCAACGGCGTCTGTTGCGCGGCCAGTTGGGTGATGCCTTCCAGCACGCGGGCCACATCGGGCGAGGCAAGGCGGTGATAGCGGTGGCGGCCCTGGCGCTCCATGGCCAGCAGGCCGGCGTCTATCAGCAGCGCCAGGTGGCGGCTGGCTGTGGCCGCGCCGATATTGCCGGCGGCCGCCAGCTCATGGGCGGTCAACGCGCGGCCATCCATCAGCGCCAGCAGCATGGCGGTGCGCGCCGGCTCGCCGACCAGGGCGGCAATATGGGCAATCTGGTTGGTGTTCATGCGGTCACGGTACGGCCATTTGCAAAGCCGATGCTTCGTTGCAGAGCAAAGCATTCTGGCACCACGGCATCGCAAGATGGGCCCACTTTGCAAGGACAACCCCATGACACAACCGACGGCGGTGACCTGTTTCATCCGCTACCAGATCGATCCGTTCCAGCGCGACGCATTCAAAACTTATGCCGAAAACTGGCGCCGCATCATCCCGCGTTGCGGCGGGCACCTGGTGGGCTACTTTTTGCCGCATGAGGGCACCAACGACGTGGCCTGGGGCCTGATCAGCTTTGACAGCCTGGCGGCGTACGAGGCCTACCGCGCACGGCTGAAGACCGATGCCGAAGGCCGCGAGAATTTTTTGATGCCGCAGCGCCTGCGTTTCATCCTGCGCGAGGAACGCACGTTCTGCGAACTGGTCAGCGGCACCTTCAACGGCCGGGCGCATACGCAACCGTCAGTGCAGGGGTAGGTGCATTACCCCTGCCGCAGCAACGCCTGGCGCAGCATGCGCGCCGCCCGGTCGCGGATGTGCCCCGGCAGGCTGCGCGGGGGCGGCCGGTTGCGGGCGCGGGCCTGCGTGCAGGCTGACAAAAAGTCCATGAGGATCGGCGTGTCGTCCAGCGTGCTGCCACCGATCTTGTGGAATTCAGGGTGCCACTGGGTGGCGGCAATGTAGCCCCGGCTGCCGGTGGCCGGACGGCGGATCGCCTCGGGTATGCGGTCCGGCGCACTCCAGGCCTCCACCACAAAATTGGGCGCCAGGTCTTTCACCGCCTGGTGGTGGATGCTGTTGACCCGCGCGCGCAGCACGCCGGGGTACAGGCCGGCCAGGCGCGACGCCTGCACCAGCTCGATCTCATGGAAGTTCTGGTCGTACGTGACCGGGTCACGGTGGCGCAATGTCTCGGGGTGTTCGTGCTGGGTTTCAATGTCCTGGTACAGCGTGCCGCCAAAGGCCACGTTGATGAGCTGCAGGCCACGGCACACGCCGAAGATAGGCTTGCCCGCCTGTTCAAACGCCTCCACCAGCGCCATGTCGTAGAGGTCGCGCACGCGGTCACCGATCCAGGCATCCTTGAGCGGCTCTTCGCCATAGCTGCCGGGCCACACGTCGGCGCCACCGTGCATCACCACGCCGTCCAGCCATTCGGCATAGTGCGACAGCTTCACGTCGCCGCGCTGCGTCTCGCCCGTCGGGCAGGGCACCATCACCACCATGGCGCCGGCCGACATGAGCCAGTGGGCGATGGACTGCTCCACGTACTGCAGCGTCTTGTTCGTGAACAGCGAACGCGCGGGGTCGGCGTGCGAGAAGCAGGCCGACAGGCCGATCTTGAGGCGGTTTTCGGGCATGTGGCAGCCATTGTCAGCCGCCGCAGCGCGCGCCGCTGTCGGACGGCGCCGCTTAACGGTCCAGGTTGATGACGGCCCACCCGCGTTCGCGTGCCTGCTCCGCCAGCCGTGGATCGGGGTCCACCGCAACAGGGTGGTTCACCGCCGCCAGCAAGGGCAGGTCGTTGATGCTGTCGCTGTAGGCCGTGGTGTCAAACTGGTCCAACGCATGGCCGCGCGCGTGCAGCCATTCATGCAGCCGCGCAACCTTGCCGTCGCGCATGTTCAGCGTGCCGTGGGTGCGGCCGGTAAAACTGCCGTCCGCCACCTCGCAGTCGGTGGCGATCAAGTGCTCGATGTCCAGGTACAGCGCGGTCAGTTCCGTGATGAAGCGGTTGGTGGCGGTGGTCAGCACCACCAGGTCGCCTGCATCCAGGTGGCCGCGCACCAGCTTCAGGGCTGATGCCGGAATGCGCGGCACGATCCATTCCGCCAGGAAAGCCTGACGCAGTGGCTCCCACTGCGTTGCAGTGCGGCCAGCCAGTGTGCCCACGTAAAAGTCCGCGAACTCCTGCACGCCGACGGTGCCCGCCTTGTAGCGCGTTTCCATATCGGCATTGCGCGCGGCAAACTCCGCGCGGTCCAGCACGCCCTGATCCATGAGGAAGTCACACCACAGCACATCGCTGTCGCCCGACAGCAGCGTGTGGTCCAGGTCGAAAAGCGTGAGCTTCACACTTTTCTCAGGTGCCACGCCTTGGTCCGCGTGAAGGTGTCGATGCCATAGGTGGACAGCGTGAGGCCCACACCACTGTCGCCCACGCCGCTCCAGGGCAGGCGCGGGCTCACGCGGTCACAGCAGTTCCAGTAAACGCTGCCGGCGTTCACCTGCTCCAGCAGGCGAGTCGCGCGGGATTCGTCGCGTGTGTAGACGCCGGCCGTCAGGCCGTAGCGCGTGTCGTTCATGAGCTTCACGGCCTCTTCGTCGCCCGACACTTTCTGGATGCCGATGATGGGGCCGAAGCTTTCTTCCTTCATCAGCTCCATGGTGTGGTTCACGTTGCTGAACACCGTGGGGGGGTACCAGTTGCCGGGGCCGGGGTTGCGCGCACCGCCGGTCAGCAGCGTGGCGCCCTTGGCCTTTGCGTCGGCCACCTGCGCGTCCAGCACGTCCAGCTGCGGCGCGCGGGTGATGGCGCCGATGTAGGTGCCGTCGCTCATCGGGTCGCCGGCCGTGAAGCCCTTGACCGTCTCGACGAAGTGATTGACGAACGCGTCATGGATTTTTTCGTGCACATAGATGCGCTCCACGCTGCAGCAGCTCTGGCCCGTGTTGTACATGGCGCCGTCGGCCAGTGATTCGGCGGCGGCTTTCGGGTCCGCATCATCAGCCACATAGGTCGGGTCCTTGCCGCCCAGCTCCAGCTGCAGCTTGATGAAGCGCCCGCCCACGGCCTGCGCAATGCGCTGGCCTGTGGCGACCGAGCCTGTAAAGAACACACCGTCAATGGGCTGCGCCAGCAGCGCTGTGCCCACCTCGCCCGCGCCCACCAGGCACACCATCACGTCACGCGGCACGCCGGCCTCGTGCAGCAGGCGGGCGATCTCCAGGCCCGTCATGGCCGCGTATTCAGACGGCTTGTACAGCACGGCATTGCCCGTGAGCAACGCGGGGACGATCACGTTGCAGCCCACGAACCACGGGTAGTTCCAGGCCGAAATGTTGGCCACCACGCCCAGCGGCGTGTGCTGGATCTGCTCGGTCATGCCGCCTTCGTCGTAGACGGTTTCGGTGGACACGGACAGCTCGATCTCTTCCAGGAAGAAATCGATACGGCCCAACAGGCCGTTGAGCTCGTTGCGCGACATCTTGATGGGCTTGCCCGTCTCGCGCGTCATGGTGGCGGCCAATGACTCCAGGTCGCGCACCACACCGGCGCGGAATTTCGTGATGCATGCCTTGCGCGTGTCCAGCGGCGTGGCAGCCCAGGCGGGCTGCGCAGCGCGGGCAGCGGCGGCTTTGGCGGCCACGCTTTGTGCCGTGTCGGCGGGCAGGTCGGCGATCTTGTCGCCGGTGGCGGGGTTGTGGATGGCTAAGGTGGTCATGGTGTTTTTACGGAGTACGGCGCGCCGCTTTTGCGGCGTGCAGAAAGTCTTGTAGCAAGGGGGAGTCGTCCACCACGCCCAGCCCGGCGCGGTGAAACTCAGGGTGCCATTGCACGGCGTGAATCCATGCATCGCCCGTAGCGCGGATGGCTTCGATCACGCCATCGTCGGGCGACGTGGCTTCGACCATGAAGCCCGGCGCCAGGTCCTTGATGCCCTGGTGGTGCACGCTGTTGATCGTATGGTTGCCTGGGCCGCCCAGCAGGTCGGCCAGCCGCGTACCGGGCAGGATGTCCACGTTGTGAAAGTTCAGGTCATAGGCATCAGCGTCGCGGTGTGTGCGCGACCCGGGCTTTTGCGTGGCGATGTCCTGGTACAGCGTGCCGCCGTGCGCCACGTTGATGAGCTGCAGGCCGCGGCAGATGCCAAACACCGGCTTGCCCGCGGCGCTGAAGGCACGCACCAGCGCCATCTCGTAGTCATCGCGCACGCGGTCGCCGGTCCATTCGGGGCGCAGGGGTTCTTCGCCATAGCTGCCGGGCCATACATCGGCGCCGCCGTGCATGACGATGCCGTCCAGTGCATTCGCATAGTCGGCCACCGCTACGTCGCCACGGAAGGTGTCGCCGCTGG
>CALRZF020000071.1:0-13040 GCA_943372585.1 Ramlibacter sp. 2FC | reverse complement strand
TCTCGCGCTGGGCCAGGTCGTGCAGCTGCTGCACCATGAGCGGCCAGTTGTTGGTGACGGGGTATTTCGCGTCATGCCCGTATTTGTCCACTGCCTTGACGGTGTAGCCGCGTGAACGCAGGCTCTTGAACAAAACGCCGTAGGTGCTGGCGGGGAAGCTGTTGGCGTGGGAGAAGACGATGAGGGACATGGGGTGTATTGTCGGTTGTCTGTTCTTTTGTCTCTGTCGCGAAGCCCGGTGGTGGCGCTCCACTGGTGGCGGGCCAACAGCTTCCCTGCAAAGTCACGCCTGGGCGCACACTGGCCTGGGGGCGCCTCTGGGACGCCGAGCAGCGCAAGGGTGAGTGTCGGCGCGCGGCAAGCGCGCTTCGTGCTCTGACTCACTGCGGCTGTCCGAGCGCAGCGCGCAGCGCGTAGCGAGTTCCGCAGTGCGACCGAACCCTGAGCAGCGCAGGGGAGTCGCCGCAGGCGACCGTTCCAGTGAAGCCCCCAGGCCGGTGTGCGCCCAGGCGTGACTTTGCCGCGAGGTTACAGCCTTAAAAAAAACCTAAATCAGCTTCTCTTCAGGCCGAGAAATCTTCTTCAGCGCCTTGTGGCGCCCACCGTCCTGCTTCAACGGCGTGTCGGTATGCGCGTCGTCCCAGACCGGGTCGTCCAGGCTGTCGAACACTTCGCGCAGCTTCTGGCCCCAGCTGTTATGCAGCATGCGGTAGTAGGGGTTTTCGCCGTCGATGCAGATGACCTTGTCGCTTTCAAACCGGTTGGCCTCGTACACCACCAGGTCCAGCGGCAGCCCCACCGACAGGTTGGACTTCATGGTGGAGTCCATGGACACCAGCGCGCATTTGGCGGCTTCGTCCAGCGGGGTGTCGGGGGTGATCACGCGGTCCAGCACGGGCTTGCCGTACTTGGATTCGCCGACCTGGAAATACGGCGTCTCGGGCGTAGCCTCGATGAAGTTGCCGGCCGAGTACACATGGAACAGGCGCATGCCCTCGCCGCGGATCTGCCCGCCAAAGATCAACGACACATTGAACTCCACGCCCGCGTGCTTGAGGGCCGCCGCGTCGCGGTCATACACATGGCGCACCGCGCTGCCCAGTACGCGCGCGGCGTCGAACATACTCTTGGCATTCCAGATGGTGATGGGGGTGTCTTCGTCGTTCTCGGTCAATTGCTCGACCTGCAGGATCTCGCGCACCGACTGCGAAATGCCCAGGTTGCCGGCAGACAGCAGCACCATGAAGCGGTCGCCCGGCTTCTCGTACACGATCATCTTGCGAAAGGTGCTGATGTGGTCCACGCCCGCGTTGGTGCGCGAGTCGGACAAGAAGACGAGTCCGGCGTTGAGTTTGATGCCGACGCAATAAGTCATTTCTTTTCCTGTAGTTTTTTCTTCAGCGCGTACAGCGCATCCAGCGCTTCACGCGGGCTCAGGGTGTCGGGGTCGATGGCCGCCAGCGCGGCTTCGGCGGGCGAAGGGCCGGCGTCTGCGGTGGCGGGCGGGGGTGCAAACAAGTCTACCTGCTCGCGGCTGTCGGCTTGTTGGCCCTCCAGCGCGGCCAGCGCATGGCGCGCATGGTTCACCACCGCAGCCGGCATGCCGGCCAGCCGCGCCACCTGGATGCCGTAGCTTCGGCTGGCGGGGCCGGCCTGGATCTCATGCAAAAACACGATGTCGCTGCCCGATTCGGCCGCGCTCACGTGTACGTTCACGGCCGCATGGTGCTTGGCCGGGAATTCGGTCAGTTCGAAGTAATGGGTAGCGAACAAAGTGAAGGCGCGGGTCTTGTCATGCAGGTGGGCTGCAATGCCCGAAGCAAGTGCCAGGCCATCAAAGGTGCTGGTGCCGCGGCCGATCTCGTCCATCAGCACCAGCGACTCGGGTGACGCGCCGTGCAGGATCTGCGCGGCCTCGGTCATCTCCAGCATGAAGGTGGACTGCGCGTTGGCCAGGTCGTCCGCAGCGCCGATGCGCGTGTGGATGGCGTCCAGAGGCCCCAGGCGGCAGGCCTGCGCGGGCACATAGCTGCCGATGCTGGCCATCAGGCTGATGATGGCCACCTGGCGCATGTAGGTGCTCTTGCCGCCCATGTTGGGGCCGGTGATGACCTGCATGCGCTGCCTGGGCCCCAGCCGCGTGTCGTTGGCAATGAAGCTGCCGCCGCCGGTTTCGGCCAGCCGGGCTTCCACGACCGGGTGGCGGCCCTGCGTGATGTCGATGCCGGGCTCGCGTGTGAACTGCGGACAGCACCAGTTGAGCGTGAGCGAGCGTTCGGCCAGCGCGCACAACACGTCCAGCGACGCAATGGCGCGGGCCAGCTGCGTCAGCGCGGGGATGTGGGGCTGCAGCTGGTCCAGCACCTGTTCGTACAGCCATTTCTCGCGGGCAAGGGCCCGCTCCTGCGCGCTCAGGGCCTTGTCTTCAAAGGCCTTGAGTTCCGGCGTGATGAAGCGCTCGGCATTCTTCAACGTCTGGCGGCGGCGGTAGTCGCCCGGCACCTTGTCCACCTGGCCCTGGGTGACCTCGATGTAGAAACCGTGCACCTTGTTGAACTGCACGCGCAGGTTGGCAATGCCGGTGCGGGCTTTTTCGCGGGTTTCCAGGTCCAGCAAAAACGCGTCGCAGTTGTCCTGGATGCCGCGCAACTCGTCCAGGTCGGCGTCAAAGCCGTGGGCGATCACGCCACCGTCGCGCACCAGCGCGGCGGGTTCTTCCAGAATGGCGCGCTCCAGCAGGGCCGCGCATCCTGCGGGCGGTTGCAGCGGCGCGGCAATGTAGGCCAGATCGGGCTGCAGACGCTGTAAATACTGGGCAAGGTGCTCTGATTTTTGTAGCGACTGCTGCAGCGCCACCAGCTCACGCGGGCGCACCTGGCGTAGCGCAATGCGGGCAGTGATGCGCTCCACGTCGCTCGTGCCCTTGAGTTCGGCGCGCAGGGTCTGCCAATGGTTGTCCCGCAATGTGGTGACGGCGGACAGCCGCTGCACAGCCTGGGCGCGGTCGCGCTGCGGCGTCAGCAGCCAGCTCTTGAGCATGCGGCTGCCCATGCCGGTCAGGCAGGTGTCCAGCAGCGAAAACAGTGTGGGTGAATCCTCGCCGCGCAGCGTCTGTACCAGCTCCAGGTTGCGGCGCGTGGTCTGGGGCAGGTCGATCAGCTCGTCGCTGCGCTGCACGCGGATGTTGTGCAGGTGGGTCAGCGCCCGGCCCTGTGTGTGCTCGGCAAAACCCAGCACGGCGGCGGCGGCGGCGTGGGCCTCGGGCAGGGCGTCGGCGCCCCAGGCCTGCAGGCTGGCGGCCTTCATCTGCTCCAGCAGCTTGCGCTGGCCCAGGGCGGCGTCAAACTGCCAGTCGGGCCGGGGCGTGAGCGACAGCGCCGATGAAAAACGCAGCGCCTTCAGCCGCTGCTCGAATGCAGGGGTGATGCCTGCGCTGTACAGCAGTTCGCTGGGTGCCGTGCGGGCCACCCAGGCCTCCAGTTCGTCATTGGCGCACTGGGCCAGGTGCAGCTCGCCCTGGGTCACGCTCAGCCAGGCCAGGCCCAGTGTGTTGCGCGGGCCCTGGTGCACGGCCAGCAAATACGATTCGGCCTTGTCGTTCAGCAGCTCGGTGTCGGTCAATGTGCCGGGGGTCACTACCCGCATCACCTTGCGCTCCACCGGCCCCTTGGCCGTGGCCACGTTGCCCACCTGTTCGCAGATGGCCACCGACTCACCCAGCTTGATCAGGCGGGCCAGGTAGGTCTCTACGGAATGAAAGGGCACCCCGGCCATCACCACAGGCTCGCCTGCCGACATGCCGCGCTTGGTGAGGGTGATGTCCAGCAGGCGCGCGGCCTTTTCAGCGTCGGCCCAGAACAGCTCGTAAAAATCCCCCATGCGGTAGAACAGCAGGGTGTCGGGGAAGTCCTTTTTGAGACCCAGGTACTGGGTCATCATGGGCGTGTGGGCGCTGAGGTCGGCTGGGCTGGGCATAGCGCGCGATGGTACTTGGGCGGTGGCCGCGTGTGGCCAGGCAACCGGCGGCGGGGTGGCAGTCAGGTCGGCTTGCGCACGCGCATGGTCTTGCGCGGGGCCGGCTCTACCGGTGCAGTAGGCTCAGCGCCGTCGGCATCGGTACTGTTCATGTCGACCGTGCTGCGCGCATAAATGTCGGCCGGGTCGGCGCCCGGCGCATGCGCGGCGGCGCGGGCCACGCGCATCTTGTCTTCCACCCCGGCAAACTTGGAGTACTTGGACAGGATGGGCACCAGTTGCCCGTAGATGCGGGGGTTGCCGGCCACGCATTCGCGGTGTTCCATGAATTCGGGCTCGCCCGTGAAGTTGCCGATCAGGCCACCGGCTTCGGTCACCAGCAGCGAGCCCGCGGCCACGTCCCAGGGCGACAGGCCCGTTTCAAAAAAGCCGTCGGTGAAGCCGGCGGCCACGTAGGCCAGGTCCAGTGCGGCCGCGCCGGGGCGGCGCAGGCCGGCGGTGCGCTGCATCACGTCGGACATCATGGCCAGGTAGTTCTGGAAGTTGTCGCCGGGGCGGAACGGAAAGCCCGTGGAAATCAGGCACTGCTTGAGCTCGGTGCGCTTGCTCACGCGCAGGCGCCGGTCGTTCATGAAGGCGCCGCGGCCCTTGGTGGCGGTGAACAGGTCGTTGCGGCTGGGGTCAAAAATCACGGCCTGCTCGACCTTGCCGCGCACGGCCAGCGCAATGCTCACGCAATAGACCGGAAAGCCGTGGATGAAGTTGGTGGTGCCGTCCAGCGGGTCGATGATCCAGATATGGTCTGAATCCTTGTTGCCGTGCTCGCTGCCGGATTCTTCGGCCAGGATGCCGTGCCCCGGGTACGCGGTGAGCAGCGTCTCGATGACGGCGGCCTCACTGGCGTGGTCGACTTCGGTGACGAAATCGTTGACCTGCTTTTGCGAGATGCGCACCGCCTCAACGTCCAGCGCGGCGCGGTTGATGATGGCGCCGGCGGCGCGGGCGGCCTTGACGGCCACGTTGAGCATGGGATGCAGGTTGGGGGACGACATAAATTGTTTGGAAGAGCTGCGGGGCCGCTCCGGCGATGCGGGGGCGCGAATGGAGCGTATTTTCCCATAAAGCGACAATCCATCCCCATGCAGATCCCGAATTCCACGCGTTTCATCCTTATCAACACCAGCCACGCCGGCAATGTGGGCGCCGCGGCTCGGGCCATGAAGGTCATGGGTTTTGACGACCTGGTGCTGGTGGCACCGCGCTGGGACAACGTGCTGCGCCGTGAAGAAACCATCCAGCGGGCCAGCGGTGCGCTGGACGTTCTGACAAACGCACGCATCGTGGCCACGCTGGACGAAGCCCTGGACGGTGTGACGCACCTGTGCGCCACCGCCATGACGCCGCGCGACTTTGGGCCGCCCACGCTGGCGCCGCGTGCACACTTTGCTGCGCTGGCGCCCCAGGGCCACAGCGTGGCCTTCCTGTTCGGCTCCGAGCGGTTTGGCATGGCCAATGACGACGTGTACCGCTGCCACGCCTGCCTGAGCATCCCCACCAACCCCGGCTTCGGCTCGCTCAACCTGGGTGCGGCGATCCAGGTCATTGCCTACGAATGGCGCATGGCGCTGGGTGATTTTGCGGTACAGCCGTCTGCCGCCGAGCCGGTGTTTGCCGATGCCAACGCCGTGGCCGGCCTGCTGGACCATTGGGAACGATCGCTGGTGGACATCGGCTTTCTGGACCCGGCCGCGCCCAAGAAGCTCATGCCGCGCCTTAACCAGCTTTTCAACCGTGCGCAGGTCACGCAGGAAGAAGTCCACATTCTTCGTGGTGTTGCCAAATCCATGGCCGAAGCAGCCGCCAGGGGCAAGCGATAGACTGTCCGGCCAGAACGATATAACCACAGCTCATGTTTGACCGCATCCGTTCCGACATCCAGTGCATCCTCGACCGCGATCCTGCCGCGCGCAGCACGTGGGAGGTGGTGACCTGTTACCCGGGCCTGCATGCGATCTGGCTGCACCGCCCGGCGCACTGGTGCTGGACGAACGGCCTCAAATGGCCGGGGCGCTTCATCTCGCATCTGGCGCGCTGGCTCACGGGCATTGAGATCCATCCCGGTGCCAAGATCGGCGAGCGCGTGTTCTTTGACCATGCCATGGGCGTGGTGGTGGGCGAGACCGCCGAGATCGGCGACGGCTGCACCATCTACCAGGGCGTGACGCTGGGCGGCACCTCGCTGTACAAGGGCGAAAAGCGCCACCCCACACTGGGCCGCGACGTGGTCGTCAGCGCCGGCGCCAAGGTGCTGGGCGGCTTTGTGGTGGGCGACGGGGCCAAGATCGGCAGCAATGCCGTGGTCATCAAGCCCGTGCCCGCGGGTGCCACGGCGGTGGGCATACCGGCGCGCATCATCCCGTCCAAAGAAGGCTCCAGCGCCGACGTGACCACGCACGAGAAGAAATTCGAAGCCTACGGCATCACGCTCGAAGACGACCCGTTGAGCCAGGCCATGAAGGGCCTGATCGACAGCGCTTCCGGTCAGGAGCACCAGATTGCGCTCTTGTGGCAGGCCATTGAAAAGCTGTCGGCCGCGCGCGATTCACGCGACGCGGGCGATTGTGTGCCCGACGACGCGGCACGCAAGGAATGCTTTGAGGCCGAGAAGCTGAACCAGCTGGTGGGCAAGTAGCCCGCGTTTTCAGGTAGCCGCGGTTACAGGCGGATCATGCCGCTGTCGGCCGGCGGCGGCGCCTTGGGGGCCGCGCTGGCCGTGGCAGCCGCCTTCAACTGGCCCAGCTCAGTTTGCAGCGTGTGGTTCACCCGGTCGGCCTGGCGCAGCTTTTTGGTGATGGTGCGCAGGCGCAGGGTCAGGCGAGCCAGCAGGGTGCCCAACAGCTTGTTGGCCTGCTGCGGGCTGGTGCGTGACAGCTCGGTCAACGCATCACGCGACAGCAGCGCGGCGTCCACGTCGGTGGATGCCTTGCAGGTAGCCGAGCGCGGCTCGCCGTCAAACAGGCCCATCTCGCCGATCACGCTGCCCGGGCCCACCACGCCCAGCAGCGTGGAATCAGACCGGGACAGGCCCTCGTTTTCCACCACCACTTCACCGCGCAGCACCAGCACCAGGAAGCTGGTGTTGGACGCGCCCTCCTGGATGATCACGTCGCCCGCCTTGAAGCGGTGCAGGCTCATGAGCCGTACCACGGCCAGCGCGGTCTCGGTGTCCAGCTCGACCAGGGCGGACTTTGACACCAGCAAGGCGGCGACGTCCTTGCGTTCCCACGAGCGCTTTTCGGTGACGAATGGTTCCATGCCGGTGCCTTTGGTTTGGTGTCAGGCCGCGCCGCCGAGGTCCAGGTCCACGGCCGGCCTGCCCGCGCGCACCGCAGACAGTTCGTCCTGCAGCGACAGGTTCAGCGCCGTCAGTGTCTTGACCTTCAGGTTGGTGGCGCGTAGCCGCTCGGCCACGCGCGCCATGATCGCGCCCATCAGCGAACATGCCACAGCCGGCACCGTTTCTATCAGGCGAGCCATGGCCGGGCGATCCAGTACGGCGATGTCCATGTCGGTGATGGCGGTGACCGTGGCCGAGCGCGGCTTGCCGTCCAGCACACCCAGCTCGCCAAACAGGCTGCCGCTGGTCAGCATGCTGAGCACCATGGAGTCATGCATGGGCCCGCTCATTTCGTTTTCCACCACGGCTTCGCCCTGCAACACCAGCGCCATGTAGCCGGTGCTGGTGACGCCCTCGTGGATGAGCACGGTGCCGGCCTTGATGCGCTGGGGTGTGAGCAGGCGCACGATCTGCAGCGCGGCCTCCAGGTTCAGCTCGGTCAGGGCGGTGCGCGAAATCAGCAGTTCAGCCACGTCCGAGCGCGTCCAGGTGCGCTTTTCAGTGATGATCGATTCCATATGCGCGCTCCCTGGTTGGACAGTGATCAGCGGGATGCCAGCGGTACCAGCGGGAAGCCGTTGTCAAACACGGTCTCTCCCCAGTTGGCCGACAGGTCCATCCGGTATTCCGCCGCGTCCAGCGTCTTGCCGTCAGGCAGCAGCGGGCGCAGCCGCAGGTAGTAGGTGCCGGGCTTGAGCGCGCCCAGCATCACGTTCGGCGTGGCGGCCTCCAGGCGCTGCAACACATTGGCAAATGCACTGTCAGAGGCCAGCTCCAGGCTGAAGCGTTGCGTGGGCAGCGGCCGGCCGTTGTCCATCAGCGCCGACCAGTCCAGCGTGTTCTGCCCGTTGCGCAGGCTCAGGGTGGAGCCGGTCAGGCGCCAGCGCACGGGCTCCTTGATGGCCACCAGCTTGACCGAATCAAAGCCTTCGATGCCCTGGGCGTCAATGCCGCGCACGCGGGTGTACCAGCTGGCGTTGTCCAGCTGGCCCAGGTCTACGCTGGCCGTGGTGACCTTCAGGTCGCGCACGATGCGGTCGAATTTCTCGTCACTGGCCACCTGCACGCGAAAGGCGTTGGCTCCGGCCAGCACCGGCATGGGCAGCAGGGCCTGGGGCTTGTTCAGCTCGGCCGGCAGGGCCGACAGGTCGGGCGCGGGCAGAAGCTTGACTACACGCACCTCGCGCTCAGCCGGGTTGATCAGCGCGCCCGTGCCGCCGGGCAGGTCGGCGCCGCTTTGCTGGGCCGGGTTGTCGGCACGCACCTGGCCTTCAACCACCTCGGTGCGGGCGTTGCGCGTGGCAGGGTCTTCATACGCCACGCGGAACTGCGTGCCGCGCACACCCACCAGCGAGGTGGGCGTCTCGATCTGCAGCGGTGTGGCGCGCCGGTCAATGCGGGCGGCGAGAGTGTCCAGCGCGCCCTGTGTCAGGCGCACCAGGCCAGAGAACCAATTGGTGGAGCCGCTGGCCGATGCATCGCGCATGGCGTAGTCGCGGTTGCTCACCACATCGGCCAGCGTCTGCGGCAGCAGCTTGACCTGGGTGCCGTCGCCCAGCTCTATCACCGCCGAGCTGTTGGAACCGGTCTGCAGCCGCGTGCCCTCGGGTACGGCCATGCCCACGGTGGCGGCGGCGCCGCCCAGTCGCACGTCGCCCGCCACGCTGACCACGCGGGCCTGGGCCGCCTGGTATTTCAGCAACCGCAGCGGGATGTTCAGGCGCTGGCCGGGTTTGATGAAGTTGGGGTCCTTCATCTGGTTGAATCTGGCCACCTCGCCCCAGGCACCGGGTGTGACCAGCAGGTCGCGTGACAGGCGGATCAGCTTGTCAGACGGCTTGACGGTGTAGGGCAGGCTGGGCTCGGGGGCCGCCGCCGGTGCAGCTGCAGGCGTTTGGGCCAGCGCGGCGGCTGTGAAGAAGGTCAACAGGGCGGCGGCTGGCGCGTATCTCATGCGGGCTCCTGGGGGCGAAGGGGGCGAACGGCGGATTTGGGTCGGAACGCCTTGCACACCTCGTCACGCGTTTCAAGGTACGGCCCGCCGATCAGGTCGATGCAATACGGTACGGCCGCAAAAATACCGGCCGCCAGCGTCTGCCCGTCGGCTGATTTGAGCCCTTCCAGCGTTTCCTGGATAGCCTTGGGTTGCCCGGGCAGGTTGATGATGAGGCTTTTGTCACGGAGGACGGCGCATTGGCGCGACAGGATGGCCGTGGGCACAAAGCGCAGGCTGATCTGGCGCATCTGCTCGCCAAAGCCAGGCATTTCCCTGTGAGCCACGGCCATCGTGGCCTCAGGCGTCACATCGCGCGGGGCGGGGCCGGTGCCGCCGGTGGTCAGCACCAGGGAGCAACCCGCGTCCACCAGCTCAACAAGGGTCTGGCTGATGAGCGCCTGTTCGTCAGGGATGAGCCTGGCGTCGAAAGTGAGGGGGTTGCAAAGGGCGCTGGTCAGCCAGCCCCGCAGTGCGGGCAGGCCTTTGTCTTCATAAACGCCGGTGGACGCACGGTCGCTGACGGACACGATGCCGATGCGTACCGGCTCGTAGTCACTCATCGCCGGCCTCCATCTGTTCCCTTACCAGCTGGAAGATCTCGCGGTAGGCACGGCCGCGGCGCGGCGCCAGGCCCTGCGAGATGGACGCCTTGTCGGGCTGGGCGTCCTTGCGGGCCTGGCGGGCCAGCGCGCGCAGCTGCTGCGAATCGGTGCCGGGAAATTGCGTGAGCCATTCGCCGATGGCGTCGTCGTCTGCAATCAGGCGGTCGCGCCACTGCTCGGCCTGGTGCAGGGCCAACGTGGTCTCGGCCGATCCGCGCTGCTGTTCGTCCAGGGCGGCGCGTACGGCCTCCAGCGTGGGCTCGTCCAGCTTGCGCATGAGCTTGCCCACGTACTGCATCTGGCGGCGTTTGCCTTCGAAGTTGGTGATGCGTTTGGCCTCGGCGAGGGCGTCGGTCAGCTGTTCAGACAACGCCAGGCGCTCCATGAGGTCAGCGCGCAGCGTCATGAGCGCCTCGCCCAGCTTTTGCAGCTCGGTGCTCTCGCGTTTGAGGTCGGTGCGGCTGGCTTCGGTCGTGCCTTTGAGCTCGGCCTTGAGCTCCAGGTCCAGCTCGCTGCCTTCAGCAACAAACTGACCGCGGACGAAATAGCCTTTTTTGGGTTTGCGTGACATGGTGGGGATATGGGTGAGTGTGGCCTGCCAGGTGCACAGCGACAAGTATCATAGCCGTCGATATGACCAAACCCGCACCCCGAGCCGACAGTGGCTTTGCCTACACCCGCACGCAGTTTGAACACCTGGTTGACCAGGCCCTGGCCCACGCCAGGAAGCTGGGCGCCACCGACGCCGGCGCCGAAGCGTCCGAAGGCTGTGGCCTGAGCGTATCGGTTCGCAAGGGCGAACTGGAAACCGTGGAACGCAACCGCGACAAATCCCTGGGTGTGACCGTCTATGTGGGCCACCGCCGCGGCAACGCCAGCACGTCCGATTTTTCCCCCGCCGCCATCGAACAGACTGTGCAGGCCGCCTGGGACATTGCCCGCTTTACCGCCGAAGACCCGGTGGCCGGCCTGCCCGACGCCGCTGACATTGCCCAGGCGGCCGACCAGCCCGACCTGGACCTGTTCCACCCCTGGGCCGTTACCAGCGAGGAAGCTGCGCGCCTGGCGCTGGAATGCGAAGAGGCGGCGCTTTCGACCGACAAGCGCATCACCAACAGCGAAGGCGCGGGCGTGTCGGCCCAGCAAAGCCACTTTTTCAGCGCCCACACGCGTGGCTTTCGCGGCGGCTATGCCAGCTCGCGCCACAGCATTTCGGTCGCGCCCATTGCGGGCAAGGGCAACGGCATGCAGCGCGACGCCTGGTACAGCTCCATGCGCAGCGCAGACGAGTTGGCCAGCGCACAGTCGGTCGGCCGCTACGCCGCCGAGCGTGCCCTGAGCCGCCTGAAGTCGCGCAAGATCGCCACCACGCAGTGCCCTGTGCTGTTTGAATCGCCGCTGGCGGCCGGCCTGCTGGGCGGCTTTGTGCAGGCCGTCAGCGGCGGCGCGCTGTACCGCAAGAGCACTTTCCTGCTCGATTCACTGGGCAAGCCGGTGTTTCCCAAGCACATTGACATCACCGAGGACCCTCACGTCATGCGCGGCAAGGGCAGCGCGCCGTTTGACGAAGAGGGCGTGCGCACCACGGCGCGCAAGGTGGTGGACGCAGGCCGCGTTGAAGGCTACTTCCTGAGCACCTATTCGGCCCGCAAGCTGGGCATGAAGACCACCGGCAACGCAGGCGGCTCGCACAACCTGGTGCTGCGTTCGCGCCAGACGCGCCCGGGCGACGACCTTGACGCCATGCTGCAAAAGCTGGGCACCGGCCTGTTCGTGATCGAGCTGATGGGCCAGGGCGTGAATTACGTGACGGGGGACTATTCGCGCGGGGCCAGCGGTTTCTGGGTGGAAAACGGGCGCATTGCCTACCCGGTGCAGGAGATCACCATCGCCGGCAACCTGAAAGACATGCTCAAGGGCATCCAGGCCGTGGGCGCCGACGCTTACAACTACGGCGCCAAGACAGTCGGTTCCATCCTGGTCAACCGCATGAAGGTGGCAGGGTCATAGGCTCACCCCCGAAGCGCCTCCGGCGCTTCCCCCTCAAGGGGGCGCCACCAGCGGCCCGGCGGAGCCGGTTCCGCGGTGGCACTGGGATCAACCCGCGAGGGCTGCCTTGACTGCGGCAGAGACCTGACCCATATCGGCCTTGCCGGCGAGCTTGGCCTTGACGGCGCCCATGACCTTGCCCATGTCGCTTGGCCCCTTGGCGCCGAGTTCCGCCACGATAGCCTTCACTTCGGCGGCCACTTCGTCGGCCGACAGGCGCGCGGGCAGATAAGCCTGCAGCACCTTCACTTCGGCGATTTCCTTGTCGGCCAGGTCCTGGCGGGCGGCTTTCTCGAACGCTTCAATGCTGTCCTTGCGCTGCTTGAGCATCTTGTCCACGATGGCGATCACGGCCACGTCGTCCAGCTCGATGCGCTCGTCCACTTCCTTTTGCTTCATGGCGGCCGTCAGCAGGCGGATCGTGCCCAGGCGCTCGCTGTCCTTGGCGCGCATGGCGGCCTTCATGTCTTCGGTGATTTTTTCTTTGAGGCTCATGTGTTCTCCTGTGGCCGGGAATGAAAAAAGCCTGCTTGAGCGTCCCCAGGCAGGCTTTTTGGTTGCCGCGAGGGCAGTGTGCTTAGTAAAGCTTCTTCGGAAGCTGCATGCTGCGAACGCGCTTGTAGTGGCGCTTGACGGCAGCCGCCTTCTTGCGCTTGCGCTCGGCGGTCGGCTTTTCGTAGAACTCGCGGGCGCGCAAGTCGGTCAGCAGACCCAGCTTTTCAATGGTGCGCTTGAAGCGGCGCAGCGCGACGTCAAACGGCTCGTTTTCTTTAACGCGGATGGTGGTCATTTAGCGAATGAATTCCAGATTTGTGCGGCCAGAGGGGTCAAGGGAAGATCAGCCCGTGCTCCGTAACCGCTGATGTCCCCCACTTAATGGTGATCAGGCCGTGGGGGTTTGCCAGCAAAGCCTTGAATTATAACGTTTTTCCTGCCACGTTCAAGCCGACGGCGTGGCGGGCCCAGGCAGGGCCATGGCGCAGGCATGGCCGCTGGCCCAGGCCCACTGGAAGTTGTAGCC
>CALRZF020000070.1:0-13168 GCA_943372585.1 Ramlibacter sp. 2FC | reverse complement strand
TTTCGCTGACAGCTTCGCCGCCCAGGCGCGGTAACCAAACATCGGCACAGGACTCATCAGGCAGGCAGGCTGCCCGAATGGATGGGTGAAGTGAAACAGCTGGTGCCCGATTTCGTGCGCGCCCGACAGGCCGGCCAGCCGTGCGGCCTCGTCAGGCGTGTAGCGCTCGCCGTCGCGCAGCTTCACGATGTCGTCATCGTCCGCAGTGAACGCATAGGTGCTCCAGACCGAGAAAGTGCCAAGGCGCGACTGTCGCCCATAGCTGGTGATGCCGTTGGAATACCCGCCGCGGATGGCTGTATGGACAGCAGGAAAGGTGTATTCCACGCCCGCAATCAACTGGTTGGTCAGGACCAGCTCGTAGGGCAGCTCGCCAAAGCCCAGGGCCAACCACATCGGGAATTCGTTGAAGGGCTGGGCGTCGATGGCTGGGCCGCCGTCCAGCGCCTTGCGCTGTGCCCATTGCTGCACACGCGCCAGCTGCAACGCGGCCACCTTGCGGCCCAGGTCCTGATGATTGGCGGCAATCGGCCCCGTGTGGGGTTGTGCAAACGCGATCATTTCTGGCAGCGACTCGCGGCTGTCACGAAAACCCTGGGCAAAGGCGCGGTCCAGCGCAGCGCGGTCGGCGCGGCCTGACTTGAAGTCGTAACTTTCCTTGAGTGCCTGGGCGCTGCGCTGCGCCGGGATGGTGGCAAACACCGCAGCAATGGGCATTTCCTTGACCGGGGAAAACTGCACCTGCACACCGAAATGCTCGCGCACCGCGCTGCGCATGGTGTCCAGCAGGACGGTGAGTTGCGCTGCGTCCATGCGGGGCAGGCGTGGATTGACGAGGTAGGCCACACGCAACTCGACCGGGTCTGTACCCAGGCGGGGCAGAGGGACTGTCGCGGTCTGGGCCGCGCCTGCTGCAACCAGCAGCGCACCGATCAGCAAGCTGCGCGCGCCGCATGCAAAACGCTTCACGAATCCCCTGTAAAAAGCATTCATGCGCCGCAGTGTGCCATCCGGTTTATGCTTTTGGCCATGAAGCTCTACAACTACTTTCGCTCCTCGGCCTCTTTTCGCGTGCGCATTGCGCTGGAACTGAAAGGCCTGTCCTATGACTACATCCCCGTGCACCTGGTCAAGGGTGAGCACAAGGCGCCGGGGTATTCCGCCGTATCGCCGACCAACCTGGTGCCCACGCTGGAAACCGACGCGGGCGAGCACCTGAGCCAGTCCATGGCGATCATCGAATACCTGGACGAGCTGCACCCTGCACCAGCCTTGCTGCCTGCTGACCCCGTGGCGCGCGCCCAGGTGCGTGCACTGGCGCAACTGATCGCCTGCGAAATCCACCCCATCAACAACCTGCGCGTGCTGAAGTACCTGACGCGCGAGCTCAAGGTGGACGAGGAAACCAAGAACACCTGGTACCGCCACTGGGTGCGCGACGGGCTGGAAGCATTCGAGCGGCAATTGCAGACGCTGCCTGCATCGACCTACTGCTTTGGCGACACGCCCACGCTGGCCGACTGTTGCCTCGTGCCGCAGATCTTCAACGGCAAGCGCTTCAACACCAACTTCGACGGCCTCACGCGCACCATGGCGGCGTTTGACGCCTGTATGGCCCATCCGGCGTTCCAGAAGGCGCAGCCGTCCAGCTGCCCCGACAACGAGGCCTGAGTTGTTTCAACCCGACTGGCCGGTTGCGCCGGGTGTTCGTGCCCTATGCACCACCCGCATGGGGGGCATTTCCGCGCCGCCGTATGACAGCCTGAACCTGGGCGATCACGTGGGTGACGACCCGGGCGCTGTGGCGTCCAACCGCCAGGTACTGCGACAGGCTGCAGGCGCGCGGCCGGTATTCCTGCAACAGGTACACGGCGCGCAGGCGGTTGCGCTGACGGATCAAACGCCCGATGGCACCCAAGCGGATGGCTGCATCACCACGCTGCCCGGCGTGGCCTGCACCATCATGGTGGCGGACTGCCTGCCGGTTCTGTTTGCGCATTCGCAAGGTCGGGCCGTGGGGGCAGCGCACGCGGGCTGGCGCGGTTTGGCGGGGGAGGGCGGGCGCGGCGTGCTGGAGGCAACCCATGCGCAGTTCAAGGCCGCTGCCGGCGCGGGCGGCGACACGCTGGCATGGCTCGGCCCCTGCATCGGCCCCACCGCGTTTGAAGTGGGGGACGAAGTCAAGGCGGCGTTTGAAGCCCATGACGCCGGGGCGGCGGTGATGTTCCGCCCGTCCACGCCGGGCAAGTGGCTGGCCGACCTTCAGGGACTGGCGCGGTTGCGGCTGACGGCGATGGGCGTCACGCGCATCTACGGCAACGACGGCAGCGACACATGGTGCACCGTGGGCAACCCCTCACGGTTCTTTTCGCACCGGCGCGACCGCGTCAGCGGCCGCTTCGCTGCCAGCATCTGGCTGGGCTGATGGCGCGTTTCGCGCGGCCAGTACCTCTGCGGCTTCGCGCGCCTTGATGGCTTTGCGCCGCATCGGCGTCCCCATCAGGTAAACCACCAATGCAATAGGAAGCAAACCGTACAGCACAAAGGTCACAATGGCTCCAAGCACCGTGCCGTTGCTGTTGGTGGCCTCGGCCACCGCCATCATCAGCACTACGTAAAACCACGCAATCACGACCAGGTACATAAGCTGTTACGGAAAATATTGTTGCAGCGCAGCATGAATTCTTCGATACTCGGGTTTACCCGAATAAATAGATTCAGGAGACAAGATGAATTCTGAAGCAGACTGGGCCAAGGGCGCCCAGCAATTCCAACAGCTTTTTGGCGACAGCTGGGCGAAAGCCCTTCAATCCTTTCAGGGGCTGGACATGGGCGCTGCGGCTGCCGGCGCGCAGGCGCCCAAGCTGGCGTTTGCGCAAGACAAGCTGCAGCAACTGCAGCAGCAGTACCTCAAGGATGCCACCGAGCTGTGGAACCAGAGCCTGCATGCCAATCCGCCTTCCACCGACCGGCGCTTTTCGGCCGATGCGTGGAGCCACAACCCCGTGGCGGCTTTCAGTGCCGCAGCCTACCTTCTCAATGCCCGTACATTGATGGGCCTGGCTGACGCGGTGGAATCTGACGCCAAAACCAAGGCACGCATCCGGTTTGCGGTCGAGCAGTGGATGGCGGCCTCATCACCCAGCAACTTCATGGCGCTGAACGCCGAGGCGCAGAAAAAAGCCATTGAAACCAAGGGTGAGAGCATCGCCAAGGGCATGCAGAACCTGCTGCACGACATGCGCCAGGGCCACGTGTCCATGACAGACGAGAGCGTGTTCGAGGTGGGCAAAAACGTCGGCACCACCGAAGGCGCCGTGGTGTTCCAGAACGAACTCTTCCAGCTGATTGAATACAAGCCCCTGACGGCCAAGGTGTACGAGCGGCCGTTCCTGCTGGTGCCGCCGTGCATCAACAAGTTTTATATCCTGGACCTGCAGCCTGAAAATTCGCTGATTCGCTATGCGGTGGAGCAGGGGCACCGCACCTTCGTGGTGAGCTGGCGCAACCCTGACGAATCCCTGGCCCAGACCACCTGGGACGACTACATCGACAAGGCCGCGATCAAGGCCATCGATGTGGTTCAGGAGATCACAGGCGCCAAGCAGATCAATGCCCTGGGCTTCTGCGTGGGCGGCACCATCCTGGGCACGGCGCTGGCCGTGCTGGCGGCCCGCGGTGAAAAACCCGTGGCCTCGGCGACGCTGCTGACGACCTTCCTGGACTTTTCCGATACCGGCGTGCTGGACCTGTTCATTGACGAAGCGTTCGTCAAGTTCCGCGAAATGCAGCTGGGCCAGGGCGGCATTCTCAAGGGGCAGGATCTTGCGTCCACGTTCAGCTTCCTGCGGCCCAACGACCTGGTCTGGAACTATGTGGTGGGCAACTACCTGAAAGGCGAGACGCCGCCGCCGTTTGACCTGCTCTACTGGAACAGCGACTCCACCAACCTGCCGGGCCCCATGTATGCCTGGTACCTGCGCAACACCTACTTTGAAAACAACCTGGTCAAGCCGGGAAAGTGCACGGTGGCAGGCCAGAAGATCGACCTGCGCAAGGTGGACATCCCCGTGTACATCTACGGCTCGCGTGAAGACCACATCGTGCCCATTGGCGGTGCGTACGGCTCGGTCAACCACCTGCCGGGCAAGAAGCGCTTTGTGATGGGCGCGTCGGGTCACATTGCCGGCGTGATCAACCCGCCGGCCAAGAAAAAGCGCAGCTACTGGACCAACGACAAGCTGCCCAAGACCCAGGCCGAATGGCTCAAGGGCGCGAAGGAACACCCCGGCAGCTGGTGGACTGACTGGTCTGGCTGGCTCAAGGGCCACGCTGGCAAGCAAATTGCTGCCCCCAAAACCTATGGCAAGGGCAAATACAAAGCCCTTGAAGCCGCGCCCGGCAGCTATGTCAAGGCAAAAGCCTGACACCTCTCAATTCACAATCCCTGGAGACTGAAAAAATGGAAGACATCGTCATCGTTTCGGCTGTTCGCACGGCCGTCGGCAAGTTCGGCGGCTCGCTCGCCAAGATCCCCGCGCCTGAGCTGGGCGCCATCGTCATCAAGGAAGCCCTGGCCCGCGCCAAGGTGGACCCGGCCCAGGTGGGCGAGGTGATCATGGGCCAGGTGCTGGCGGCAGGCTCGGGCCAGAACCCGGCGCGCCAGGCCACGCTGAAGGCCGGCCTGCCCAAAGAGGTGCCGGCGCTCACCATCAACGCCGTATGCGGCTCGGGCCTGAAGGCCGTGATGCTGGCCGCGCAATCCATTGCCTGGGGCGACAGCGAGATCGTGGTGGCCGGCGGCCAGGAAAACATGAGCGCTTCGCCGCATGTGCTGATGGGCAGCCGTGACGGCCAGCGCATGGGCGACTGGAAAATGCAGGACACCATGATCGTGGACGGCCTGTGGGATGTGTACAACCAGTACCACATGGGCATCACCGCTGAAAACGTGGCCAAGGCCCACGACATCAGCCGCGACAAGCAGGACGCCCTGGCGCTGGGCAGCCAGCAAAAGGCCGCCGCCGCACAGGACGCGGGCAAGTTCAAGGACGAGATCGTCGCCGTGACCATCCCCCAGAAAAAGGGTGACCCGGTGGTCTTTGCCGCCGACGAATACATCAACAAGAAGACCAGCGCAGAAGCCCTGGCCGGCCTGCGCCCCGCCTTTGACAAGGCCGGCAGTGTGACGGCGGGCAATGCGTCGGGCCTGAACGACGGGGCCGCGGCGCTGGTGATGATGAGCGCCAAGAAGGCGGCAGCCCTGGGCCTCAAGCCCCTGGCGACCATCAAGGCCTTCGGCACCACGGGCCTGGACCCGGCCACCATGGGCATGGGCCCCGTGTCGGCCACCAAAAAGGCGCTGGAGCGAGCCGGCTGGAAAGCGTCTGATGTGGACCTGTTCGAGCTGAACGAAGCCTTTGCAGCGCAGGCCTGCGCCGTCAACAAGGAACTGGGCATTGACGCGGCCAAGGTCAACGTCAACGGCGGCGCGATTGCCCTGGGGCACCCCATCGGTGCATCGGGTGCGCGCATTCTGGTCACGCTGTTGCACGAGATGCAGCGTCGCGACGCCAAGAAGGGCATCGCCGCCCTGTGCATTGGTGGCGGCATGGGGGTTTCCCTTGCTGTGGAACGCGCCTGATCAGGTTCCAATCAATAACGACAAATCAACGGAGTCAAAACAATGAGTCAAAAAGTAGCGTACGTCACCGGTGGCATGGGTGGCATCGGAACGGCCATCTGCCAGCGCATGCACAAAGAGGGTTTCAAGGTCATCGCCGGTTGCGGCCCCACGCGCGACCATGCCAAGTGGCTGGCCGAGCAAAAGGCGCTGGGCTATACCTTCTACGCATCGGTGGGCAATGTCGGCGCGTGGGAGTCCACGGTGGAGGCCTTCACCAAGACCAAGGCCGAGCATGGCGTGATCGACGTGCTGGTGAACAACGCCGGCATCACGCGCGACCGCATGTTCCTGAAAATGACCCGCGAGGACTGGGACGCGGTGATCGAGACCAACCTCAACAGCATGTTCAACGTGACCAAGCAGGTCGTGGCCGACATGGTGGAAAAGGGCTGGGGCCGCATCATCAACATCAGCTCGGTCAACGGTGAAAAGGGCCAGGCCGGCCAGACCAACTATTCAGCCGCCAAGGCCGGCATGCACGGCTTCACCATGGCGCTGGCCCAAGAGCTGGCGACCAAGGGCGTGACCGTCAACACCGTGAGCCCCGGCTACATCGGTACCGACATGGTCAAGGCCATCCGCGAAGACGTGCTGGCCAAGATCGTCGCGACCGTGCCGGTCAAGCGCCTGGGTGAGCCCAGCGAAATTGCTTCCATCATTGCCTGGCTGGCCAGCGAAGAGGGCGGCTATTCCACCGGCGCCGACTTCTCGGTCAATGGCGGCCTGCATATGGGTTAAGCCTGCAGCGCATAAAACCAGAACCCGCTTCGGCGGGTTTTGGTTTTTTGGGCGCTGCATTGTGGAGGCGCCCTCCATAAACACCCCCATTCACCCCGTACGATGCACCCCATGCGCCTGCGCATCGTCCACCAACTGTCCTTGCTGCTCGTGGCCACCGTCCTTCTGTCGGTCCTGGCCATCGGCGGCTTTGTGGCGTGGAACCTGAAAGCCGGGTTTTCCGACTACCTGCGTGCACGCGACCGCGAACACCTGGAGCGTTTTGCCGGGCTGGTCGCAGGCCGCGCGCGCGATCCGGCGTTTGTGGACAACATGGCGCGCGGCATCCCCATGCGCGAAATCATGGACGAATTTGCCCAGGCCGAAGGCATCACACCGCCACAGCGCCGACCGCCGCCGCCGCGCCGGGAAGGCGGCATGGACGAAGGCGCGCGCGGCGAGCGGCCCCGACCGCAACGCGGCCCGCCCGAAGGCATTGCGCAGCGCATCCAGATCGTGGACGCGCAGGGCGTGCGCGTGGGCGGGCCGGCCTTCCCGGAGGGGCGCAACCTGCTGCAGGCGCCCGTGGTGGTCAACGGCCAGACGGTCGCCCAGGTGCGCATGTTGCCCAGCACCGAACTGGACGGCGTGGACCTGCGCTTTTTGAGCCGCCAGTATCTGGGGCTGGGGCTGGCGGCGGGCGCCACGCTGCTGCTGGCCCTGCTGGCCGCTGCCTTTGCAGCGCCGCGCCTGAGCCGGCCTTTGCGCCACCTGCAGGCCGCCACGCAGCGCATTGCAGGCGGCGAGCTGGACGTGGTGGTGCCTGAAACCGGTTCGCACGAGATGGCTGCGCTGATCGGCGATGTGAACCGCATGGCGGCGTCACTCAAGGCGCTGGAGGGCGCGCGGCGTAGCTGGATCGCGCAGATATCGCATGAGCTGCGCACGCCGCTGTCGGTGCTGTTGGGTGAGATTGAGTCCATCCAGGACGGCGCCCGGCAGCCCAGTGCCGAGGTGCTGGCCAATCTGCGCGGGGAGGTGCTGCAGCTGGTGCGGCTGGTCAACGACCTGCACACGCTGTCCATGGCCGACCTGGGCGCGCTGCCTTGCGAGTTCAGTGACGGCGACGCGGCCGCCGTGCTGGTGCGTGGGGCCCGGCGTTTTGGGCCGCGCGCGCAAAAGGCCGGCCTCGCCTTGGATCTGCGCGAAGGTCCGCCTGTGCAGGTGCGCTGGGACTTTGGCCGCATCGAACAGCTGCTGACCAACCTTCTGGAAAACAGCCTGCGCTACACCACGTCGCCGGGACAGGTTCGCGTGCAGTGGAGCCTGACCCCGGCGGGCCTTGAGCTGCGTGTGGACGACACCCCCCCGGGCGTGGCACCCGGCCAGCTGGAGCAGCTTTTCGAGCCGCTGTTTCGCGCTGACGCGGCCCGCCAGCGCGCGACGGGCGGCAGCCACGGCAGCGGCCTGGGCCTGTCGATCTGCCGCGCCATCGTGCAGGCCCACGGCGGCACGATCCGCGCCGAAGCGTCAGCCCTGGGCGGCCTGGCCGTGGTGGTCCGCCTGCCGCTGAACGCCGACGCCGATGGAGACCCCGCTTGACGCCCGAACCCCGCCGCATCCTGATCGTTGAAGACGACGCGCGCATTGCCGACATGCTGGACAACTATTTGCAGGCCCAGGGTTGGCGCACCACGGTGCTGGGCAACGGCCTGCAGGTGGTGCCCGAGATCCGCCGCCTGGAGCCCGCGCTGGTGCTGCTGGACATCATGCTGCCCGGCCAGGACGGTGTGGAGGTCTGCCGCGAGGTGCGGGCGTTTTCAGCCGTGCCCATCATCATGGTCACAGCGCGGGTGGACGAAATCGACCGGCTGATCGGCCTGGAGGTGGGCGCGGACGACTATGTGTGCAAGCCCTTCAGCCCGCGCGAGGTGGTGGCGCGCATCAAGGCGCTGCTGCGCCGTGCCGAGGGCCGGCTGGGCGCGGCCGCACCGGCGCATGGCTTTCGCGTGGATGACAACGCCCTGCGCATTGCCTGGCAAGAGCATTGGCTGGCGCTCACGCCGCTGGAATTCCGCCTTCTCAAGCGGCTGCTGTCGCGCCCGGGCCACGTATTCTCGCGCAACGCATTGCTGGAAAGCGTGCACGAGGACTTTCGCGACACGACCGACCGCGCCATTGACAGCCACATCAAGAACCTGCGGCGCAAGATCGCCAAGGTGCGGTCCCAGGGGTCGGCCATCGTGTCGGTGTACGGCATGGGTTACCGCTTCGACCCGGATGCTGAAGAACCTGCAGCGTGACTGGCGTCACGCCGCGTGGCCAATCGTGAGCAGCGCCGCTGGATTGCCTCCACAGTCCATCCACAAACGGTTTTGACAATGGGAGTGAACAACCCACGGAGCCAAAACCATGCAAACCCAACATCTGTCCCTGGCGGCCGGCGCCGTCATTGTGCTGGCCATGACCGTGCTGCTCGCGGCGTGCGGCGGAGGCGCAGGGGGCACCGTCACAGCAGCGGATGCAGCTGCCGTCGCGGCGCCTGTGGCAACCCCGGCCGTCCCTGAAGGCCCGGTCGCCGCGGCACCTGCAACCACAGGGCTGCAGGGCCTGAGCGTCGACCTGGCGAACCTGCCCAATTACGTCCCCGTGCTGCCCACCCATTACAACGCCGGCGTCACGGGCGACGACAACACGCCGGCCAGCAACCGTGTCACCAACGCCGCTGCCACGCTGGGCCGTGTGCTGTTTTACGACCGGCAGTTGAGCGTGAACAACACGGTTGCCTGCGCGTCCTGCCACCAGCAGGCCCAGGCGTTTGGTGACCCGCGCCGCTTCAGCCTGGGGTTTGCCGGCGGGGCCACCACGGCGCACGCCATGCGCCTGGGCAATGTGCGCTACTACGCACCGGGCAGCATGTTCTGGGACAAGCGTGCCGCCACACTGGAGGCACAGGCCACCCAACCCATCCAGCACCCAGTGGAGATGGGGTTTGACGCATCGGCAGGCGGCCTGCCCACACTGTTTGCCAAACTGCAGGCGCTGCCGTACTACCCGGCGCTGTTCACCGCTGCGTTCGGCGACGCCACCATCACAGAGGATCGCGTGCAGCGTGCGCTGGCCCAGTTCCAGCGCGCCATGGTGGCCAGCAGCAGCCGCTGGGACACCGGTTATGCGGCCAACTTCAATGCTGCGCTGCCAGACAACGGCCTGGGCGCGCCCATCACCAGCTTTACCGCGCAGGAAGAGCGTGGGCGGCAATTGTTCATCCTGGGCCGCGGGCAGGGCGGCCTGGCCTGCGCAGCCTGCCATGTGCCGCCCACCTTTGCGCTGGCGGCCAATTCACGCAGCAACGGGCTGGACGCAGGGGAGACAAGGGTCTTCAAATCGCCCTCGCTCAAAAGCGTGTCGCGCAGCGGTGCCTTCATGCACGACGGGCGGTTTTCTTCATTGGAACAGGTGGTGGAGCACTACAACAGCGGGGTGCAGGACGGCCCTGCGCTGGACAACCGGCTGCAGGCCGGCAACGCGCCGCGCCGGCTGAACCTGACCGAGGCGGACAAGGCGGCACTGGTGGCATTCCTGCGTACGCTGGACGACACCGCGCTGGCGGCCGACCCGAAGTTCGCCAGCCCGTTCACGCAGTGAACGGCAGCATCAGGCCAGGTCTTCAATCACCAGGTAACGGTACTTCTGGGCGAACGAGATGCGGGCGTGGCGCAGCACATTCATGATGTGCTCGGTCTCTTCAGACGACGGCGCGTGGATCATCAGCGCGGCGTGCCCTTGGGAGGCCAGCTCGGCATAACGGCGCACCGTGTTGGCTTCGGTGCCTGCGGAAGGCAACGGGATGTCAGCGCTGCCCACAGTGTTGGCAATCACGCCCAGCACCGCTTCAGTGGGAACCTCCATGAACGACTCGCCGCTGTAGCCGTCGGCCAGCAGCAGGTCGAGCGCCTGCGTGCGATCCGCTTCCGTGGCGAACATCAGGAACATGTAGCCCGTGGGGTAGAAGACGCCCCCCATGGTCAGCATGTTGGGTTCCAGCGCGAAAGGCTTCAGGGCAACGGATTTCATGGCAACTCCTTCAGATACGGAATGCTTTGATTACCGCCTGAACCAGTGGGCGGGTTTGTCGGAACAGTCTTGCAGTGCGGGTAGGACCATATCCCCCAGCCCCACAAATGGTAGCCGTTGCCGAACCCGGTACAGTTCTTTTTGTGCAACCAGATGCCAGTTATCTCCTCGGTCAATTATTATTTTGTAGTTACAAAATAATAATTGACTGATTTTTTTATGTAAATACAATCAATTATGGATTTAAGCTTCGACGCAGCCAAAAACGAGAAAAACATTGCCGCGCATGGCATGGCCCTGTCGGAGGCTGAGTATCTTGATTGGGATGCCATGATCGCGGTTGTAGATACGCGCAGGCAGTACGGCGAGACGCGCCTCGTCGGCTATGCCCCGATGGGCGAGCGGCTGTATTGCGTTGTGTTTGTGGAACGCACCGAGGGGCGGCGGATCATCAGTCTTCGCAAGGCCAACTCACGAGAGGTAGATCGCTATGAAAAAAGTCAAACTGATTAAGCCATCGCCCGCAGAAGATGCCGCCATTGCAGCGGGCATTGCGAGCGATCCGGATGCGATGGAATTGACCGATGAACAGTTTGCTGTGGCTGTGCTGACAAAGCGCGGGCGTGGCCGGCCGGTCGGCAGCGTTGCAGAAATGAGAAAGCAGTTGGTCACGATGCGGCTTGACCCGGATGTTGTGGAGGCCATGCGTGCAACCGGAGACGGTTGGCAAACCCGCGTGAATGAGTTGCTGCGGCAGGCGTATGTTCAGGGCCGCAGGGGCGGCTCGGGAGCGCCTGCGCGGCGAGCCTGAGAGCCTTGATGAACGCAGACATTCACAGCCCTTGGCGCCTATCCATTGCGCCGATGATGGAATGTCGCAAATGCAAGAGCTGGTGCGGGTTTGCAGGTAAGTAGTGACAATCTGTTGACACTAACCCCCATACTTTTTTTGCATAAACCCGTGGAAGGTTCAATATGGCACGCGCCTGGTCGCTCATAACTCTGGCTTCCGGTACCAGGCAATACGGAGGCAACCTCGGTCATGAGGACGAGGTCGAGCAGATCTATCGTTATGACAGTCACGTTGCAAATCACACCCAAGTCTCAGAGGGCGATGTAGTTTTTCTGCGGGACCGAAAAAGATTGTTGGGAGTCGCGCGAATTGAAGCGATCTCCAGCGAAGTGGGTGAAAAGGCACGGCAGCGATGTCCTCAGTGCAACGGCACTTTTATCCGGGCGCGAACAACAGTCTCACCGCCTTGGCGATGCTCTCACTGCCATGCCGTCTTTTCGACGCCTAAGGTCGAAATGGTTTCCGCAAAAAAGTACGTGGCGCGCTACGGCAAGAGCTTTATTTCGTTAGGGAAAATCACGGCTGAGGATTTGAAAGCCGCGGCTTATCGACCTAATGACCAACACTCCATTGAAGAGTTGGACGTCGCGAAACTTCTCGTGCACCTCAAGGATGTTCCGGCGCCAGTAAGTCAATTGCTGAATGTGTTTCGCGCGTCGAAGACGCTGGGTCCAGATGAGGCTAACGAGCCCAACACTGGCTTCGAGCCCTCAACGAATGACACCCGCGCATCTGTTCTACGCGAAATTAGGCAGCGTCGCGGGCAGCGCAAATTTCGCGACGCCTTGCGTGCGCGCTACGGCGACCAATGCGTAGTATCACAATGCCCCATCGTGGACATATTGGAGGCCGCGCACATTAACCCCTACCGAAACGAGTCAGATAATCATCCGGAAAATGGTTTGCTCCTCCGTTCTGACCTTCACACTCTGTTCGATCTTTTCAAAATGGGAATTGAGCCTGGCTCATTGAAGGTGCACTTTCACCAAAACGTTCTTGCTGACCCCACATACGCAACGCTGGAAGGCGTATCACTAAAGACAATCGACCAACAACCTTCCAAGGTAGCACTCGAACTTCACTGGGCGAAGTTTGTTGCTTTCAGATAATGAAATATGGTTGAGCAAGTAAACGCGGTCAATCCTGCGCTCGACGACATAAATTTCAACGCGTTGTTGATAGTAGAGTCGCTCGGCCACCAAGATAAGGTCAAAACAGGTGGGATTCTGCGCGACTACACCGCTTCGCTCGTTGACGAACTAGGGATGCCCGTCAGCGTGATGTTGGAGAGAGTCGAGGACGCTACAGAATTTGCGGGCCTACTGCAAAATCTTTCGAGAACGATCGCAAGATCGAGCCTCCGCCCCATATTGCATATCGAATGTCATGGCGGCGATCGTGGGTTGTGTTTTGCGGACGGCTCTTGCATGCCTTGGGCAACGTTCTGCGACCTGCTCACTCCAATAAACCGCCTGCTCGAACTGCGGTTGATGGTCGTAGTGGCCGCATGCTTCGGTATGAGCATACTTAATGGGGTGAGCCTGAAGAAAGCAGCGCCTTGCTTCGCGATGGTGGGTCCTACTGACGAAGTCAATCCCGGTGAGGTAATGGGTCGCTTTCGTTTGATGTATCGCTCGTTGTTCACAACGCTAGACGGAACGAAAACTTATCAAGCTCTCACGCAGGATCGTTTGGAGCTAGGCGGGATGGTTTTGCTGACGTCAGTGTCTTGGTTTGGTTGGCTGATGTCCAACTATCTGGAGAATCACGCGACACCCCGCGCTGCGAAAGCCTTGGCACTTCGCCAACATATGGCGGACAAGGCGGTCGGACGG
>CALRZF020000069.1:0-13182 GCA_943372585.1 Ramlibacter sp. 2FC | reverse complement strand
CGTGGGCGTGATGCCCGGGTGCAGCGCCTGCAGCTGCGCTGCAAAGCGCGCCGCCACCGGCACGGCCGCCGGCACCACGCCAATCACCAGCCGGCCCTGCGGCCGCCCGGCCACGCTGGCCAGGTCTTGCTGCAGCAGCTCGCGCTCGTGCAGCATCAGACGGGCCGATTGCAGCACGCGCTCGCCCTCGGGCGTAAAGCCGGCAAACGTGCGCCCGCGCTTGACGATCACCGCGCCAAATTCACCCTCCAGCGCGCGCAGCGCGTTGGACAGCGCGGGCTGCGTGATGTGGCAGGCCTGCGCCGCACGGCCAAAATGGCGGTGTTCCTGCAGGGCCACCAGGTATCGCAGTGACGCCAGCAGGTTCATGGCGGCCCCCTACACGCTCAGGTGTTCTTGGAAATCGTGATGGTCGGGAATTTGGACGAAAAGTCTTTCGCCTTTTGCGCGACCTTGATGGCCAGCTTGCGCGCAATGTCGCCATACAGGCGGGCTGCGTCGCTGTCGGGCTCGGCCACCACGGTGGGCTTGCCGCTGTCGGCCTGCAGGCGGATGCTCATGGACAGGGGCAGCGCGCCCAGGTAGTCCATCTTGTATTCGGCCGCCATCTTTTGCCCGCCGTCCACGCCAAAGATGTGTTCCAGGTGGCCGCAGGCGCTGCACACGTGCACGGCCATGTTTTCCACAATGCCCAAAATGGGCACGCCCACTTTTTCAAACATCTTGATGCCCTTGCGTGCGTCGATCAGCGCAATGTCTTGCGGCGTGGTGACGATCACCGCGCCGGTCAGCGGCACCTTCTGGCACAGCGTGAGCTGGATGTCGCCCGTGCCCGGGGGCATGTCCACAATCAGATAGTCCAGGTCTTTCCAGTTGGTCTGCGTGATCAGCTGCTCCAGCGCCTGGCTGGCCATGGGGCCGCGCCAGACCATGGCCTGGTCTTCACCCACCAGAAAGCCGATGGAGTTGACCTGGATGCCATGGCCGATCTTGGGCTCCATGGTCTTGCCGTCCAGCGTCTCGGGCTTGCCGCTGGTGCCGGTCATCATGGGCTGGCTGGGGCCGTAGATGTCGGCGTCCAGCAGGCCCACCGACGCACCCTCGGCCGCCAGGGCCAGCGCCAGGTTCACCGCCGTGGTGCTCTTGCCCACACCGCCCTTGCCCGACGCCACGGCAATCACGTTCTTCACGCCCGGCATCAGGTTCACGCCGCGCTGGGCGGCATGGGCCACGACCTTGCTGCTCAGGGTGGCGGATACGTTGTCTACACCGGCCACGGTTTTGGCGGCGGCCACCAGGGCCGAGCGCAGCGCGGGGAACTGGCTTTTGGCGGGGTAGCCCAGCTCCACGTCAAACGACACCTCGCCGCCGGTCACCTGCAGGTTCTTCAGGGCCTTGGTGGACACAAAGTCTTTGCCCGTGTTGGGGTCAATGACGGTTTGCAGGGCTTGCAGGAGCTGGTCTTGGGTGGGCATGGCGGTCAGGTAGGGGAGCAGCCGGCCAGTTTAGCGGCAACCCCTGCCCCTGCGCTATGCCAGGCGATCCAGCATTGCGGCGGCCAGCGGCGTCGGCGCAGCCTGCTCGTCTGGTTGCAGCCACGCACCGGCGTGCCATTGATCTGCCCAGCCCACCAGGCCGTTGACGATGGCGTGCAGTTCCTGGCCCGTGGCCGATGCGAGCGGATACACCCGCTGAAGGACGAGGTTGCCGGCTTCGCTCAAGCCAAACACCGGCGAGTTCTTGCCGAACATCAGGGTGTTGCACTGCATCAGTGTGTGCCATTCCTGCAGCCCGGCCGCAGCGGCCATCTTGCCGAAGTCCATCATGATGAAAACGTCGTTGTCGCTCAGGCACGGCGCATACGTGAACGTCACGGAATAAGCCCCGATCACCTGGTGGAACGCCAGCGTGCCCGCCGCGTCGGCCACCAGTTCAGGAGCCGCCTCGCCGGCCAGTTCGCAGAATGCATCGCGCAAGGCCAAAAATTGCGCTGCACTCATAGCCGCCCGGTGATCGCAAGGCCGGCCAGGGTCATGCCACTCCCCAGCAGGACGACCGCGGCGACCATCGCGACGCTTCCGGGGTTGCGGCGCATCAGTTGATAGGCATTGCCCGGCGATGCGAGGTGTTCCATGCGCAGCGCCAGGTCCCGCATGTCGCCCAACATGTGATCAGCCAGTATCCACAGGACGTGCCCCCCGGGGCCTTGCACCTGGACCGGCACTGGCACCTGGGCCGCAGGGCCGCTTTGGATGGAGGGCGGTGGGTGCTGGCCGGGGCTGTGCTTGCCGTCGGCAGCGCCCACCAGCGGCATGGACACCGTCGAAGGACGTCTAACTTCCATGGTTGGCTCCTGGCAATGGACAAGGGCCCATTCTGGTGGCGGCGGCATCCCGCGCCATCTATACGGACGGCTGGAAATCCGCTGGCCGGGCCGGAACTCCTAAAATCAGCGGTTTCCCCCAGAAGAACCCTCTTCCAGAAGTACGCCATGTCTGCCCAGCGCAAGCTCTTTGTCACCACCGCCCTGCCCTACGCCAACGGCAAGTTCCACATCGGCCACATCATGGAATACATCCAGGCCGACATCTGGGTGCGCCACCAGCGCATGCAGGGCAGCCAGGTGCATTTTGTCTGTGCCGACGATGCTCACGGCGCGCCCATCATGATCGCGGCCGAAAAGGCCGGCGTGACGCCGCAGGCTTTTGTGGCCGGCATTGCCGCCGGCCGCAAGGAATACCTGGACGGCTTTCACATCGCGTTTGACAACTGGCACAGCACCGACGCGCCCGAGAACCATGAGCTGGCCCAGCAGATTTACCGCGACCTGAAGGCCAACGGCCTGATTTCCAGCAAGACCATTGAACAGTTCTTTGACCCTGAAAAGAATATGTTCCTGCCCGACCGGTTCATCAAGGGCGAATGCCCCAACTGCCATGCCAAGGACCAGTACGGCGACAACTGCGAGGTCTGTTCCAAGGTCTACAGCCCCACGGACCTGATCAACCCGTATTCGGCGCTGTCGGGCGCCACGCCGGTGCTCAAGACGTCGGAGCATTTCTTCTTCAAGCTGTCGGACCCGCGCTGCCTGGATTTCTTGAACACCTGGACGAACAGCGGCGCCGTGCAGACCGAGGTGCTGAACAAGATCAGCGAATGGCTGGTGCCGGACGAGAACGGCAAGACCGCCATGGGCGACTGGGACATCAGCCGCGACGCGCCGTACTTTGGCATCGAGATTCCCGACGCGCCAGGCAAGTACTTTTATGTGTGGCTGGACGCGCCGGTGGGCTACCTGGCCTCGCTCAAGAATTACCTGGGCAAGATCGGTGTGGACTACGACCAGTTCATTGCCGACCCCACCGTGGAGCAGTACCACTTCATCGGCAAGGACATCATCACCTTCCACACGCTGTTCTGGCCGGCCATGCTGCACTTCAGCGGCCGCAAGGTGCCCAACCAGGTGTTTGTGCACGGCTTTTTGACCGTGAACAACGGCGAGAAGATGAGCAAGAGCCGCGGCACCGGCCTGGACCCATTGAAGTACCTGAGCCTGGGCATGAACCCCGAATGGCTGCGCTATTACCTGGCCGCCAAGCTGAACGGCCGCAATGAAGACATCGACTTCAACCCCGACGACTTCATGGCCCGCGTCAACAGCGACCTGATCGGCAAGTACGTGAACATTGCCAGCCGGGCAGTGAAGTTTGTGCCGGGGGGCAAGCTGGTGGCAGCGCCGTCTCTGGCCGAGGTGGACGCTGCGGCGCTGGCCGCGAGTGTCAAGGCGCTGTACGAGTCGCGCGACTACGCCCGCGCCCTGCGCGAGATCATGGCCGTGGCCGATGTGGTGAATACCGCGTTTGACGCCGCCGCACCCTGGAAGCTCACCAAGGAAGGCAAGGCCGATGAAGCCGCCGCCGTGGGCAGCTGGTGCCTGGAGATGTTCAAGCTGCTGACCGCCTGCCTGAAGCCCGTGCTGCCCGCACTGGCCGCGCAGGCCGAAGGCTTTTTGCAATGCGCGCCGCTGGGTTGGGGCAACGCCGCCACGCCGCTGGGCGCGGGCCACACGGTGGGCAAGTACGAGCATTTGATGCAGCGCGTGGACGTGAAGCAGCTGGATGCGTTGTTTGAAGCGCCGGCCGAACCGGAGCCCGAAAAGCTCACGCCGGGTGGCGAAGAACTGGCCCCCACCATCACGATTGACGACTTCACGAAGATCGATTTGCGCATTGCCAAGATCGTCAACTGCGAGGCCGTGGAAGGCTCCACCAAGCTGCTGCGCCTGACGCTGGATGTGGGCGAAGGCCGCACGCGCAATGTGTTCAGCGGCATCGCCAGCGCCTACCAACCCGAAGACCTGGTGGGCAAACACACCGTCATGGTCGCCAACCTGGCGCCGCGCAAGATGAAGTTCGGCGTGAGCGAAGGCATGGTGCTGGCCGCCAGCCACGGCGACGAGAAAGCCAACCCCGGCATCTACGTCCTGGAGCCCACGGCGGGCGCGCAGCCGGGCATGCGGGTGCGCTGAGGCAAGACCTTCAGATAACTATCCATACATATAGTTATCTGCAAGAACCAAATCGCCCACCATGAGGGCAGGCAAGAACCAGTTTGAAGGACAGGGAGTGCGCCCGGCCCAAGCCGGGTGCCAGAACGGCGGCCGCATGCGCAGGGAGCCCCACCCCACAGCCCGAAAGGCTGACCATGTCCTTCCATTCACTGTCATCCGGCTACACCGGCCCCGGCTCCCATTCTTTTCTGTCGATGCCCCGTGCGGACGACTCCGCGCGCAACACGGCGCCGCCTGCCCCGCGGGAAACCAAGGGCCTGCCGGACGAGCCGCGCACGGCCCAACAACTCATTGACCATTGCCTGGACGCCTACGCGCAGGCGTTGTCAGGGCCGCTTTCGGATGCAGATGAACTGCGGGTGACAGCAACCATCAGGAGCCTGCTGCAAGACTGCCTGAACGGCGCTACTCTGGACCTGCGCAATTTTGGCCAGTCCAGCTTGCCGGGCGAGTACCCGGCGCCTGGCGATGTGCCGGTTTTGCACCCCGACGCATGGGCCCAGCTGGACGGCTACGTTCGCGCCCGCGAGGGGCATGGCATCGCCGATGCCAACATCGCCCAGCTTGCGCATCTGGATTCAGTGGCAGCCGGGCTGGCCCGCATGGCAGACCTCGGGCATGTCACGGTCACAGCCCCTGAGCGGGAGCCTGATGCACAGCGGCTGATCGTGGATCTTCACAAGCTCCAGCCCGACCACCCCGAGAAACTGACTGTCTGTGTCAACGGCGACGTGTCAAACCTGCTTGTGAAGGTGCCTGCGCATGCCCTCGCTCATGCCAACGGTACAAATGATCCGGCGCATATCCCGTCGGTCGTGGAGTACTTTGACAGCAAGTCGGGCGAGCCCCTGGGTCCGCCCAAGATGCTGGCGGGCACCGTCTGGGCGCAGGCATCCTGGGGGTTTGACCAGAACACCGCGAGCACGCTCAACCTGAACGGTGACGCCAAGCGGCAGGTTGGAGAATTTTCCCCCCACCCGCTTCCTCAGCCGGACGACCTGCTCAAGTGCCACTCCATGTGCATGGTTTGGGCGATGGCTCAGAACCAGAAAATCCTGGATGGCAAGGGCGGTGATGAAAGTTCGGCCTTTGACAGGGGCCAATCCATCATGCAGGGCATCACCACAGGCTACACCGATGAGGTGGCGAAAGAGGAATACGGCATGATGACCGGCGCACGTGCCGAAGCCCTTTTCGACCTGGACAACTTCGGCCCCATGGTCGCGCAGCAGCTGGAGCAACTGCAGCCGGGCCAGACCCAGTGGTTTTTCTTCAATTCACCGCGCCACGCCATGGTCCTGGAGCTGGCAAGGCCTGAGCAAGCGTCTGGCGACAAAGGGCACACGCAGTACAGCGCCAGGCTGTTCGATCCCAACCGCAGCGTGCAGGACCATTGCATGGTAGCGCCGGACCCCGAATCGTTTGCCCGCATCCCCATCAGCGCCTGGCTGACGCCGCATGAACAGCGGGAGTATTTCCCTATGGAGCCCAGGGCCGGAACGCTTATACGCTGGACACCACCCCAGGAGCGCGAAGGCGCCGTTGGCAAAACCCCCGGCACCGGCCCCCGCCTGCATGTGAACCCCGCGCATATCGGCAGCGCCACATTCCTGATGGCGGCCATGGACAGCCATGCCCCCGATTGCGTCACGCGCAGCATCGAGGCGATCCTTGACACGAAAGCGCATGCGTTCGACCGTGTGGAGATGCTTTGCGCCACGGACGGGGATGGACGCTCTCCTTTGATCTGGGCAGGCGTGCGTAACCAGCCGGACAACGTGATCGCCTATGTGCGCGGCATTCTGGCTGCCCCACCCGACAGGTTGTCCATACACGACAAGCTGTGGTTGCTGAAGTCGGAAGACCCGCATTCGGGTCATCCATTTCTGGGGCACCTGGCGGTCCTCCCATCCGACTGCTGGCCCGAGGACGCGATGCATGCTTATTGCCGTGAAATCGCCAGCTCCAGCCTGGCGCCTCAGGACAAAGGCAGTCTTCTGGCAGGTGCTCACCCTGAGGACCGCAATGACCCCGCGGAAACTGCAGCCCAGCTTGCTCTGTACCATGCGCCGGGCCGGGTGGTGGCCATGGCCTGCGGCATTCTGGACGCGCAACTGCCCGGGTCTGAATCCCTTGCGTTGTTTGAAGCGCTGAATGTGGATAGCGAAGCACTGTCCCACGCTATCGAAGGGAAACTTCAGCGCCTGCACATGAATCCGAATCCACTGGCCCAGGAAGAGATTCAGTATCTGCTGCGATGGTGCATGGCATTGGAAAAGGCATCCGGTCCCGACTGAAGGCGCCACTGAGGCCTCAAGTCGGACCCAGGAAGGCCCGGCCTAAAATGCAGGCAGAACCGGGGGCCCTCATGATTCAACGCATTCTTCTGGCCGTATTGCTGGCCGCTACTTTGGCTTTGCAGGGCTGCGCCGTCATCGCCGTGGCCGACGTCGCCGCCACCGTGGCCGTCAAGACCGTCGGCCTGGCAGCAGACGCCACCATCGGCACCGCGCGGCTGGCCGGACGCGCGGTTGGCGCGGTAGCTGACGCCGCCATCCCCGGCGGGGATTGACACCTTGACCCCGCCCCGCCTGCACCTGGCGGGCTTTCACCCCCGGTTGATCGATTCGCTGCGCGGCTACAGCCGCGCGCGCTTCATGGCCGACGCGGGCGCGGGCATGACGGTGGGCATCGTGGCGCTGCCGCTGGCCATGGCGTTTGCCATCGCGTCGGGCCTGTCGCCGCAGGCGGGGCTGTGGACGGCCATCATCGCGGGCTTTCTGATCTCGGCGCTGGGCGGCTCCAGCGTGCAGATCGGCGGGCCGGCGGGCGCGTTCATCGTCATCGTGTACGGCATCGTCGAGCGCTATGGCCTGGCCAACCTGCTGATATCCACCGCCTGCGCGGGCGTGCTGCTGTTTGTGCTGGGCCTGCTCAAGCTCGGCACGCTGGTGCGCTATGTGCCGGTCAGCATCGTGATCGGCTTTACCAACGGGATAGCGGTGCTGATTGCCGCGTCGCAGCTGCGCGACTGGCTGGGCCTGACCGTGCCCAAGATGCCGGCAGACTTCTTCACCCAGCTCAAGGTCATGGGCCAGCACCTGGACACCTTCAACCCCTACGCCTTTGGCCTGGGGGCAGCCTGCGTGCTGGGCCTGGTGCTGTGGCCGCGGCTGTGGAATGAAAAGTCAGCCGTGCACCACGCCATCCACCACGCGCTGGAGCTGCCGGGCATGGGGCGCGCCGTGCGGGTCACGTCGCGCATGCCGGGGCCCATCGTGGCGCTGGTCACGCTCACGGTGTTTGCGTGGTTCCTGCATCTGCCGGTGGAAACGATTGGCACGCGCTTTGGCGGCATACCGCAGGGCCTGCCGTCGTTTGCGCTGCCGGCTTTTTCGTGGGAAACGGTCAAGCTGCTGGTCACGCCCACGCTGACCATTGCGCTGCTGGGCGCCATTGAATCGCTGCTGTGCGCGCGGGTGGCCGACCAGCTGGGCACCCAGCCGCGGCACGACCCCAACCAGGAGCTGATGGCCCAGGGCGTGGCCAACTTCATCACGCCGTTTTTTGGCGGCATGCCGGCCACCGGCACCATTGCCCGCACGGTGACCAATGTGCGCGCCGGGGCCACATCCCCCATAGCGGGCATGGTGCATGCGCTGACGCTGCTGCTGGTGGTGCTGCTGGCCGCGCCGCTGGCCCTGCATGTGCCGCTGGCGGTGCTGGCGGGCATATTGCTGTTTGTGGCCTGGAACATGGGCGAATGGCATGCGTTTGCGCGGCTGCGCCAGTACAGCAGCCATTACCGCGTGCTGATGCTGGGCACGTTCTTTCTGACCGTCGTGTTTGACCTGACGGTTGCCGTGCAGGTGGGGCTGGTACTGGCCTGCGCGCTGTTCATTCGGCGCATGAGCTCGCTGTTCCGGGTGGAGCTGATCGCCAGCAGCGAGTACCAGCTCACTTACAAGCTGTACGGCGCGCTGTTTTTCGGCGCCGTGGCCAAGATCGACGTGGCCGTGCAAGCGGTTGAGAACGGCCCCCCGGCGCCGCTGGTGGTGCTGGACGCGCTGCAGCTGGTGTCGCTGGACGCGTCCGGCCTGGACGCCCTGCGCCAGCTGCACAAGGCCGTGCTGGCACGCGGCGGCACGCTGCGGGTGGATTCGCTGCAGGCGCAGCCGCGTGAGCTGTTTGAACGCTCGGGGTTTGCACAGGAGCTGGCGGGCCGTCCTGCCCCTGCGGGCTGAAATTGCGCCCACGGGCTAAAATCCCGGTCAAAGGGTTCCCCCATGTCCATCGCCAATTTCTTCCGCCGCGCCCATTACAAGTCTGAAATCACCCAGTTCATTGATGAACTGAAGACCGGCAAGCCCGACCTCGAATCGCAGCAGCGCGCCGGCCGCGCCCTGCTGTGGGACAAGGCGGTAGACCGCAGCGCCTGGGGTGACTACCGGGCCGGTGAAGTGCCGCAAAAACCCTACGTCTACCAGACCGACGCCAAGTGAGCGCACCGGCAGCCGTGCCCCTGCAAGGCGTGCCCGGCATGCCTGATGTGGTGGACCAGGTGGCGCTGGCCCGCCTGTATGGCGAACCGCTGTTCGCCATGCCCACCGACCTGTACATCCCGCCCGATGCGCTGGAGGTGTTCCTGGAGGCCTTTGAAGGCCCGCTGGACTTGCTGCTGTACCTGATCCGCAAGCAGAACTTCAACATCCTGGACATCCCCATGGCCGGGGTGACGCGACAGTACCTGGTGTATGTGGAAGAGATCCGCAGCCGCAACCTGGAGCTGGCGGCTGAATACCTGCTGATGGCCGCGATGCTGATCGAGATCAAGTCGCGCATGCTGCTGCCGCCCAAAAAGACCGCCGAAGGCCAGGAGCCTGAGGACCCGCGCGCCGAGCTGGTGCGCCGCCTGCTGGAATACGAGCAGATGAAGCTGGCCGCCGCCAAGCTGAACGCCGTGCCCCAGGTGGGACGCGACGTGCTGCGCGCGCAGGTGTACATCGAGCAGTCCATCCAGCCGCGCTTTCCCGACGTGAACGTGGTGGACCTGCAGGACGCCTGGCGCGACATCATCAAGCGGGCGAAGCTGGTGCAGCACCACAAGATCACGCGCGAGGAACTGTCCGTGCGCGAGCACATGAGCATCGTGCTGCGTCACCTGCAGGGCCGCAAGTTCGTCGAGTTTGAAAACCTGTTTGACGTGACCCGCGGCGTGCCCGTTCTGATCGTGACCTTCATCGCCCTGCTGGAGCTGGCCAAGGAAACGCTGGTCGAGGTCACGCAGGCCGAAGCGTTTGCCCCCATCTATGTGCGCCTGGCTTACTCCCCAGCGTAGCCCTTTTCATTTCTGCCGTGACCCAAACCTCTTACGACTTCGACGTGCTGATCGTCGGCAGCGGCCTGGCGGGCCTGTCTGCAGCGCTGCACCTGTCACCCACGCGCCGCATCGCGATCCTGACCAAGCGCGCCATGAGCGATGGCTCCAGCGGCTGGGCCCAGGGCGGCATTGCCGCCGTGCTGGCCGAGGGCGACACCTTTGACGCCCATGTGGACGACACCCTGGTGGCAGGCGCGGGCCTGTCGGACCCGGCCGCCACCCGCTTTGTGGTGGAACACGCGCCCAAGAGCATTGCCTGGCTGCGCGAGCTGGGCGTGCCGTTTTCTGAAGAAGACGGCCACCTGCACCTGACGCGCGAAGGCGGCCACAGCGCGCGGCGCATCGTGCACGTCACGGACGCCACCGGCGCCGCCGTGCAGAAGACGCTGATCGAGCATGTGCGCCGCGCACCCAACATCACGCTGTTTGAAAACCATGTGCTGGTGGACCTGATCACCGGCAAAAAGCGCGGCCTGCCGCTGAACCGCTGCCTGGGCCTGTACGCGCTGGACGAAAAGACCGACCAGGTGCTGACCTTTCGCGCCCCGCACACCATCCTGGCCACCGGCGGCGCGGGCAAGGTGTACCTGTACACCACCAACCCCGATACGGCCACGGGCGACGGCATTGCCGCGGCCTGGCGCGCGGGCTGCCGCGTGAGCAACATGGAGTTCATCCAGTTCCACCCGACCTGCCTGTACCACCCGCATGCCAAGAGCTTTTTAATCAGCGAAGCGGTGCGCGGTGAAGGCGGCCAGCTCAAGCTGCCCGAGTCTGCAGGCGGTGCGCGCTTCATGCCGCAGCACGACATCCGCGCCGAACTGGCCCCGCGCGACATCGTGGCCCGCGCGATCGACTTTGAAATGAAGAAGCACGGCATTGACTGCGTGAACCTGGACATCTCGCACCAGCCGCTCGCGTTCATCCAGGCGCACTTCCCGAACATCTACGCGCGCTGCCTGGAGTTCGGCATCGACATTTCAAAGCAGCCCATCCCCGTGGTGCCCGCTGCGCACTACACCTGCGGCGGCATCCACACCGACCTGAACGGCCGCACCGACCTGGTGGGCCTGCATGCGATCGGTGAGACGGCCTACACCGGCCTGCACGGCGCCAACCGGCTGGCCAGCAATTCGCTGGTGGAGTGCATGGTGTTTGCCCGCGCCGCTGCGCTGGACATCCTGCAGTCGCCGCTGTCCACACCGCCCGTGCTGCCCGCGTGGGACGACAGCCGCGTGACCGACGCCGACGAAGCCGTGGTGATCTCGCACAACTGGGATGAGCTGCGCCGCTTCATGTGGGACTACGTGGGCATTGTGCGCACCAACAAGCGGCTGGAGCGCGCGTTGCACCGCATCACGCTGCTGCAGGACGAGATCCAGGAGTTCTACGCGCACTTTCACGTCACGCGTGATTTGCTGGAACTGCGCAACCTGGTGCAGGTGGCCGAGCTGATCGTGCGCTCGGCGCAGGCCCGGCATGAAAGCCGCGGGCTGCACTACAGCCTGGACTACCCGGGGCTGCTGGCCGACCCGCAGCCGACCACGCTCGCGCCCTGAGCGCGGTACGTCAGGCCGCGCCTATATTCGGCACCAGCGACCCCGCCGGTTGCCCCGCCTTCAGTGCAGCGGTAAACGCCAGCATGCGGTCGATCGGCACACGGGCCTGCAGGCCCAGCGCCGGGTCCACGTGGATTTCATTGGCACCCGTTTCCAGCACCTGGGCCAGCCCGGCCAGGCCGTTCATGGCCATCCAGGGGCAGTGCGCACAGCTTTTGCAGGTGGCGCTGTTGCCGGCGGTCGGCGCCTCATAAAAAACCTTGCCCGGGTTCAGCGTGCGCAGCTTGTGCATCATGCCGTTGTCGGTGGCCACGATGAACTCCTTTGCGTCCATGTCTTTCGCGGCTTTCAGGATGGCCGACGTGGAGCCCACCGCATGCGCCAGCGCCACCACATCGGCGGGCGACTCCGGGTGCACCAGCACCTTGGCTTGCGGGTGCTCCTTCATCAGCGCCTGCAGCTCAAACGCCTTGAACTCGTCGTGCACGATGCATGAGCCGTTCCAGAACACCATGTCGGCACCCGTCTGGCGCTGGATGTAGCCGCCCAGGTGGCGGTCGGGCGCCCACAAAATCTTGTGGCCCTTTTCTTTCAGCGCGCCCACGATGTCTAAAGCGCAGCTGGACGTGACCAGCCAGTCAGACCGCGCCTTCACGGCCGCGCTCGTGTTGGCATACACCACCACCGTGCGGTCGGGGTGCGCGTCGCAGAATGCGTTGAATTCTTCTATAGGGCAGCCCAGGTCCAGCGAGCAGTTGGCGTCCAGGTCGGGCATGAGCACGCGCTTTTCGGGGCTCAGGATCTTGGCCGTTTCGCCCATGAATTTCACGCCCGACACCACCAGCGTCTGCGCCGCATGGTCGCGGCCAAAGCGTGCCATCTCCAGTGAATCGCTGACGATGCCGCCGGTTTCTTCGGCCAGGTCCTGCAGGTCCGGATGCACGTAGTAGTGCGACACCATGACCGCGTTTTTCTCTTTCAGCAGGCGGCGGATTTTGTCTTTCAGCTCGGCACGCTGTTTGGGCCCCGGCTCCACCGGGATGCGGGCCCAGGCGTGCTTGGTTTCGCACACCGCGGCGCCAATGGTCTCGGGTTGTTCGTATTCAACGTCAATCACTGTGCTCATCACAACTCCTGCAAACGCATGGAAAAGTCCGTGGCCTTGACGTCCTTGGTCAGGGTCCCGATGGAGATGCGGTCCACGCCCGTTTCCGCAAGGCCGCGTATGCCGTCCAGCGTGACGCCGCCCGATATTTCAAGAATGGCGCGGCCTGCGTTGATGCTGACGGCCTCGTGCAGCGTGGGCAGGCTCATGTTGTCCAGCAGCACCATCTTCGCGCCCGCGTCCAGCGCCTCGCGCAGCTGGTCCAGCGTTTCCACCTCGATCTCGATGACGGTGGCCTGTGCCGCAACGCGCGCTGCGGCCTGCAATACCGGCGTGACCCCGCCGGCCGCGGCAATGTGGTTTTCCTTGATGAGCACTGCGTCGTACAGGCCGATGCGGTGGTTCACCCCGCCGCCGGTGCGCACCGCGTACTTTTGCGCCAGGCGCAGGCCCGGCAGCGTCTTGCGCGTGTCCACGATCTGCGCGCGCGTGCCCTTGACGGCATCCACATACACGGCGGTCTTGGTCGCTACCGCGCTCATCAGCTGCAGGAAATTGAGCATGGTGC
>CALRZF020000068.1:0-13261 GCA_943372585.1 Ramlibacter sp. 2FC | reverse complement strand
CCGACCGCATTGCCGCCATGGCCGCCGAATGCACCAAGCTGGGTGCCACGGTGACCGAAGGGCCAGACTGGCTGCGCGTTGAGCCGCCTGCGCAATGGCGCGCGGCCAGCATCCACACCTACGACGATCACCGGGTGGCCATGTGCTTTTCGCTCGCCGCCTTCAACCCTGATGGCGTGCCGGTGCGCATTGAAGACCCCAAATGCGTGGCCAAGACCTTCCCCGATTACTTTGAGGCGCTGTTTGGTGTCGTCACGCCGTGCGATGACCAGGTTCCGGTCATCTGCATGGACGGCCCGACCGCCTCGGGCAAGGGCACATTGGCGGCATCCGTGGCCCAGCGGCTGGGCTACCACTACCTGGATTCCGGCGCGCTGTACCGCGTGACTGCGCTGGCGGCACTGCAGGCGGGTTTGTCACTGGACGCCACGCATGAACCAGCCATCGCCGCGTTGGCTGCCCGTTTGCCCGTGCGTTTTACGGGCTCCCACGTCCTGCTGGCCGGCCAGGACGTGACTGACGCCATCCGCACTGAAGAAGCCGGTATGAACGCCTCGCGCGTGTCCGCCCTGCCCCAGGTGCGCACAGCCCTGGTGGCCCTGCAGCATGCATTCCGGCAGTTGCCCGGCCTGGTAGCCGACGGCCGCGACATGGGCACCGTCATCTTTCCGGCCGCCCCGCTCAAGGTGTACCTGACGGCCAGCGCAGCACGCAGGGCCGAACGCAGGCATAAGCAGTTGATTTCAAAGGGTTTTTCAACTACACTCGACAGTCTTCGCCAGGATCTGGAGGCGCGCGACGCCAGGGACTCGTCCCGCAGCGTCGCACCTTTGAAGCCTGCCGCAGATGCCTTGCTGCTCGACAACTCCGACCAGACGATTGAAGAATCGGTTGGCCAGGTGCTGGAATGGTGGCAAGGCAAGCAGCCGTTCAGGGCGTCCTGAGCAGCTGTTGGCCCGCATTGCCCCTCTCGCGCGTCAGCGCCCCAGGTGGTGTGGTTCATCAACGTAACCCGCGGACCCGTCCGCAAAAACTGCCGTCCTCAGCCTTAAAAACAGCCGCCCTGAAGCGATTTTGCTTTTGCGTCTGGAAACCTGTGTGATGCGCCAAGGAAACTTAATGTCTGAATCTTTTGCCGCCCTTTTTGAAGAATCGCTGCAGCGCCAGGAAATGCGCGCCGGCGAGGTCATTACCGCTGAAGTCGTGCGCATCGAGCACAGCTTCGTCGTGGTTAATGCCGGACTCAAGTCCGAGGCCTATGTGCCGATCGAAGAGTTCAAGAACGACAAGGGCGAGATCGAAGTCCAGGTAGGCGACTTCGTGTCGGTGGCCATCGACGCCATCGAAAACGGCTACGGCGACACCATCCTGTCGCGCGACAAGGCAAAACGCCTTGCTTCGTGGATGAGCCTGGAAAAGGCCCTGGAATCCGGCGAATTCGTCACCGGCACCACCAGCGGCAAGGTCAAGGGCGGCCTGACCGTGCTGGTCAATGGCATCCGCGCCTTCCTGCCGGGTTCGCTGATCGACACGCGTCCCATCAAGGACCTGACCCCTTACGAAAACAAGACCCTGGAATTCAAGGTCATCAAGCTGGACCGCAAGCGCAACAACGTGGTGCTGAGCCGCCGCGCCGTGGTGGAAGCCTCCATGGGCGAAGAGCGCGCCAAACTGATGGAAACCCTGAAGGAAGGCTCCGTTGTGCGCGGCGTGGTCAAGAACATCACCGAATACGGTGCGTTCGTGGACCTGGGCGGCATCGACGGCCTGCTGCACATCACCGACATGGCCTGGCGTCGTGTGCGCCACCCGAGCGAAGTGGTGCAAGCCGGTCAGGAAATCACCGCCAAGATCCTCAAGTTCGACACCGAAAAGAACCGCGTGTCCCTGGGCCTCAAGCAAATGGGCGACGACCCGTGGATGGGCGTGAACCGCCGCTACCCGCAAGGCACGCGCATGTTCGGCAAGATCACCAACATTGCCGACTACGGCGCGTTCGTGGAACTCGAGCCCGGCATTGAAGGCCTGGTGCACGTGTCTGAAATGGACTGGACCAACAAGAACGTGGCCCCTTCCAAGATCGTCGCCCTGGGTGATGAAGTCGAAGTCATGGTCCTGGAAATCGACGAAGACAAGCGCCGCATCAGCCTGGGCATGAAGCAGTGCAAGGCCAACCCGTGGCAAGAGTTCGCACAGAACACCAAGCGCGGCGACCGCGTCAAGGGCCCGATCAAGTCGATCACCGATTTCGGCGTGTTCGTGGGCCTGGCTGCCGGCATCGACGGCCTGGTGCACCTGTCTGACCTGTCCTGGAACGAACCCGGCGAAGCCGCCGTGCGCAACTACAAAAAGGGCCAGGAAGTCGACGCGATCGTGCTGGCCGTGGACGTGGACCGCGAGCGCATCTCCCTGGGCATCAAGCAACTGGACGGCGACCCGTTTGCCACCTTCACCTCGGTGCACGACAAGGGCGCCGTGGTGACCGGCAAGGTCAAGACGGTTGACCCCAAGGGCGCCGAAATCGACCTGGGCGAAGACATCATCGGCTACCTGCGCGCCAGCGAAATCTCCCGCGACCGCGTGGAAGATGCCCGCAACGTGCTCAAGGAAGGCGACGAAGTGTCTGCCGTGGTGGTCAACATTGACCGCAAGACGCGCAACATCCAGTTGTCCATCAAGGCCAAGGACATGGCCGACGAGCAAGGCGCCATGGCCAACCTGAGCCAGCAGTCGTCGCGTGAAAACGCCGGCACGACCAGCCTGGGCGCACTGCTGCGTGCCAAGCTGGACAATTCCGACAGCAAGTAAAACCAGGGTGCGGGCGCGAGCGGGGTTTGCGCCCTGCCCGCGCCTTGCCTTGTCTGCCCATCATCTATGACGCGAAGTGACCTGGTAGAAGAACTGGCCGCACGTTTCAGCCAGCTCACCCACCGCGACGCAGAATACGCCGTCAAGGCGATTCTGGATGCGATGAGTGAAGCCCTGGTGCGCGGACACCGCATTGAAATCCGCGGTTTCGGCAGCTTCTCCATCAACCGCCGCCCGCCGCGCATGGGCCGCAACCCGCGCAGCGGCGAGAGCGTGCACATCCCGGAGAAGCGCGTACCCCACTTCAAGCCCGGCAAGGCCCTGCGTGAAGCGGTGGACCGTCGTACTGCCGAACTGCAAGCCGGCGACAAGCCCGACAGCTGACACCGATAGAATCCCCTCGTCACTGAGGAGATGAATGAAATACCTCATGTGGCTGCTCAAGGCAGCCATTTTTTTTACCCTGTTCGCGTTCGCGCTGAACAACCAGCAGGATGCAACGGTGCACTTCTTCTTCGGCACCCAATGGCGCGCGCCGTTGGTGCTGGTGGTGTTGACCGCTTTCGCCCTGGGTCTGGCTGTGGGCGTCCTGGGCATGGTGCCGCGCTGGTGGCGCCAGCGCACCGCCGCACACAAGGCCATCCAGGCGCCGCAAGCAGCAGGCGCCGCAGATACTGCGCCGACCGCTCCCCATGGACTTTGACCTCAGCTGGATCCTGCTGGGCCTGCCCGTGGCGTTCGTGCTGGGCTGGCTGGCGTCACGGCTGGACCTGCGCCAGCTTCGCATTGAAAACCGCCAGGCGCCCAAGGCCTACTTCAAGGGCCTGAACTACCTGCTCAATGAGCAGCAGGACCAGGCCATTGATGCCTTCATCGAAGCCGTGCAGAACGACCCCGACACCTCGGAACTGCACTTCGCCCTGGGCAACCTGTTTCGCCGCCGCGGTGAGTACGAGCGTGCCGTGCGCGTGCACGAACACCTGCTGTCGCGCGGCGACCTGAGCCGGGCTGACCGCGACCGGGCCCAGCACGCGCTGGCGCTGGACTTCCTGAAGGCCGGCCTGCTGGACCGCGCGGAAGAAGCCCTGCGAAAGCTTGAAACGACCGCATTCGAGACGCAGGCGCGCCTGGCGCTGCTGGCGATCTACGAACGTTCACGCGACTGGGCGCAGGCCACCGAGACCGCCCGCAAGCTGGAAACCGGCAGCGAAGGTACGTTCACTACACGCATTGCCCACTATTTGTGCGAGCAGGCGGCGCAGGCCAGTGATGAGGCAGCCGAGCCCCTGCTGCGCCAGGCCCTGACCGTGGCCCCCGATGCGCCACGCGCCCGCATGGAGCTGGCCGCACTGCAGGCCCGTGCCGGCGAGCACGACGCCGCCATGAAATCGCTGCTGAGCCTGGCCAATCGCTCGCCAGTGTCCATACCGCTGATGGCGGCGCGTCTGGCTGAAACGGCAAAGGCCAGCGGCCAGCAGGAGCAGGTCATGCAGGTGCTGCAAACCAGCTATGAATTGCACCCGTCGCTGGACGTGCTGGACGCCATCGCCGCGCTGGAGTCCGACCCCGACGCGGCACGCGCCTGGTACATGCGTCACCTGGAACGCGAGCCGTCTCTGGTGGCGGCGTCGCGCTGGCTGGCCGGCGAGAAGCTGGAGCATGAGCAGGCTCACCCCTATGTGCAAAACGCGCTGGAGCATGCCGTGAAGCCCCTGCGCCGCTACCGGTGCGCGGCCTGCGGCTTTGAGGCCAAGCAGCACTTCTGGCAATGCCCCGGCTGCCAGGCCTGGGACAGTTACCCCGCGCGGCGTGTAGAAGAACTATGAACCTCACAAAACAACAAATGGCCGCCGCCCGCGTACTGGTTGTAGGCGACGCCATGCTGGACCGCTACTGGCATGGTGCGGTGGACCGTATCTCGCCCGAAGCACCGGTACCCGTGGTGCGCGTCACGCGCGAGGAGGAGCGCATCGGCGCCGCCGCGAACGTGGCCTACAACATCGCCACGCTGGGTGCGCAGGCCAGCTTCATCGGCGTGATCGGCGACGACGAGCCTGGCCGCAAACTCGAGCGGCTGATGCAAAGCACAGGCATCAGCACCCACCTGGCGCGCGACGCAGGATTGCAGACCACGGTGAAGCTGCGCGTCATCGGCCGGCAGCAACAGCTGCTGCGCCTGGACTTTGAAAGCGAGCCCGATCACGAAGCGCTGGCATCACAGACCGAAGCTTTCGCACGGCTCGCGCCTGCGCAGGATGCGATTCTTTTTTCAGACTACGGCAAGGGCGGCCTGGCGCATATCGCCACCATGATCAGCGCCGCACGTGCCGCCGGTAAACCGGTGCTGGTGGACCCCAAGGGCTCGGACTATTCGCGCTATGCGGGTGCCAGTGTCATCACACCCAACCGGGCCGAGCTGCAGCAGGTGGTCGGTGCGTGGAGCAGCGAAGCTGCCCTGCGCGACAAGGCGCAGGCCCTGCGCGAATCGCTGTCCCTGGGTGCGCTGCTGGTCACACGCAGTGAAGAAGGCATGAGCCTGTTTGACGCACAGGGTGAATTGCACGTGAAGGCCCAGGCGCGCGAGGTGTTCGACGTCACAGGCGCGGGCGACACGGTGATAGCGACGCTGGCAACACTGGTGGCAGCCGGTCTGCCACTGCGTGACGCCTTGCCGCTGGCCAACAAGGCAGGCGGCATTGTGGTGGGCAAATTCGGCACCGCCACGGTGTCGTACGAGGAGCTGTTTGCATGACACGAGTGGTGGTTACCGGCGCCGCCGGCTTCATTGGCAGCAATATCGTCAAGGGCCTGAACGCCCGTGGCATTGACGACATCATTGCGGTGGACGACCTGACCCAGGGCGACAAATTCCGCAATCTGGCCGATCTGCGCATTGCTGACTATGTGGACGCGGACCTGTTCTATGACCTGTTTGCCGAAGGCGGCTTCGGCAAGGTCGAGGCTGTGTTCCATGAAGGTGCCTGCAGCGACACCATGGAGTCCGACGGCAAGTACATGATGGACAACAACTACACGCTGTCGTGCGGCCTGTTCAATGCCTGCCGCCAGCGCGGCGCGCGGTTGCTGTACGCGTCGTCCGCGGCCACCTACGGCGGCGCCGAGATCTTTCGGGAAACGCCCGAATTTGAAAAGCCGCTGAACGTCTACGGCTACAGCAAGCTGCTGTTCGACCAGCGCATGCGCCGCGAGCTGGGCGCGCAGTTCCAGGACGCAACCCACCAGGTGGCGGGCTTCAGGTACTTCAACGTGTACGGCCCGCGCGAGCAGCACAAGGGCCGCATGGCCAGCGTGGCGTTCCACCAGTTCAACCAGTTCCGCGCCGAAGGCCGCGTCAAGCTGTTTGGCGAATACGGTGGCTACGGTGCCGGCGAACAGCAGCGCGACTTTGTCTTCATTGATGACGTGGTGGCGGTCAACCTGTGGTTTTTTGACCATCCGCAAAAGTCCGGCCTGTTCAATCTGGGCACCGGGCGCGCGCAGCCGTTCAACGACGTGGCGCTGGCCACGGTGAATGCATTGCAGGGCTCGGGCACGCTGGACCTGGCCGGCGCCGTGGCGCAGGGCCTGATCGAGTACGTGCCCTTTCCGGACGCACTGCGGGGCAAGTACCAGTGCTACACCCAGGCCGACCTGACCGCTCTGCGTGCGGCGGGCTGCGACCATGCGTTCATGGACGTTAAAAGTGGTGTTTCTGCTTACATGCAGTCACTTATTCACACTTGATTGGGAACTTTAGATTTATTAAACTTGCCCGGCCCGGCAATGGGGCCGGGCGTTTTTACTAAATCAAGGAGGATTTCCCATGTTGAAGAAACTGTTGGCCGTTGCGGCCCTGTTGTGTGCGGCCACTTCGTTCGCCGCTGACGTGAACAAAGCCACTGAAGCCGAACTGGACGGTGTGCGCGGGATCGGCCCGGCCATGACAGCCCGCATCCTGGAAGAGCGCAAAAAGGGCGCCTTCAAGGACTGGAACGACGTGATCGATCGCGTCAAGGGCGTCGGCCCCGCCAATGCGGCCCGCTTCTCCAAGGAAGGCCTGACGGTCAACGGCGAAGCCTTCAAGGCAGCCGCCGCTACCCCCGCCGACAAGGCCGCCAAGACGGACAAGACCGGCAAGGCCGAAGCAGCCGACAAGAAGGCAGAAACGGCCAAGAAGTAAGCCGCGCATCACCTGCACAAAAGCCCGCATCAGCGGGCTTTTTGCTTTGGGGCGGTGCCCCTCATACCAGCGCGATCAAGTCCGTCACACCCACATCCACGCCCACCTGGCTCAACAGCGTGGTCGCCTGGCCGCGGTGGTGCGTCTGGTGGTTGAAAAAATGCGTCATGGCCTGCCAGGCCGGGTGCTCGCGCCACACACCGCGGGTGTTGGCGTAGCGCATGGTGCGCAGGGGAAAGTCCTCGGGCATCTGCGCCACCCAGGCTTCGATGGCGCCGTCCAGCCGTTCCCGCCGGGCTTTCAAGGCCGACCAGTCAGCCTCCAGCATGGTGCCGTAGCTGGCGCCCGCCGGCAGGCTCAGCACTCCACCGGTGAAAGCGGCAAACGCCACGCCCTGCGCGTTAAAGCGTTGCAGCCACATCGTGTCGCCCCACACCAGGTGGTTCAGCGTTCCATGGATGGAGCCGAAGAACGCGCCGTGGTCCTGCAGGCGTTGCGCATCGCTGAGTGCGTCACACACGCCGTACAGGCGTTCGTTGAACCAGGCGTTGTAGCGGGCAAGGAAGCGGTAGTTGTCAACGAAGGCGCTGGTCATGCCAGCGATTGTCGGCAATTTGCCGTCGCGCCGCTACGCCTCAGACGGCGCCATAACCGCCGCCACCCGGCGTGTGGATCTCAAACACATCGCCCGGCTTCATCTCGGCCTGGCCGATGTGGCCCAGTTCCTCCACCGCGCCATTGCCGCGCACCACGCGGTTGATGCCTACCTGACCCGGCTGGCCGCCCGCCATGCCAAAGGCGCCGTGCTTGCGCCCGTTGGACAGGATGCTGGCCGTCATGTCTTCCAGGAAGCGCACACGGCGCACGCCGCCGTTGCCGCCCTGATACTGCCCTGCCCCGCCGGAACCCTGGCGGATTTCGTAGCTGTCCAGCCGCACCGGGAAGCGGAACTCCAGCACTTCGGGGTCGGTCAGGCGCGAATTGGTCATGTGGGTCTGCACCACGCTCGTGCCGTTGAATCCCTCGCCAGCACCGCTGCCCCCCGAAATGGTTTCGTAATACTGGTGCGACGCGTTGCCGAAGGTGAAGTTGTTCATCGTGCATTGGCTGGCCGCCATCACGCCCAGAGCGCCGTAAAGGCAGTTGGTGATGCAGGTGGACGTTTCCACATTGCCCGCCACCACGGATGCTGGCGGATTCGGGTTGAGCATGGAGCCCGGCGGGATGATGACCTTCAACGGCTTGAGGCAGCCCGCGTTCAGCGGAATGTCGTCGTCCACCAGCGTGCGGAACACATACAGCACCGCCGCCATGCACACCGCCGTGGGCGCGTTGAAGTTGTTGGTCTGCTGGGGTGACGTACCCGTGAAATCAATCTCTGCGCTGCGGTTGGCCGTGTCCACACGTATGGCCACCTGGATCTGCGCGCCGTTGTCCAGCGGCAGGGTGAAGGCCCCATCCTTCAGCCGCGTGATGACGCGGCGCACGGACTCTTCCGCGTTGTCCTGCACATGGCGCATGTAGGCCTGCACGACATCCAGGCCAAACTGCTCCACCATCTTGCGCAGCTCCTGCACGCCTTTCTCGTTGGCGGCAATCTGCGCCTTCAGGTCGGCCATGTTCTGCTGCGGGTTGCGGCTGGGGAATTGACCGCTTTGCAGCAGCGCCACCATCTCGGCTTCGCGCAGCACGCCCTGGGCCACGAGCTTCACGTTGTTGATCTGCACGCCCTCTTCTTCAATTCGGGTGGAGAACGGCGGCATCGAGCCCGGCGTGGTGCCACCGATGTCGGCATGGTGGCCGCGGCTGCCCACATAGAACAGCGGCTTGTCGTGCGCGGCCGCGCCCAGGTACACGGGCGTGATGACCGTCACGTCGGGCAAATGCGTGCCGCCGTGGTACGGGTCGTTCAGCACATACACATCACCCGGCTGCATCTTGCCGGTGTTCTCGCGGATCACGGTCTTGATGCTCTCGCCCATGGAGCCCAGGTGCACCGGCATGTGCGGCGCGTTGGCAATCAGGTTGCCGTCGGTGTCAAACAGCGCGCAGCTGAAATCCAGGCGCTCCTTGATGTTGACCGAGTAGGCTGTGTTCTGCAGCTGCAGGCCCATCTGCTCGGCGATGTTCATGAACAGGTTGTTGAACACCTCCAGCAGCACCGGGTCCACCGTGGTGCCCACGGCGAACTTGACCGCGCGGGGAATGCGGCGGTCCAGCACGAGGTGGTCCAGGGCGGTCAGCTCGGCCTCCCAGCCGGGCTCCACCACGGTGGTGGCGTTCTTTTCGGCAATGATGGCCGGGCCCGGCACCACGTCGCCGGGGCGCAGGTCTTCGCGCACCACCAGCGCGGCGTCGTGCCATTGGCCGCCGGAATACATGCGCACGGTTTCGCGGCGCGGCACTTCGCGCGGGTCATGCGTTTCATGGCGCGGCTCGGCCGGCGCGTCGCCTGCCACCACGGCCTCGACAGACACCGCCTCCACCACCAGCCGCTTGCCCTGCATCAGGAAGGCAAAGCGCTGGCGGTAGGCAGACTCAAAACCCGCCTTGATCGTGGCCAGGTCGCCAAACGGCACCACCAGCGCGGAGTCGCTGCCTTCGTAGCGCACATGCACGCGGTGGTGCACCTGCACTGTGCCCGCATTGACCTGCTGGCGCTCCAGCTCGGCCTGCGCGGCGGCACCCAATGCTTCCAGCTTCTCGGCCACCAGCGGCAGCGACGCAGCGGCCAGCGGCATTTCCACCGCCTGTTCACGGATCACGTTCTGGTCGGCCAGCCCCATGCCATAGGCGCTGAGCACGCCGGCCAGCGGGTGTACAAACACACGGGTCATGCCCAGTGCATCGGCCACCAGGCAGGCGTGTTGTCCGCCCGCACCGCCAAAACACTGCAACGTGTAGCGCGTCACGTCATAGCCGCGCGCCACGGAAATCTTCTTGATGGCGTTGGCCATCTGCTGCACCGCGATGTTGATGAAGCCCTCGGCCACCACCTCGGCACTGCGTCCGGTCTTGCCGGCCAGCTCGTTGAATTTGGCCTCCACGGCCTCATAGCTCAGGGCCTCGTCCGCGCCGGGGCCAAACACCTTGGGGAAATAGCGCGGCTGGATCTTGCCGGTCATCACGTTGGCATCGGTCACGGCCAGCGGACCGCCGCGGCGGTAGCTGGCAGGGCCCGGGTTGGCGCCCGCGCTCTGGGGACCGACGCGAAAGCGCGAGCCGTCAAATTCAAGAATGGACCCACCGCCGGCCGCCACGGTGTGGATGCTCATCATGGGCGCGCGCATGCGCACACCGGCCACCTGGGTTTCAAACTCACGCTCAAACTCACCCGCGTAATGGCTCACGTCGGTGGAGGTGCCGCCCATGTCGAAGCCAATCACCTTGTCATGCCCCGCCAGCGCTGCAGTCCGGGCCATGCCCACAATGCCGCCCGCCGGGCCGGACAGGATTGCATCCTTGCCCTGGAAGGCATGCGCGTCGGTCAGGCCGCCGGACGACTGCATGAAGAACAGCTTGACGCCCGGCATCTCGCCGGCCACCTGCTCCACATAGCGGCGCAGGATGGGCGACAGGTACGCGTCCACCACCGTCGTATCACCCCGGCTCACGAACTTCATCATGGGGCTGGTCTCAAAGCTGGTGCTGACCTGGGTGAAGCCCGTCTCTTTGGCAATGCGCTTGGCCGCCAGCTCGTGTTCTGTGTACCTGTAGCCGTGCATGAACACAATGGCCACGCTGCGCAGGCCGCGGCCATAGGCTGCCAGCAAATCGCCCCGCAGCGATGCCTCGTCCAGCGGCTGCAGCACTTCGCCCTGGGCGCTCAGGCGCTCCTGCGCTTCAATCACCTCGGTGTACAGCAGCTCGGGCAACATGATGTTGCGGTCAAACAGGCGCGGACGGTTCTGGTACGCAATGCGCAGCGCGTCGCGGAAGCCGCGCGTGGTGACCAGCAGTGTGGGCTCGCCCTTGCGTTCCAGCAGCGCGTTGGTGGCTACCGTGGTACCCATCTTCACGCACTCCACCACGGCGGGCGTTACCGGCTCGCCGCGCTTCAGGTCCAGCAGGTGGCGAATGCCGGCCACAGCAGCATCCTTGTACTGCTCTGGGTTCTCGCTGAGCAGCTTGTGCGTGGTGAGCGTACCGTCGGGACGCTTGGCCACGATGTCGGTAAAGGTACCGCCGCGGTCGATCCAGAATTGCCAGCGGCTTGTGCCTGGAGCGGAATGAGAGTCTTGCATGGTGCGTGAGGTTAGCGTTGGATGTAGTACGGCACAAAGATGTTGTTGGCCTCGTTCCCGACAGATCGTACCCATTCGCGGGAGAATTTCTCGCCCATTCGCTTGAGTTCGGCTTCAAAGTCGGCCGGGATGCGGTCCACCTTCATGCCCTTGGCTTTCAGCTCGCCCGTCGAATCCGCCGCAACGCCCCGGCTCAGGGCCCAGCCGCGCTTCTCCGCCTCTTGCGCAGACTTGAGCACGGCCTGTTGCACGGCGGGCTTCAAGGTGTCGAACGCCTTGAGGTTCACAAAGACGATGTTCTTGGGAAACCAGGCGTTGATCTCGTAGTAGTGCTTGATCTGGCCCCAGACCTGGTTCTCCACCCCGGTCACGGCGGACGTGATCATGTTGTCCATGCGGCCGCTGGCCAGGGCCTTGTTCACCTCCACCATGGGCACGTCCACCGGCGTGGCGCCCAGCATCTCGGCGATGCGGATGGTGGACTGGTTGTAGGTGCGCATGCGCGTGCCCTTGAAATCCGCCGACGAGCGCACGGGTGCCCCGGCATACAGCCCCTGCGGCGGCCACGGCACGGCGTAAAGCGCCTTCAGGCCACGCTGGGCAAAGTGCCTGTCGATCAACGGGCGCTGCAGGTCCCACATGCGCTTGGCGTCCTCATAGCTGCTCACCACGAACGGGATGGCGTCGGCACCCGCGATGGGAATGTCCTTGACCATGCTGGTCATGATGGTCTCGCCGGCCTCGGCCTTGCCGTCCTGCACGGCCTGGCGGATGTCGTTGAGCTTGAACAGCTCGTTGTTGGGCTTCACGTCAATGCGCAGGGCGCCGGCGCTGGCCTGCTCCACATCCTTGGCAAACTGCAGGATGTTCTGCGTGTGGAACGATTCGGCGCGGTAGCCGGTGGCCAGCTTCCAGTTTGTCGGCGTTTGCGCCAGGCAAAACTGTCCCCCCGCAGCTGCCAGGGCAGCCACGATCCAGATGCGTTTCATGGTGAACTCCTTAGCGCGCCGGGCCCATGACCAGGTCGGGCACGATGGTGACGATCTGCGGAAATGCCGTGATCAGCGCAATGCAGACCACCAGGCAGAAAAAGAACGGGATGGCCGCTTTGGCAATCAGGTTGCTGTCCTTGCCGGTCATGTTCTGCAACACGAACAGGTTGAAGCCCACGGGCGGTGTGACCTCGGCAATCTCCACCAGCAGGATCACGAAGATGCCGAACCAGATCAGGTCAAAGCCTGCCTTCTGGATCATGGGCATCACCACGGCAGCCGTCAGCACGATCATGCTGATGCCGTCCAGCGCCGTGCCCAGCACCAGGTACACCACGACCAGGCAGGCGATCAGCGCATACGGCGACAGGTGCATGCTGTCGACCCAGGTGGCCAGTTCACGCGGGATGCCGGTGAAGGCCATGGTCTTGGTCAGGAACGCAGCCCCGGCCAGGATGAACATGATCATGCAGCTGGTGCGGGCCGAGCCCGCCAGGCCCTCCTTGAAGTTCTGCCAGGTGAGCGACCGGCTCCAGGCTGCCAGGCCCAGCGCGCCCACCACGCCGTAAGCCGCGCATTCGGTGGCCGTGGCCCAGCCCGCCACCAGAGACCAGCAGATGAAGACGATCAGCAATGCGCAGGGAATCAGGTTCTTTGACAGCCGCAGCTTCTCGCGGAATGTGGTGCTGGGCTCGTCGGCGGGCATTTCGCTCTTGTGGCGCAGCGACCACCAGGCGATGTAGGCCGAGAACAGCAGCATCAACAGCAGGCCCGGCAAAAAACCCGCCAGGAAGATGCGGATGATGGACGCATCCGCCGCCACCGCATACACCACCATGGTGATGGACGGCGGGATCAGGATGCCCAGCGTGCCGGCCGTGGCCAGCGAGCCGATGGCAATGCTCTCGTTGTAGCCGCGCTTTTTCAGCTCGGGCAGCGACACCTTGGCAATCGTGGCGCAAGTGGCCGCGGACGAGCCCGACACCGAACCAAAAATGCCGCAACCCAGGATGGTGGTGTGAAACAGTCGCCCAGGC
>CALRZF020000067.1:0-13262 GCA_943372585.1 Ramlibacter sp. 2FC | reverse complement strand
CACGCTGGAGAAGCGGTCACCCCATGTGGGCTACGAGATCGAGCCGCAGCCCAACGTCGCAAGCTTCGAGCCGTCCACGCTGCGCCCTGGCGTGGGCGATGTCTGGCTGCGCGTGCACAGCCAGTCCAACGGCGACGCCGACGTGATTGCGATCACAAGCTGGGGCGGCTTTGCGGCCGACCGTTACTGGAAGATGGACCTGCCGCAAAACAGCGGCGAGCGCTGGGCCGTGAACCCCATCGAGTTCTTCCGCGCCGCGCTCAAGGTGCCGCGCGACATCCCGGTGCCCGACGTCACCACCGAAAGCGGGCGGCGGCTGTTCTTGATCCATGTGGACGGCGACGGCTTTCCAAGCCGCGCCGAAATCCCCGGCACGCCGCTGGCGTCCGAGGTCATGTTGAAGGAATTCCTGGAGCGCTACCGCTGGCCCAGCACGGTGTCCATCATTGAAGGCGAAGTCGGCCCGCGCGGCCTGTACCGCGCCATGTCGCCGCAGATGGAGGGCATTGCCCGCAAGATCTTTGCGCTGGACCATGTGGAGGTCGCCAGCCACACCTTCAGCCACCCGTTCTACTGGGCCGACGCCGAGCAGGGCCTGGTGCGTGAAGGCCGCGCGATGGGCCTGTCCATTCCCGGCTACCGCTACGACGCCGCGCGCGAAATCACCGGCGCACGCGACTACATCGAAACGCTCACGCCGCGCGGCAAAAAGACACGTGTGGTGCTGTGGAGCGGCGACACCCAGCCGCTGGAAACGCCGGTGCGCCTGGCCTACCAGGCCGGCATGCTCAACATGAACAGCGGCAACACCTGGATGAGCAAGGCCGAGCCCACGCTCACGCTGGTGGGCCCCATCGGCATGATGAAGGGTGAGTGGTTCCAGGCGTATGCCCCCATGCAGAACGAAAACGTCTACACCAACGACTGGACCGGCCCGTTCTACGGCTTTGAGCGCGTGATCGAAACCTTCGAGATGACCGAGCGGCCGCTGCGGCTGAAGCCGGTCAATATTTATTACCACACCTACATTGCCAGCAAGCGCGCCAGCATCGCGTCGCTGCACAAGGTGCATGGTTGGGCCGAGGCACAGATCAAGGCGCACAAGCTGCACCCCGTGTACAGCAGCGAATACATCGAACGCACGCTCGACTGGCGCCGCGCCACCGTGGCGCGCACCGAAGCGGGGGCGCTGGAACTGCGCGGCGGCCGCTTCCTGCGCGAATGGCGCGTGGATGCGCCTGCCGCGCTGCCGGCCGCCAGCGCGGCCACTGGCATTGCGGGCCATGTGCAGCATGAGGCCGCCGCCTATGTGCACACGGCGGGGCCTGTCGCGCGGTACAGCCCCGGGCCGGCATCGCGGTTTTACCTGGAGTCGGCCAACGCGCGGCTTGCCAGCTGGACCACCGAAGGCAACCTGCAGCAGCTTCGCTTTGAAGGCCACCTGCCGCTGCACGCGACCTTTGTGGCGCCGGGCTGCGAGCTGCAGGGCGCGGCGGGCCAGAAAGCAACGCGCCGGGGCGACCGGCTGGATGTGGAGGCGACAAGCCTTGGACCGACCCTCGTCGTACTCCGTTGCGCCGGGTGACGCCGGGCGCAGCCGCATCCTGTCATGGGGTGCGCTGACCGGCGTGGTGGCCCTGGCTGTCGGTGCCCTGGTGCTGGTGTTTCCCAAAAGTGACCTGTTGACGCTGCTGCGCAGCGACCTGGACACCAAGGGGCGCGACCGCGGCAACCGCGACCTGAGCATTGCCTACCTGCGCAACATCATCCGCACCGAGCCCGACGACATGGGCCTGCGCCTGCTGCTGGCTGAAAAGCTGCTGTCCGGCGGCGACCTGCCGGGCGCGCGGCAGGTGCTGGACGAAGCGCAGCCGCTGGCGCGTACCAGCACCCAGGCGCAGGCCGGCTGGGACACCTGGGACCTCAACTGGTGGCAGGCCAAGCTGCGCCAGGCGCAGACCCGAAACCGCGCCGGCGAAGTTGCCGAAGCCGCGACGGAGCTCGTCAAACGCCTGCAGCAACGCGCAGCAGGCGTCACCACGCCTGCGCAGGTGTTCAGCATGATCCAGTCGGCCCAGGCGCTGCAGGCGGCGCTCGGTGAAGGTTCGGGCAAGGCCGCCAGCGCGGCGCTGGAGCAGGCCCGCGCCATTCCGCGTGCACTGCTGCAGCGGCTGCTGGCGCTGCCGGGCGCCGGCATGGCCGACCTGTCGCGCGGTGCGGGCCTGGCGCTGGCCGAGGGGCAGTTCCAGACCGCCGCCGACCTGTACTTCGCTGCCCGGCGCAAGACCGCGCAGCGCGACGCCCGCGACACGATGCTGCGCCAAGGTGTGCGTGCCCTGCTGGCGGGCGGGCAGCCCCTGGTGGCCTGGCAAGCGGCGGTGCGCGAAACGCAACCCCTGCCGCCGGGCGACGAGCTGCACTGGTGGCTGGCCGAGCTGGCGCTGGCGGCGGCCCAGCCGCGCGAGGCTGCTGCGCACCTGCGCAACGTGGTGCCTGTGAAGAACGGCGCCGCCGCGCTGGCCAAGGCGCTGCCCCTGGATCGGCTGCAGCTGGCATGGGACACCTTTGGCGCGGCGGCCGACCTGCCCGCGGCGCTGGCCGTGGCCGATGCGGCGCTGATCGTGCAGCCCGGCGACCTGGTGTGGTTGGAGCGTCGCGCCCAGGTGTCCGAATGGTCGGGCCTGGCGCCGCAGGCGCTGGCCGCCTGGCTGGAGCTTCTCAAACGCAACGCCAGCGAAAAGGCCCTGGCCAATGTGTTCCGCCTGAGCCCCATGCTCTATGACGACGATGCGTTGCTGGCTGCGTGGCTGGCCCTGTCCAGCCAGCGGGCGCTGAGCCTGGAAGAAACACGCAAGGTGATCGACGTGTACGAGCGGCTGGGCAATGTGGACGCCGCGCTGGCGTTTGTGCGCCAGCTGCCTGCCGCGCAACCGCAGGCCGACGACGCCTTGCGCGAACGCTGGATGAGCCTGGAGGCCAGGCTGCTGGAGCGCGCGGGCCGGCCGCTGGAGGCCGCCGCCGTGCTGGAGCGCATGCGGCCCGCAGGCCTGGTGCGTGAAGACGCCATGCGGCTGGCCCAGATCTACCTCAGCCAGGGCAACATGCCGCTGGCGCTGCGCGCCTTGCTGGCTGCACGCGTGGACGCGGGAACGTTTGACGACGATTACTGGGACCTGCGCGCCGACATCGCGTTTGAAACGGGCGACCGCACCGTGGCGCTGGACGCGCTGGACCGCCTGATCGCGTCGGGCAAGCCCAAGAGCTACCAGGTCGAGCGCGCCATCCGCATCCGGCTGGACGCCGGCCGCGACGAAGAAGCCCTGGCCCTGGCCGGGCGGCTGTACCCACGCTTTCCGATCGATCAGGTTGTGTATGCCTGGCTGGACGGCATAGCCGAGCAGAAAAGCCCGGTGGGCCTGCGCGCGCTGCTGGCCGCGCTGACGCCCGCCCACCGCGCGAAGCTGGAGCAATCCGTCACCTTCCTGGAACGGCGCGCGGGCCTGTATGCGCGCCTGGGCGACGTAGCGCTGGCGCGCGCCGACTACACGCGCGCTCTGGCCCTGCGGCCCGACAACGCGCCGCTTCGGGTGGCGTACTGGTGGCTGCTGATCGACCAGCAGGACGTGCCCACGCTGCGCGCCGAGCTGACGGCCCGTGGCACCGCCGCGCGGGCCAACCTGGCCTATGCCGAGGTGCTGGCCGCGGGCTGGCAGATGCTGGACGAGCCGCGCATGGCGCTGGCGCTGATGCAGCCCATGGCACGCGCTCGCGCCAACGACTTCTTGTGGCTCATGAACTATGCCGATGTGCTGGAGCGCACCGGCCGCGAGGCCCCTGCGTTGCGCGTGCGCCGCCACGCCTGGCTGCTGGCGCAGCGCGCCGCTGTGCAGGCCAAAGACCGCGACGCAGCCCGCCAGGCGTTGCTGGCACAGATGCGCCTGGCCGCCGGCTTTGCCGGTGGCGAGCAAAAGGCCCTGTTGTGGCGCCAGCTGGGCCAGCTGCTGGCCGCCAGCAGCGACCCGGCGGCGCCCGATGCTTCATTGAAGCGCCAGACGCAGGAACTGGTGGGCGCCTGGCTGCTGGGCGAAGGCCGCTTTGATACCGCCCAGCGCTGGCTGTGGGAGCAACAGGCGCGGCGCATGACCGTGCCCGCCTACCAGCAGATGGCCGTGGCCGTGGGCCAGGAAGACCCGCAGGAGCTGGCCCGGCTGCTGGACGCGGCCGAGCCGCAGCGCTCGCAACAGGGCGCAGGCCGCATCGATCCGCAAGACCGCCTGACAGCATTGCGTTTGCTTCAAAGACGCGAAGAAGCCGCCAGCCAGGGCGCGCTGCAGGCCATGCGCCGCGCCGAGGGCCCCAACGACGAGGCACAGGAACTGCTGCAGCAGGACCTGCTGGCCGCGGCCAGCCGCGCCAGCGTGCAGCAGCGCAGCCGCCGCGCCGGCGTCATCAGCCGCACCGAAACCCGCGTGGACGCCTCGGTGGTGATGCTGCCCCAGCTGCGCCTGACGGTGGAGATGGGCCTGGCGCGCGACCGCAGCAACGACGCGCTGCAGATCGCCGCCACACCGGCCCATGACCGCGAGCTGCGCGTGGGCGTGGACACGCGCACACCTTGGGGCGACCTGAAGGCGCAGTGGCTGGTGCGCGACGCGCTGGCCACCCTCAACGGCGTGTACCTGCAGTTCACAAAGCGCCTGTCCAGCCGCTCGGTGCTGCAGCTGGAGGCCGCGCACAACGAACGGTCGGATGAGAGCAGCGCCATGTCGGTGGCCGGTGCGCGCGACCGCGTGGCCGGCAACCTGAACCTGCGCTATGGCGACCGGCTGGAAGGCCAGGCAAGCCTGGCGGCCAGCCGCTTTCGCACGCAAACCGGCGCGGCGCTGGGCCGCTCGGTGGATGCGGCGCTCACAGGCAACTGGTACTGGCGGCGCGACTACCCCGACGTGCGGCTGCAGGTGCAGCTGCGCCGCAGCGTGGTGCGCGCCGACGGCCAGCCCGACGCGCCCACCGCGCTGCTGGTGCAGGGCGGCGCCATCCCCGGAGGAGGGGTAACGCCCGTTCCGGGCGTGGGTTTGTTCCTGGGGCCGTCGTCGGGCGCGCTGTCGGCCAGCCTGGGGATCGGTCTGGCGCAGACCGACCCGAGTGTTTACAGCCACGCCTGGCGCCCCTGGGGCGAGGTGGGCTTTGAGACCCGCCGCACGGCGGCTGGGCAGCAAACGCAGGGGTTGCTACGATTGGGCGCCAAGGGCTCGGTGGCTGGGCGCGACCAGTTGAGCATCAACCTGGACGTGCGGCCCGGCACCGGCGGTTTGTCGGGAGGCGACGGCGTGCGGGAATTGCGTGTGCAGTACGAAACCTTTTTTGACCGGTGACACCTATGAAAAAACTTTCGTTGACCTCTTTGGCTTTGAGTGCCGTGGTGCTGGCGGGTTGCGCGTTCAGCCCCTTCGGCCCCACGGGCAACAGCACCCGCTCGGCCATGGCGCAACCCATCGGCGCGCAGGACAAGGTAGCGCTGCTGCCGGTGGCCAACTTCACCGACGTGGCGCAGGCCGGCCTGCGGGTAGAGGCCATGCTGGAGCCTGCGCTGCGCCAGGCGGGCCTGACGCAGCTGGCCGTGTACCCGGCGGCGCTCAACCCCGAGACCTTGTTCGAGCCCGCCGAGCGCAAAGCCCAGGCTGAAGCCGAGAAATGGGCGCGCGCCCAGGGCATGCGCTATGTGGTGACTGGCGCCGTGAACGAATGGCGCTACAAGGTGGGCGTGGACGGCGAGCCCGCCGTGGGCCTGATGCTGCAGGTCAAGGACCTGAGCAACGATCAGGTGGTGTATTCCGCTGCGGGTGGGCGCACCGGCGGCAGCCGTGAAGCCCTGGCCGCCGTGGGCCAGCGCCTGGCGGCTGAACTTGTCTCGGGAATCCGCGTTGACCCGGCCAGCCGACCTGCCCCCGCGCGATAACCCGGACACGGAGTCCGGCGCGCCCGCGCAGCCCGATCACGACGTGCCCGCCGACAGCGCGCCCGCGGGCCTGAGCGCGGCGCGCCTGCGCAGGCGCGACGGCGGGGCCAACGTGGGCGGGGCCGGCGGCCTGGGCTTTGACCCGGCCAAGGACACGATCTATTCAGACTTCAGCGCATCGGTGCAGGACATGCTGGACGCGATGCGCGATCCGCTGGCCCAGGGCGAGCCCACGCGCGCGCAGCGCTGGCTGCGCCCCTTTCTGGTGGCCTGGGTGGTCACGCACCGCTCGGTGGGGCTGGTGCGGCTTGTGCTGCGCCGCTGGATCCGCCACCACCCGGGGCTGGCCGGGCGCACGCTGGAAACACTGCTGTGGCCTGCGCTGTTTGTGTACCTGGCCTTTGTCAGCAACCCGGCCAACCCGTTTTTCATCAATGAAGGCTTTCCCTGGCCGTGGCTCGGCCCCTGGCTGATCGCGCTGCGCTACGGTGTGGGTCACGGGGCGGTGGCCTCATTCGGCCTGCTGGCGGCCTGGGCGTGGCTTGCGCCGGGCATGGAATTCCCGCGGCTTTACTTCCTGGGCGGTGCCATTGCGATGCTGATCGCGGGCGAATTCGGCAGCTACTGGCGCCTGCGGGTTTTGCGCCTGCAGGAAAGCCTGCGCTTCCTGAACGACAAGGCCGAACGCCTGACACGCCGCCTGTACCTGGTGAAGCTGTCGCACGACGAGCTTGAATATGAAATGGTGGACCGCCCCGGCACGCTGCGCGAGGCGCTGATCGACCTGCGCTCCATGATGGACCGCTACACCCGCAGCAACCCGCACGACGTGAGCGGCCTTCCCGGCGCGCAGATGATGCTGGACTTTGTGGTGACGCAGTGCCGCGTGGAAACCGCCGCGCTGTACGAGGTGCGCATGGAGCCCGTGCTGACGCTGGAGCGCGTGGCCGCCGTGGGCCGCATCGTGGACCCGGCCCATGACGACCCCATGGTGCTGCGCGCGCTGGAGACCGGCCACCAGGTGCACCTGCAGGACGCGCTGCTGGAAAAGGCCCGCCGCTCGTCGCTGATTGCCGCCACGCCGCTGATCAGCACCGAACGCCAGCCGTTCGGCCTCATGGTCATCGGCAACATGCCGTTCACGGCGCTCACGGCCGACAACCTGCAGACCGTGGCTGTGCTGCTGGAAAGCTATGCCGACTACCTGCGCCTGTCGGTCAGCGCCGGCGAACTTCTCAAGGTCTGGCCTGATGCGCCGCGCGGCCTGGCGGGTGAATTTGGCTGGCTCACCCGGCTGCGCACCGACTACGGGCTGGAAAGCCGTTGCGTGGTGTGGCGTGCCGAGCATGCGCGCGACAACGAAATCCTGGACGGCCTGATGGAGCTGCATTCACGAGGCGAGACCGCGTGGCGCTGGCCGATGCAGGGCACAGGCCAGCGCGGCGCGCCGTGCGTCATCGCGCTGGTTCCGTTCTCGGACCCGGCGGGTGTGCGCATCTACAAGCAGCGCCTGTTTGACGGCATTGCCCAGCGCTTTGGCGAACTGAGCCCGCAGGAGCTCAGCGCGTTTGACTTCCCGCTGGGCCGCGAGCAGGGCTTTGCACGCCTGCGCTGGCTGGTGGAGAGCAAGGAATGATCGGCTGGCTCAAGGTCGCGCTGGCCCTGGTGGCCGAGCTGGCGTCGTTGCTGCTGCTGGACGGCACCCTGCAGGTGGCCGGCCAGCCGGTGGACAACCTGGCCGCCTACTTTGCCCTGCATGGCCTGGCGGCTGCCGTGTCGGCCTGGCTGGCGTGGGCGCTGCTCCCGGTTCAGCACCGCACGCCCGCGCGGCCGGCCTACGCGCTGCTGTACTGCTTTGCGTTCTTCATTCCGGTGCTGGGCGTGCTGAGCACGGTGCTGGCCGTGCAGGTGGCGCTGCGCTACCCCAAGATTTTGCGTACCGACCGGTTCGTGGCGGTGCACATGCCCGAGTTTTCAGAAGTTCAGCGCGAATCCACAGAGCGCAGCGACCTGCGCGCGGGTGATGCGCGGCGCATCCTGAAAGACCCGTCGCTGCCGCTGGAAACGCGCCTGCGCGTGCTGGTGGCGCTGCAGTCCATGCGGCCCAAGGCGGCAGTGCCGCTGCTGCAAAGCCTGCTGGCCGACCCGTCGGAAGACATCCGCCTGCTGGCCTACAGCATGGTGGACGCGTGGGAGAAAGACCTGACGCGCCAGATCCAGCAGGCCCGCACCCGCCTGGCCGAGGCGCGCGAGGGCGATGAACGCGCGCCGCTGGTCAACGCGCTGCGCCGCCTGGCCGAGCTGCACTGGCTGCAGGCCGACACCGGCCTGGCGCGCGGCGACCTGCGCCGCTTTGCGCTGGAGCAGGCGCAAAAGCTGTGTGAGGACGTGCTGGTGCTGGACTCTTATGTGCCCAGCGTGTGGCAGCTGTACGCGCGCGTGCTGATCGAGCTGGACCAGCTGGCCGCAGCCGGCCGTGCCCTGGATCTGGCGCGCAAGGTGCGCATGCCGCTGCAGGAAATCTGGCCGTTGATGGCGCAGATCGCCTGGCTGCGCCGCGACCTGGATGGTGTGCGCAAATACATGAGCCGCATGCCTGACTCGGCCCAGCTGCCGCACCAGCTGCGCGGCATGGCGGCGTTCTGGCGCAACCGGCAGGTGTCGGGAGTTGACTTGCATGTCTGAGCCAGTCAAGACACCTATCGCCGATGTCGGCCTGCTGCTGGAAGGCACTTACCCCTATGTGTCCGGCGGCGTATCGAGCTGGGTGCACCAGATCATCAACGGCTTTCCCGACCTGACGTTTGCCATCTGCTTCCTGGGCTCGCGCAAGCAGGACTACGGCGAAAAGAAATTCCAGCTGCCCGCCAACGTGGTGCACATCGAGGAACACTACCTGTACGAAACCGGCGGCGCGCCGCCGGTCACGCCACAGCGCGGCGACGCGGGCATGTTCGATCTGAACCGCGAACTGCATGAATACTTCCGCGACCCGCAGAACCAGGCGCAGCGCGGCGGCGAGGTGCTGGAGACCATCACCGGCGAACTTGAAGGCCGCATGGACCGCTCGCAGTTCCTGTACACCGAGGCCAGCTGGAACTACATCACCCAGCAGTACCGCGACCGCTGCACCGACCCGAGCTTTGTGGACTATTTCTGGACGGTGCGCACCATGCACTCGCCCATCTGGGTGCTGTCGGCCATTGTGGAGAAGTTTCCGCCCGTGCGCTGCTACCACTCGGTGTCTACCGGTTACGCGGGCTTTCTGGGCGCGCTGCTCAAGCGCCGCTACAACCGCCACCTGATCCTGAGCGAACACGGCATCTACACCAAGGAACGCCGCATCGACCTGTACGCCGCGCGCTGGATCGCCGACAACCGCACGCTGCTGCAGCGCGACGCCACCCACGCAGGCTACTTCCGCACCATGTGGATACGCTTCTTTGAGGCGCTGGGGCGCATGTGCTACGACGCCAGCGACCAGATCATTGCGCTGTATGAAGCCAACCGCCTGCGCCAGGTGCAGGACGGCGCCGACGAGCGGCGCACCAGCAACATCCCCAACGGCATTGACGTGGTGCGCTTTGGCGCCTTGCGCGCCCTGCGGCCCGAGAAGGTGCCGCCCATCATGTGCCTGATCGGCCGCGTGGTGCCCATCAAGGACATCAAGACCTACATCCGCGCCACGCGCACCATTGCCAACCGCATGCCCGAGGTGCAGGCCTGGATTGCCGGCCCCGAGGAAGAAAGCCCCGACTACGCGGCCGAATGCAAGGACCTCGTGGCCAGCCTGGGCCTGGCGGACAACGTGAAATTCCTGGGTTTTCAAAAGCTCACCGACCTGCTGCCGCAGATCGGCCTGGTGGTGCTCAGCTCCATCAGCGAGGCCCTGCCCCTGGTGATCCTGGAAGGCTACGCCGCCGGTGTGCCCACCGTCAGCACCGACGTGGGCTCGTGCCGCCAGCTGGTCTATGGCCTGGACGAAGAAGACCAGGCCCTGGGCGCGTCGGGCGAAGTGGTGGGCATTGCTGACCCGCAGGCTTTGGCCGAGGCCGCCATGCGCCTCTTGGGTGATGAAGCGGCCTGGCACAAGGCCGCGCAGGCCGGCATCACGCGCGTGGAGCGCTATTACACGCACCCGGTGATGTTCTCGCGCTACCGCGCCGTGTATGACCAGGCGCTGGGCGTCACGCCGCCGCCGGCAGCGCCACCCCCGGCCGATGACAGCGGCCTTGACCTGGTGCTGGAGGGCTGATGGCCGGCATAGGCTTTGAGCTGCGCAAGCTGCTGCAACGCGAAAGCTACTTTGCGCTGGTGCGCGCGTATGCGTATGCGGGGCTGATCAGCTCAGGCCCGTGGGTGCTGTCCATCGTGGGGCTGGTGGTCATCGGCGTGCTGTCGGTCAACATCGTGGTGCCCAACCTGCTGGTCACGCAGTTCCAGGTGTCGGTCACGTACCTGATTGCGGGCTCGCTGATCCTCACAGGCGTGGTGCAGCTGGCCTTTACCCGCTGGGTGTCGGACCAGCTTTTTGCGCGCAAGGGCGTGGACATCGTGCCCAACTTTGCCGGCGTGCTGCTGGTGACCAACCTGGCGGCGGGCACCCTGGCGGTGATGCTGGCGTTCCTGGAGTTCCGCGAAGAAAGCGCGTTGTACCGCGTGCTGATGGTCGCGGGCTTTGTGACCATGTGCGACATCTGGGTGGCCACGATCTTCATGAGCGGGCTGAAGTTCTACAAAACCATCGTGGGGCTGTTTGGCGGGGGTTACGCCATCTCGGTCCTGCTGGCGGTGCTGCTGCGCGAATACGGGCTGGAGGGGCTGCTGGGCGGCTATGTGGTGGGGCAGTTCCTGATGCTGGTGGGCATGTTCTTCATCATCCTGCGCAGCTTCCCGGCGGAAAAACTCATCGCGTTCGACTGCTTCCAGCCCGGCGCCATGCTGCCCACGCTGATGGCGGTGGGGTTCCTGTACAACTTTGCGATCTGGGCCGACAAGATCGTTTTCTGGGTGGCGCCCGAGACCAGCCAGGCCGTGATCGGCCCGCTGCGCGCCAGCGTCATTTATGACATGCCGGTGTTCCTGGCGTACCTGAGCATCATCCCGGGCATGGCGGTGTTCCTGGTGCGGTTTGAGACCGACTTTGTGGAGTGGTACGACAAGTTCTACAACGCCGTGCGCGACGGTGGCTCGCTGGAAGAGATCGCCCGCATGCGCGACGAGATGGTGTTTGCCGTGCGCCAGGGCTTGTTTGACATCGTGAAGATCCAGACCCTGGCCGTGCTGGTGATGGTGGTGTTTGCGCCCACGATATTCGAGAAGCTGGGCATCAGCCCGCTGTACCTGCCGCTGTTTTATGTAGACGCAGTGGCCGCCAGCATGCAGGTGGCGCTGCTGGCGGTGATGAACGTGTTCTTCTACCTGGACCGCCGCCGCGCGGTGCTGGCCACCGTGGCGCTGCTGTCGGTGCTGAACGTGGTGCTGTCCATCGTGTCGCTGAAGCTGGGCGTGGCGTTCTACGGCTACGGCTTTGCGGCGTCGCTGCTGATCACGCTGGTGGTGTCGCTGCGGATTCTGGAGCGCAAGATTTCGCGGCTGGAGTATGAGACGTTCATGCTGCAGTGAGTGCTCAGATCGTAAAACGCTGATGGATATTCATGACTGACTTCCCGGAGCTCAAAACCCGGCGCCTCGTTCTGCGGGAGATTGCTGACGCTGATGCTGCGGATTTGTTGAGCATCCATGGGGACGCCGAACATATGAAATGGTTTGGCTCGGACCCCCTGAAAGATATCGAGGGCGCGAAACGGCTTGTCCAGATGTTTGCGAAGTGGCTCGAGGAGCCTGCTTCCGGCATCCGTTGGGGCATACAGCTGGCAAACGCGCCGGGTCTCATCGGGACCTGCGGGCTGTTCCGCTGGAATCGCAACTGGAGGACGTGCGTGACCGGTTATGAAATCTCGCCGTTGCACCAGGGGCGCGGCTACATGAAAGAGGCGCTGGCGGCCGCTATTTCCTGGGGCTTCCGGGAGATGCAGCTGAACCGCATAGAAGCACAGGTGCATCCCGACAACCGGGCATCGCTCTCATTGCTGAGGAGGTTCGGTTTCGTTGAGGAGGGGCGCCTTCGCGAAGTCGGCTATTGGGCCGGGTCGCACCATGACTTGATGTTGCACGCCCTTCTGAAGCGGGAGTGGAGCAGCGACAGCGTGTAGAGAACACAACTGAACGCCGTCAGCGCCCGGATGTGGGCCTGGATTTGGCGCGCGACGCCAGCCACACCAGCACCAGCACCGGCACACCCAGCAGGGCCGTTGCGTTGAAGAACTCCACATAGCCATGCAAGTCCACATACTTGCCCGAGAACCCCGCCAGCCATTTGGGCAGCAACAGCATCATGGAGCTGAACAGCGCGTACTGCGTGGCTGAATAGCTCACGTTGGTCAGCGATGACAGGTAGGCGATGAACGCCGCCGAGGCAATGCCTGAGGACAGGTTGTCGGCCGACACGACCCAGATCAGCGCCTGCACGTCGTGCCCGCGCCCGGCCAGCCAGGCGAACAGCAGGTTGGTGGCCGCGCTCAATATGGCGCCCAGCATCAGCACGCGCATCACGCCAAAGCGCATGGACAGCGCGCCGCCAATGAAGGCGCCGGCCAGCGTCATGATGACGCCATACACCTTGGTGACCGCGGCGACCTCGTCCTTGGTGTAGCCCATGTCTACATAAAACGGGTTTGCCATGATGCCCATCACCACATCACTGATGCGGTACACCGCGATCAGGCCCAGGATCAGCGCGGCCTGCCAGCGGTAGCGGCGGATGAAATCCGCAAACGGCTCCACCAGCGCGCCCTGCAGCCATTCGGCCGCGTTGCGCGCGGGCGGCAACGCGGCGCGCACGGGCTCGCGCGACAGCAGCACGGTCAACACACCCACCAGCATGGACGCGGCCATGGCCAGGTACGCCGTCTGCCAGGCGGCGTGTTGGTAATTACCAGCGGTGGCAACTTCAGCCCGCGCCGCAATCCACAGCACCCCCGCGCCGGCCCAGATCATGGCCAGGCGGTAACCGGTCTGATAAGTGGCGGCCAGGGCCGCCTGGCGCTGCGTGTCGGCCGATTCAATGCGAAAGGCGTCCAGCGCAATGTCCTGCGTGGCCGAGCCAAACGCCACGGCCAGCGCACACCACACGATGGGCCCGAGCGCGTCGCGCGGGTCGGCCAGCGCCATGCCCACCAGCCCGGCCATGATCGCCGCCTGCGACAGCAGCAGCCAGCCCCGGCGGCGGCCCAGCGTGTTC
>CALRZF020000066.1:0-13296 GCA_943372585.1 Ramlibacter sp. 2FC | reverse complement strand
CCAGCGCGCGAAAGATACCGGGTGCCGATGCGCCGGCAATGCCGTTGCCTGAATCAATGACGATCTTCATCGGCCGCGCGAGCTTGATGTCGCCGGCAATGCGGTCGCGGTACGGGGCCAGCACATTCACCAGCCGCACCGTACCGTGGCGTGCGGGGGCGGGGCCAAAGTCGCCCGATTCCATCAGGCGGCGCAGGGCCTGGATCTCTTCGCCATGGATGGCGCGCCCGCCCATCACCATCTTGAAGCCGTTGTAATCCTTGGGGTTGTGGCTGCCCGTGACCTGAATGCCGCTGCTGCACAGCGTGTTGGCGGCGAAGTACAGCATGGGCGTGGTGGCCGGGCCGATGTCGATCACATCCACGCCCGCAGCGGTCAGCCCGCGCACCAGCGCAGCACTCAGGCTGGGGCCGCTCAGGCGCCCGTCGCGGCCCACCGCCACGGTCGCTTCACCTTCGCGCAGGGCCACGGTGCCAAACGCCCGGCCCAGGGCTTCGGCAACCTCTTCGGTCAGGGTGGAGGGCACAACGCCACGGATGTCATACGCCTTGAAGATCGAGGGGGACAGCTGCATGAAATGAGGTCTTTCGGGGCAAGTGATGCGAACGCGAGATTGTAGGCCCCGCCCCTGCCGGGGACATGTCCGGAAACGGCCAGTGTGGGCGATGCCGCTGCGTATCATGAACCCATGCCCGCCGACACCACGCCCCTGCAACCCGACGCCTGCTACCTGGCGCTCAAAGCGCGCGACGCCCGCTTTGACGGCAGCTTCTTCACCGGCGTGACCTCCACCGGCATCTATTGCCGCCCGGTGTGCAAGGTGCGCACGCCGCGGCGCGAGAACTGCCGCTTTTTCGGGCACGCCGCCCAGGCCGAAAGCGCGGGATTCCGACCCTGCCTGCGTTGCCGGCCCGAGCTTGCCCCGCAAGCCCTGAGCTGGTCTATCCAGGACGCGAGCGCCATCCTCGCACGTCAAGCTGCGCGGCTGCTGGATGAACCCGATGCGTGGGGGGATGAAACTCCCACGGTCGAACGCCTTGCGGCACGCCTGGGCGTGAGCGACCGCCACGTGCGCCGCATTTTTGAGGCGCAGCTGGGCGTGTCGCCCGTTCAGTACCTGCAAACGCGCCGCTTGCTGACGGCCAAGCAGTTGCTGGCCGACACCGACTTGCCCATCACCCAGGTGGCGCTGATCAGCGGCTATGCCAGCGTGCGGCGCTTCAACGCTGCCTTTGTGGAGCACTACGGCCTGAACCCGACACAGCTACGCCGCGCGGGCACAGACCGCCAAACTACAGGCACCCAAGGCACCGCGGTGCGGCTGGGTTACCGCCCGCCCTATGACGTGCAAGCCATGTTGGGTTTCTTTCGCAAACGGCTGATCGGTGGCATCGAGTTTGTGGCAGATGCGGGTGCCGCGCCCGCGCTGGGCCGCACCCTGCGCGTGGATGCAGGCAGCAAGACGCACACCGGCTGGCTGGTGGGTGAATTCGACCTGGAACGCAGCCAGGTGACGCTGCGCGTGAGCGATTCGCTGCGCGAAGTGCTGCCGCTGGTGATCCGCCGCCTGCGCGCCGCACTGGACCTGGACGCGGACCCTGTCGCCATCAATGCCGTGCTGCACGACGCGTTCCCGCACGGCGACGGCCTGCGCGTGCCCGGTGCACTGGACGGCTACGAGCTGGCCGTACGCGCCGTGCTGGGCCAGCAGATCACCGTGGCTGCGGCGCGCACGCTGGCGCAGCGGCTGGTGGACCGGTTTGGCGAGCCGATTGAAACGCCGTTCGCGCAGCTCACGCGCCTGTTCCCGGCCCCTAGCGTACTGGCGCAGGCCGAAGGCGACGCACTCGGCCAGCTGGGCATCGTCAAGCAACGCCAGGCTGCCATCGTGGGCATTGCCCGCGCGGTGGCCGACAAGCGCGTGGCGCTTCACGGCGGAGCCGACGTGCAGGCCACCATCGAGGCATTGAAAGAGCTGCCCGGCATTGGCGACTGGACGGCGCAGTACATCGCCATGCGCGCGCTGCGCTGGCCCGATGCCTTCCCCGCTGGCGACGTGGCGCTGCAAAGCGCCTTGGGCGTGCGCGCCGACAAGAACCCCGCGCGCGCAGCCGAAGCCGCGTCGCAAAACTGGAAACCCTGGCGCAGCTATGCCGTGATCCGCGCATGGTGGGCGCCGGCACCGGACGCCACACCCAAGGACAAGACATGAAATACGACACCTCCATCGTCCAGAGCCGTTACGAAAGCCCGCTGGGCCCAATGATCGTCGCCGCCACAGCACACGGCCTGGCCGGCGTATGGTTTGCCGGGCAGCGCCATCTGCCCGACCACGAAGGCTGGCCGCACGCGCCACAGCACCCCGTGCTGGTCGAAGCCACGGCGCAGCTGGCGGACTACTTTGCCGGGCGGCGCACCAGGTTCGATATGCCGCTGGACCTGCAGGGTGGCACGCCGTTCCAGCAGTCGGTGTGGCGCGCGCTGCTGACCATTCCCCGCGGGCGCACCGTCAGCTACGGCCACCTCAGCCGTGATGTGGGCAAACCCGCCGCCGTGCGCGCCGTCGGCGCCGCCGTGGGGCGCAACCCGTTGAGCGTGGTGGTGCCCTGCCACCGCGTGCTGGGCTCGGACGGCTCACTCACGGGCTATGCAGGGGGGCTGGACCGCAAGACCGCGCTGCTCCAGCTGGAAGGCGCATTGATCGCGAACGCGCATCAAAGCCGCTGAAAAAAAGCATCGGCGTGTGGCCCTGCGGCGCGCCGGTTTACCCCGACACTCGATCCCATGCTGAACACCTCCACCGCGCAGTCCGACGCGCTGCGCCGCCAGTCACTGTCGGACTTCTTGACGCTGTCGGCGCTGTGGGGCGCGTCGTTCCTGTTCATGCGGCTGGCGGCGGATGAGTTTGGCGCGCTGCCTACCGCGGGCCTGCGCGTGGGCTTTGCCGCACTGTTCCTGGTGCCCATCCTGTTGTGGCGCGGGCAGTGGCCCGCGTTGCGCGCGCGCCTGCGGCCCATCCTGTTTGTGGGGCTGCTCAATTCGGGGATCCCTTTCGCACTGCTGTCCTGGGCCGTGCTGTCCATCACCACGGGGATGGCTTCCATCCTGAACGCTACGGTGCCGTTGTTCGGCGCGTTGGTCGCCTGGGCCTGGTTGAAAGACAAGCCCAATGCATCGCGCCTGCTGGGCCTGGCCATCGGTCTGCTGGGCGTGGCGCTGCTGGCCTGGGGCAAGGCCAGCTTCAAGCCTGGCGGCACCGGCTGGGCACTGCTGGCCTGCCTGGCCGCGACCCTGTGCTACGCCATCGCCGCCAGTTATACCAAGCGCTACCTCACAGGGGTGAACCCGCTGGCCATCGCTACCGGCAGCCAGCTCGGGGCCACCTTAGGCTTGCTGGTGCCCATGATCTGGCTGTGGCCCGCCAGCCTGCCGGGGCCGCGCGCCTGGGGTGCGGTGGTGGGGCTGGCCGTGCTGTGCACCGGCATTGCGTACATCCTTTACTTTCGCCTGATTGCCAGCGCCGGGCCGGCGCGGGCGCTGGCTGTCACTTTTTTGGTCCCCGTCTTTGCATTGGCTTATGGCGCCGTGGTACTGGGCGAAGCCATCACGCCCTGGATGATTGTTTGCGGCGCCGTCATCGTGCTGGGTACGGCGCTGTCCACGGGGATATTGAAGCTGGGGAAATAGCGCCACAAGCCCGCGTGAAGGAAATTTCCTACAAGGGCTGCGGTAATTTACTGCTATGGGCTCCTGCCGGACGTGGGTAAATTGGCTCCATTGCCCACCCCGCCCACCCGCCGGAGCCCGCCATGCCCATCGTCAACGCCAATACCATCCCAGCCGCCCGTACGGGGGGTCATTCCACCAGCATGCGTGAAGCCGTACCGGCTTGGGCGCGCCCCCAAGTCGCGTGGCCGTTCCTCGTATCGAAGCCGTTGGCGGCACAGACATCGACCCGGCCGTCCGTGCCATCGTTCAGCACCTGAGCGCACCAGGGCAGACAAAGAAAAAGGCATGTTGCTTGCGCAACATGCCTTTGCTTTTTGGCGGAGTGGACGGGACTCGAACCCGCGACCCCCGGCGTGACAGGCCGGTATTCTAACCAACTGAACTACCACTCCTGGTAGCAGTAACGTTCGCTCTTGCGAGCCAAGTCGCCTGCCTTGAGGGCTGGCTGTTACTGACTTGTGCCTGGTTAACCGAGGAGGTTAATTTGGCGACCCTACGGGGATTCGAACCCCGGTACTTACCGTGAAAGGGTAATGTCCTAGGCCTCTAGACGATAGGGTCAAAACCTGAACTGTTCGGTGGTGGAGGTAAACGGGATCGAACCGATGACCTCTTGCATGCCATGCAAGCGCTCTCCCAGCTGAGCTATACCCCCCAAATTACCGCTGCTGCTTTGACACAGCCCCGTTAATTTCCGAGCCTTGAATTATAGCCTGAAATTTCAGGCGGCTTTCAAGCGCGCCAACACCGTTTCGCGTGATGACAGCGCCAGCACTGCGTCAAGCGACGGCGTTTGCGCAGTGCCCATGACCAGCACGCGCACGGGCATGGCCAGTTGCGGCATCTTCAGGCTGTGGGCCGCCAGCACTTCCTTGATGGCAGCGGCAATCGCAGCCTTGTCCCAGGCCACTGTAGCCAGCTTGTCGGCCAATGTGGCGACGGCGGGCTTCACGGCATCGGTCACGTGCTGCGCCTTCTCTTCTGCGACAGGCGTCACGTCGGTATAGAAGGCAGCCGCCCAGCGGGCCAGCGCCACCGTGGTGTCGCAGCGGTCCTTGAACAGGCCGCAGATCGCGGCCAGCCGGTCGTCGGCTGCCAGGCCCTGCTTTTGCAGTTGCGCGGCCACCAGCGGCGCCAGCGCGTCGTCGGCCATGGCCTTCAGGTGCTGGGCGTTCACCCAGCGCAGCTTGGCGTCGTCAAACTGCGCGGCACTGCGGCCCAGGTGGTCCAGGTTGAACCATTCCAGGAACTGCGCGCGGCTGAAGATTTCGTCGTCGCCATGGCTCCAGCCCAGGCGGGCCAGGTAATTGACCATGGCGTCGGGCAGGTAGCCTTCGTCGCGGTATTGCGTGACAGGCTTGGCGCCGTTGCGCTTGCTCATCTTCTCGCCCTGCTCGTTCAGCACGGTGGGCAGGTGGGCGTACACCGGGGGTTCCTTGCCCAGCGCCTTGAAGATGTTGATCTGGCGCGGCGTGTTGTTTACATGGTCGTCGCCGCGGATCACATGGGTGATGGCCATGTCGATGTCGTCCACCACCACGCAGAAGTTGTACGTGGGCGTGCCGTCCGGCCTGGCAATCACCAGGTCGTCCAGTTCGTCGTTGCTGATCTCGATGCGGCCCTTGACCTTGTCGTCCCACGCCACCACGCCGCCCTGCGGGTTCAGGAAGCGCAGCACGGGCTGCACGCCTTCAGGTACGGGCGGCAGGGTCTTGCCGGGCGCGGGGCGCCAGGTGCCGTCGTAGCGCGGCTTTTCCTTGTCAGCCATCTGCTTTTCGCGCAGAGCGTCCAGCTCGGCCACGCTCATGTAGCAGGGGTACACATGGCCGGCGGCCTGCAGTTGCGCCAGCACTTCCTTGTACCGGTCCATGCGCTGCATTTGGTAGAACGGGCCTTCGTCGTGGTCCAGCCCCAGCCAGGCCATGCCTTCAAGGATCACGTCCACCGCCGCCTGCGAATTGCGCTCCAGGTCGGTGTCTTCAATGCGCAGGATGAAGTCGCCGCCGGTGGAGCGTGCAAACGCCCAGGGGTACAGCGCCGAGCGGATGTTGCCCAGGTGGATAAAGCCGGTGGGTGACGGGGCGAATCGGGTTCTTGTCTTGCTCATGAAAGGGTGTCCAGGCCACGCAGCAGGTCGGCCTTCATGTCGTCCATATGTTCCAAGCCCACCGCCAGGCGGATCAAACCCTGGCCGATGCCGGCTGCCTGGCGCTGCGCCTCGGACAGCTTGCCGTGGGATGTGCTGGCCGGGTGGGTCAGCAGGCTCTTGGTGTCACCCAGGTTGGTGCACAGCGACAGCACCTGCAGCGAATCGAGCACGTGGAATGCGCGTGCGCGCGCTTGCGCAGCGTCATCCGCCTTGACGTCAAACGACAGCACCGCGCCGCCCACGCCTGACATCTGGCGCATGGCCAGCGCATGCTGCGGGTGGCTGGGCAGGCCGGGGTAATAAACGCGCGACACAGCAGGGTGCTGCTCCAGCCATTGCGCCAGCGCCAGCGTGGCGGCGCTTTGCGCGTTCAGGCGCAGGCTCAGTGTTTCCAGACCCTTGAGCACCACCCAGGCGTTAAAGGGCGACAGCACCATGCCCGCGTTCTTCTGCACGGGCAAAAACTTCTCGCGCACCATGGCCTCGGGTGCGCACAGGGCACCGGCCATCACGCGGCCCTGTCCGTCCAGGAATTTGGTGCCCGAGTGCATGACGATGTCGGCGCCCAGCGTTACCGGGCGTTGCAGCGCGGGCGTTGCAAAGCAGTTGTCCACGCACAGCAGCGCGCCTGCCTTGTGGGCAATGTCGGCCAGCGCGGCAATGTCGCAGACCTCGGTCAGCGGGTTGGTCGGTGTCTCGGCAAACAGCAGCTTGGTGTTGGGGCGCAAAGCAGCGCGCCAGGCGTCCACATCGGTCTGCGACACGCTGGTGGACTCAACCCCAAAGCGCGCGAATTCCGTGCCGATCAGCTTCATGGTCGAGCCGAACATCGACTGCGAATAAATCACGTGATCGCCCGCGCGCAGCAGGCTGAAGCACATCAGCATCACGGCCGCCATGCCGGAGGCGGTGGCCATGGCAGCCTCGGTGCCCTCCATGGCGGCCAGGCGCTGCTCGAAGCTGGTGACGGTGGGGTTGCCGGTGCGGCCGTAGGTATAGCCGTCTTCTTCACCGGCAAAGCGGCTTGCCGAGGCTTGCGCTGTGGGCTGCACGTAGCCGCTGGTCAGGTACAGCGCCTCGGAGTTTTCGCCGTACTGGCTGCGGTCCACGGCGGCACGCACGGCCAGCGTGTCCAGGTGCAGCCCGGCGGGCAGTTGTCTGTCAGTCATCTGGGGTCCCGGGTCATGCTTCCTGCGCGTTGGGCAGCGCCAGACGCGATGTGTCGTCGTCCTGCTCTTCCTGGCCTACGCGCGATTCGTTCAGGCGGGCAATGCCCGCGGCGTCGATGTCACCGGTCACGTACACGCCGTCAAAGCACGACGCGTCGAAGCCGTCGAGCTTGGGGTTGAGCGAGCCGATGGCTTTTTTCATGCCGTCCACGTCCTGGTAGATCAGCGCATCGCAGCCGATGATGTCGCGGATCTCGTCCACCGTGCGGTTGTGCGCCACCAGTTCGCTCGACGTGGGCATGTCGATGCCGTACACGTTGGGGTAACGCACCGGCGGCGCGGCGCTGGCCAGGTAGACCTTTTTGGCGCCGGCGTCGCGCGCCATCTGCACGATCTCACGGCTGGTGGTGCCACGCACGATGGAGTCGTCCACCAGCATCACGTTGCGGCCCTTGAATTCGCTGGCGATCACGTTGAGCTTCTGGCGCACCGATTTTTTGCGCACACCCTGGCCCGGCATGATGAAGGTGCGGCCCACATAGCGGTTCTTCACAAAACCTTCGCGGTACGGTATGCCCAGCAGATGCGCCAGCTGCGTTGCGCTGGGCCGGCTGGATTCAGGGATGGGGATGATCACGTCGATCTCGTTGGGCGGCAGCGTGGAGATCACGCGTTTGGCCAGCGTTTCGCCCAGGTTCAGGCGCGCCTGGTAAACCGAGATGCCATCCATCACCGAGTCAGGCCGCGCCAGGTACACAAATTCAAAAATGCAGGGGAACAGCTTGGGGTTGTCGGCGCACTGCTTTGAATGCAGGTTGCCCTGCAGGTCAATGAAGATCGCTTCGCCCGGCGCCACATGGCGGTCAAACACATGGCCCGTGCCTTCCAGCGTGACGGATTCGCTGGCCACCATCCAGGTGCCGTCCTTGCTTTTACCCACCGACAGCGGACGGATGCCAAACGGGTCGCGAAACGCCAACACGCCGTGGCCGGCAATCATGGCGATCACGGCGTACGAGCCGCGCACGCGGCGGTGCACGTTTTTGACCGCGGTAAACACATCGTCAGGCTGCAGCGGCACACCGCGGGTGGATTTTTCAAGCTCATGCGCAAACACGTTGAGCAGCACTTCAGAGTCGCTGTCGGTGTTGATGTGGCGGTGGTCGGTAGAGAACAGCTCGGCCTTCAGCGCGTGGGCGTTGGTCAGGTTGCCGTTGTGCACCAGCACCACGCCGAACGGCGCGTTCACGTAAAACGGCTGGGCCTCTTCTTCGCTGTAGGCATTGCCCGCGGTGGGGTAGCGCACCTGGCCCAGGCCGCAGTTGCCCGGCAGCGCGCGCATGTTGCGCGTGCGGAACACGTCGCGCACCCTGCCCTTGGCCTTGTGCATGAAGAACTTGCGTTCCTGCTGGGTCACGATGCCGGCTGCGTCCTGGCCGCGGTGCTGCAGAAGCAACAGCGCGTCATAGATGAGCTGGTTAACGGGTGAGGCGCCTACGACGCCGACGATTCCACACATGGGTATTCCTTGATTACTGGGTCACCCGGGCAGGTATTGCCCAAATTCTTCCGGCAGCACGGGCTTCATGCCCTTGAGGGCCACGGTCAATACACCGGCGCCCGCCGATTCCTGCCACCACACACCGCCCTTCAGGGGCGTCATGTTCACAACCACCGCCGCGGCCAGCAGCAACACCACACCGCGCGCCAGGCCAAACGCCGCGCCCAGCGTGCGGTCCACAGGCCGCAGGCCGATCGCCTCGATCAGCTTCTTCAACAACCAGGCGATCAGGCCGCCCGCAAATGCCGCTGCGACCAGCACCACCACAAACCCGGCCGCATAACGCACCGGCTCCGCCGCCGACCCCATGGGCAGTCGGGCCGCCACATCGGGCGCCAGCCACTGGGCCAGCACAAACGCGGCGATCCAGCTCATGACCGACAGCACCTCATACACCAAGCCGCGCCAGGCGCCCAGCACCAGCGACGCCACCAATACCGCGATAAAAACCCAGTCCAGAGTGGCCACGCCCAGCCTACAAGGTGAGGATGGCTGCGGGCAAATCCAGCCCCTTGATCTTTTCAGCTGCGCGGTCGGCTTCGGCCTTGTTCGCAAACGGCCCCACCCGCACGCGAATGCGCCGGCCTTCCTTGGTCTCGGCCACGTGGGTGTAGGTCTTCAGGCCCGCGCGTTCGACCTTCAGCCGCGTTTCGCGGGCCTTGTCGGCGTCGGCAAAGGCGCCCACCTGCACCACATAGCGGTCGCCATTGGCGGCGCTGGCGGACGGGGCAGCGGCAACAGCCGGGGCCGCTGCCGTCGTGGCCTTGCCCTCGAGCAGGGCCTTGGCGCGGGCGCCGTCGTCTGCCTTGGCGGTCACAGCAGGCTTGGTTTCGGGCTTGGTTTCAGGCTTCGCCACCGGTTTGGCGGGCGCTGACGCTACCGCGGCCGGCTTGGGCGCGGGCTTGGCCGCAACGATTTCTTCCTTGGCGTCCAGGCCCTCAGCCTGCGCCACCTTGGGGGCTGCTGCGGATGGGGCCGGCGCCACGGGGGCCGTAACCGGGCCGGACACCGCGGGCGCGGCCCCCACGGGTGCAGCGGGCGCCACCGGCAAGGGCTTGGCCTTGGCACGGTCGGGAATGTCGATCGGGATGTCTACCTGCACCGGGCGGGGCTGGGTGTCAAACAGCAGGGGGAAGCCCACCACGCCGATCAGCACCAGCACCGCGGCGCCAATCAGGCGGTGCCTGGCGCGCCGACGCATCACCTCAACGCTTTCGGCCGGGGCCGCCGCTGCGGTGTCGTCGCCCGCCTTGCGAAATTTGAAAAAGGCCATGTACAGGGGTGCCTTGGTTGGGCGGTGTTTGGGGCTCAATCCGCCAGGTGCGTGGCCTGAAGCCGGGGGATCCCGTCCTTCAAAACGCCGCCCACGGTGTAGAACGATCCAAAGACAACGATTCTATCAGCGGGGTCTGCCGCGGCCACCGCCGCGCGCAGGGCCTGCAGGGGGTCGGACCAGGTGCTGGCCTGCACATCCTTGCGCTTTTCCTGGGCCTGCCAGGCCGCCTGCAGCCCCGCTGCCGATTGAGCGCGGGCCGTGGGCAGGTCGGTGAAGTACCAGCGGTCCACCATCGGCCCTACCTTGGCCAGCATGGGGGCCAGGTCCTTGTCGGCCATGGCACCGAACACCGCGTGGGTGCAGGGGTAAAAACCCATGGCGTCCAGGTTGGCGGCCAGCGCCGCCACGGAATGCGGGTTGTGCGCCACATCCAGCACCAGCGTGGGCTGGCCCGGCACGATCTGAAAGCGCCCGGGCAACTCCACCATCGCCAGGCCATTGCGCACCGCCTGCGCCGTCACCGGGATTCGGGTTCGCAATGATTCCAGCGCGGCCAGCACGCCCGATGCGTTCATCAGCTGGTTGGCGCCACGCAGCGCCGGGTACGCCAGCCCGGCGTAGCGGCGGCCCCGCCCGGCCCAGCTCCATTGCTGTTTGTCGCCCGAGAAGTTGAAGTCATGGCCCAGGCGCCAGAGGTCCGCGCCGATCTCCATGGCGCGGTCAATCACGCTTTGCGGCGGCATGGGGTCGCTCACGATGGCGGGACGGCCCGTGCGCAGGATGCCGGCCTTTTCATAGCCGATGCTCTCGCGGTCAGGCCCCAGAAAGTCCATGTGGTCCAGGTCCACGCTGGTGATCACGGCGCAGTCGGGGTCGATGATGTTCACCGCGTCCAGCCGCCCGCCCAGGCCCACTTCCAGGATCGCCACGTCGGGCTGCGCGGCGGCCATGAGCCGCAGGATCGCCAGGGTGGTGAATTCAAAGTACGTCAGCGTGACATCGCCGCGCGCAGCCTCCACCGCCTCGAAATGCGGCACCAGGTCCCCTGCCTTGACGATCTCGCCATGCAGGCGGCAGCGCTCTTCAAAATGCACCAGGTGCGGCGACGTGTACACCGCGGTGCGCCAGCCGGCCTGCAGGCAGATCGCCTCGAGCATGGCGCAGGTGGAGCCCTTGCCGTTGGTGCCCGCCACGGTGATCACCGGGCAGCTGAATGCCAGCGCCATGCGCTGGGCCACGGCGCGCACCCGGTCCAGCCCGAGTTCGATGTTTTTCGGGTGCAGCCGCTCGCAGTGCGCGAGCCAGTCGTCCAGCGTTTGGGGGGGTGTTTGCATAGCCGCCGGATTGTCGCCCACGCCCGGATGGTGGGATGATCCCGCCATGAGTACCCCCACCATCACCCTCTACGGCATTCCCAACTGCGACACCGTCAAAAAGGCCCGGGCCTGGCTCACCGCGCAGGGCATCGAGCACGGGTTTCACGACTTCAAGAAGCAGGGCGTGCCCACCGACCGCCTGGACGCCTGGCTGCGCAGCAACGGCTGGGAAACACTGGTCAACCGCAAAGGCACGACCTGGCGCAAGCTGGACGCCGCCGTGCAGGCCGGCGTGACCGACGCCGCCAGCGCCCGCGCGCTGATGCTGGCCCAGCCCAGCGTCATCAAGCGCCCGGTGGTGGATTGGGGCCCAAAGACCACAGTGGGCTTTGACCCGGCGGCCTGGCAGGCCATGCAATAACTTTTACCCGTGCTTTACTGAACTCAGGGCGCCAAAACAGCTCCAACTGCTTAAAATTTCAGCATCCATTCGTGGAACAGAGGCCTCTCATGAAAAAAGCAGTATTCACCACCCTGGCCCTTGCCGGCCTGGCAGCCGCCAGCGCGTCCGCGCAGGCGCAATACCCCCAGGTACAAAACCCCCAGGAAATGGGTCGCGTGGTGTCCAGCACCCCCATCATCCAGCAGGTGGCCGTGCCCCGTCAGGTGTGTTCCAACCAGCCGGTGGCCGTGCAGCAGCCCAAATCGGGCGCGGGCGCCGTCATGGGAGCGCTGGCCGGTGGCGCCATGGGCAATGCCATTGGGGACGGTGGCGGCCGTGCAGCAGCCACCATCCTGGGCCTGGTCGGTGGCGCCATGCTGGGCGACCGCATCGAAGGCTCGCCCGGCGCCCAAGTGCAAAACGTGCAGCAGTGCAGCACCCAGACGTTTTACGAGAACCGCACCGTTGCCTACAACGTGACCTACGAATACGCCGGCAAGCAGTACAGCGTGCAGATGCCGCAGGACCCGGGCCCCTATGTGCGGCTGCAGATCACGCCCGTGGGCGGCGCCACATCATCCGCGCCCGACTACCAGCAACAGCAGGCACCGATCGCGCAGGCGCCCCTCCAGCAGGGCACGACCATCATTGAATCGGGTGTGGTGACAGTGCCGTCCACGGTGGTGTACCCGGCCGGCTACCCGGCGGTGTACCCCACAGCTGTTTACCCGGCGCCGTACTACCGGCCGTATTACGCGCCCATCGGTCTTTCATTGAACCTGGGCTATTCGCGCGGCTACCACCGCGGCGGCGGCCACCGCCACTGGCGTTGAGCCACGGCGCTTGAGGCCGGGGCTCAGGTCCCGGTCTGCAGCAGCGCACCCTTGAACAGCACGGGCCCGGTCGGCCCGCCCTCACCCGGCACACCACCCTTGGGCTCAAGACTGATGGCCAGCGCCGGCACTTCACGCACCTGGCCCTCGGCCGCGGTCAGCCGCACCACCGGCTCGCCACCCAGCACGCCCAGCGACTTCGGCCCGCCTGCGGGCGGCAGCGCCCACAGCTGAAGTGACTTGTCCGCAGCCTCCTGGAAGCCACCCACGCGCTTGAGCACCAGGCGCTGGTTTTTCGGGTCAAAGGTCACGACCATGGACGCGGCGGACTGGTCATCCGCCAGCACAGCCACGTACTGCACCTGGGGTGCAGCGCGCAGCTCGGCGGCGATCTGGTCTTTTTGCTGGGTCAGCTGCGCCAGCTGGCCGTCGCGCGTTTTCACTTCGCTGTTCAGGTTGACGCCCACCACCACGGCGGCCACCGTGGCCAGCCCGCCGGCCAGGGCAGCGCCGCGCCACAGGCCCAGGGCACGGCGCAGGGCGTCCAGCAGCCCGGTATCGGGCACCGGCGCTGCGGCAGCAGCCGGCTGGGCCTTCACCAGGTTTTCACTGCGCTTCCAGACGTTAGGGCTGGGCACGTCGGCGGCCTGCAGCTCGGTCATGGACGCAAAGCGTTCCTGCCAGATCAGGGCGCTGGCGCGCACCGTGGCGCTCTGGCGGGCCAGGGTTTCAAAGCGGCGGCGTGCGCCGCCGCGCAGGGTGCCCAGCGCATAGCCGGCGGCCAGCTGGTCCAGCAGATTCGGGTTGTTGATGATGTTCAT
>CALRZF020000065.1:0-13378 GCA_943372585.1 Ramlibacter sp. 2FC | reverse complement strand
CGGCGTTGAGGCGCTGGACTTTGCCGGCCCGTTTGAGGTGTTCACCACCGCCACGCGCATGCATGCGCGTGCGGCGCCAGATGATCCGCCTGCCTTCAACGTCTTTACCGTCGGGCGCACCCGCGCACCCGTGCTGGCCCGCGCGGGGCTGAAGGTGGAGCCCGACCATGCGCTGGCCGCCCACCCGACCATCGACTGCCTGGTGGTGCCCGGCGGCGTGGTCAACGACGAGCTTGAAAAGCCCGATGTGGTGGACTGGATCGCCCGCACCGCACCGGCCACGCGTATCACGGCGTCGGTGTGCACGGGCGCGTTCTTGCTGGCCCGCGCCGGCCTGCTGGACGGCCTGCGCGTGACCACGCATTGGGAAGACGTGGCCGACCTGCGCGCGGCTTTCCCCGCGCTGCAGGTCGTCGAGGGCCCGCGCTGGTGCGACGCGGCGCGGCTGGTCACGTCGGCCGGCATTTCCGCCGGCATTGACATGAGCCTGCACCTGGTGCGCCGCCTGCACAGCGCCGCGCTGGCCACGCGCACGGCGCGGCAGATGGACTTTGACTGGGTGGATAACGGGGTCGCGGTTTAGCGGGTAGCGGTTTAGCGGCCAGGCGGCGGCATTCGATAATCCGCCCATGACCACCCTGACCACACCCCAATCCCTGCGCACGCTGTACGACCCCGTGCGTGAGCGTTCCGCCGCCAAGGAGCTGCAGCAACTGGACGTGCACGCCACGCGTTTCATCAGCCTGTCGCCGTTTGTGGTGGTGGCCACCGGTGGGGTCGACGGCATGGACGCGTCACCGCGCGGCGGGGCGCCCGGTTTTGTGAAGGTGCTGGACGCGCACACGCTGCTGATTCCCGATTCACCGGGCAACAACCGGCTGGACACGCTGCAGAACATCATCCACACGCCACAGGTCGGCCTGCTGTTCATGGTGCCGGGTGTGGACGAAACACTGCGCATCAACGGCACAGCCGTGCTGTCGGTCGATGAGGCCGACCGTGAACTCTGCAAGGACGAGCGCCGAGTGCCCAAGCTGGTGATCCGCGTGACGGTGCAGGCCAGCTACCTGCACTGCGCCAAGGCGCTGATGCGTTCCGAGCTGTGGGACCCTGCCCACCACCAGCCGCGCACCTGCATGCCCAGCATGGGCGAGATGCTGCGCGACCAGGTGGCCGCCAAGGTGTCACCCGACACGGCGTTTGAAACGCAGGAGCAGATGCTGGAGCGTTACCGCCAGACGCTGTAGCGCAGCGCCTGCCAGACGAATGGCTGGCAAGACCATTGGACAGTTATTGGCCCACGCCACCGGGTGCTTCAATGACCTCACCGCAGGAGGTCATGATGGAAATGGTCAGAAGCTTGTTCGGCGCCCTTTCGGGCAGTGCTGCTACCACAGCGCCCGCGCCGTTGCCCAGGGCATCCTCGCCCGCCCCGCTGGTCAGCGCGGCACGCGTGTCCATGGGCCGCGGCCCGTGTTTCGACCCGGTGCTCATCCCTTCACTGGTCAGCGATCATGCGGCGCTGCTGGCGCTGATCAAACGCGCCGCCACCGCCGCCGCACTGAATGACGCACAAGCCGCCCGCAAGGCGCTGCTGAAGTTCCATTCGCTGCTGGCCGACCACCTGCTGGTGGAAAACACCCGCCTGTACCTGTACATCCGCACGGCACCGCATGTGAGGGGCTCGGATCTGGCGCAACTGTCGCGCACCCTGCAGGTCGAGATGAACCAGATCGCCAAGACGGTCACGCAGTTTGTGGACCCATACACCGCCAACGACCGCGCCATCCTGGGGCCTGCCTTCATGGTGGACCAGGATTCCATCCGCCAGACGCTGGTGGCGCGCTTCACGCGCGAAGAGAGCACGCTGTACCCCTTGTATGTGCCGGCGGCGCAGCCTTAAAAAAAAACGGGTGCCCACGGCAAGCCTGTAAGTTTTTATTTCCCGGGCCGACTATGTCCGCAACGGTTTGCTGAAGCCCCAGCCGGGGCTCCCGGCCCCGTTGTGTGCTGTCTTTCAAAAACTCAGGAGCCCCATTCATGAAAACGCTGGCCTTTTCCGCCGTGGCTGCCGCCACGACCCTCTTCACGCTGAACGCCTTTGCGCAGGCGCCTGCTGGTGCTGCGCCGGTGGACCCCAACGCCTTTTTGAACCAGTTCGAGTCCACCTTCGGCAAGTTTGAAGGCTACCGCCGCTCGGGTGCCAAGGGCGTCTGCGCCATGGGCGAATTCGTGGGCAGCGCCGACGCGCGCGGCCTGTCCACGTCCAGCGCCTTCAGCGGCCAGCCGGTGCCGGTGGTGGTGCGCTTCTCGGTCGGCGGCGCCAACCCCAAGGCACCCGACAACACCAGGGGCCAGCGCAACATGGCGCTGCAATTCAACCTGCCGGGCGGCGAGGTGTGGCAGATGGGCAATATCTCGGCGCCGGTGTTTGGCGCCTCGTCGCCCCAGCAGTTCCTGGGCCGCCTGGCATCGCTGCAGCCCGACCCGGCCACCAAAATGCCCGACGCCGCCAAGGTCAAGGCCTTTGCCGACGCCAACCCCGAGGTGCTGCTGCAGGGCCGCTACTTTGCGTCGCAGCCGGTGCCGGCCAGCTTTGGCGCGGTTAACTACTGGGGCGTGCATGCGTTTGGCTTTACCAACGCCGCCGGCGCCAAACAGTTTGGCAAATGGGTGTTTGAACCCGCAGGCGGCGTGCAGGGCCTGAGCGACGACGAAGCCAAGGCCAAGGGCCCGGCCTTCCTGTTTGACGACCTGCGCCAGCGCGTGAAGGACGGCAAGGTGGCCTTCAACTTCAACCTGGAGCTGGCCCAGGCCGGCGACAGGATCGACAGCGCTACCGTGCCGCTGCCCGAGGGCCGCAAGAAGGTGAACATGGGCATGCTGAAGATCACGTCAGTGGCCGAGGACGCAGGCGGCCCCTGCCTGACGATCACCTACAACCCGATGGTGCTGCCCAAGGGCGTGGAGCCGTCAGCCGACCCGATGATCGCCGCCCGCGCCGCGCCCTACGCGGTGGGCTTGGGCCGCCGCCTGGGTGAAGGCCCCAAGCAGCAGTGATCAGGCAAGCACAAAGCTGAGCGCCGCGCACACCGCTGCCACCTGGGCAGCGTTGCACTGCTGCGGCGTGGCGCGCGGGCTGTCGGGGTAGACCTCGGTGGTGGTGGTGTAGCGCGCGCCGCTCACGCTGGCACACAGGCCCCACGCCTGCAGCTGGTAGCGGATCACGCCGTGGTCCACCACCGGTGTGCCAATGATTTCGCCCTGGCCGTCGGCCGGGGCGATGTGCGTGACGCGTTCCACGGCCTGGATGATGGCGCGCTGGAATTCAGGCTGCGGGTTGGCCGTGTCGTCCACCAGGTAAAAGCCGTCGGGGATGGTGCCGGGTTCAAACGGCTTGCCGTCGCGCGCGGCCAGCGCCGGGCGGTATTCGGATTCGTCGGTGTCGGTGGTCTCATGCAGGTCGATGTGCGCGGCAAACTGCCCGCGCCACGGCGCCACCAGCGCCATCAGCGCGGCCGATTCCTGCGCTGGGCTGGGTTCGCGGAACGCGCGGTTGGGGTCGACGGCGTCAAAGTTCCAGCGGTGGATGCGCTCGTACGCCCACGGGCTCACGCAGGGCGCCACCAGCAGGTTCACGCGGCCTGCATACGCCGGCGCATGCTCGTCCAGAAACTGCAACGCGCCGTGCACGCCGCTGGTCTCGTAGCCATGCACGCCGCCCGTCACCAGCACGCCCGGCAGGCCGGGTTGCCACGCGCCGGTGCGCGCGGCCATCAGCGGGTAACGTTCATCGCCATATACGACCTCGCCGTACTGAAAAACATCCAGCCGCGCGCCCAGCCGGCCCACAGCGGCCAGCACGTCGTCTGCGTAGCTGCGCTGGCGCACTTGGCGCGCGCGCCACTGCTCAATTTCTGCGGGGCCCCAGGGCTGGCCGGGGGTGCCGATCGGGTAGGTTGTACAGGGGTTCATCACCATAGGGGGCTGGGTTTGGTGAAGTCTACTGTTTGCGCCACGGCGTCGCGCAGGTGCGCCAGCAGCGGGCGCGTGTCGTCGCGCCGCCATTGAAAGGTGTATTCCAGCGCGGGCAGCGCGGGGCGGCTGCGCAGCTCTACCACCGCCTCGCGCTCGGCCATCTGGCGCAACCAGCCGTTGGGGAACAGGCCGATGCCCACGCCCGCGGCAATCAGGCTGGCAATGGCGGCCAGGTTGTTGCAGGTCAGGCGGCGGCCGGCCTCCAGGTTGTTCACGGCCAGCCAGTGCTCCAGCATGCGCGTGGGGCCTGCGGCGGGTGGCATGGTGATGAGCGCGGTTTCCTGCAGCAGCGCGGCTGTCACACTGCGGCGAGTGCCCACCAGCGCAGGCGCCGCCGCCCATGAAAAGCGCACCTGCGCAATCGCTTCGCTGGCAATGGCGCTGCGTGACGAATAGCCCGCCACCACGGCAAAGTCCAGCTCGCCGCTTTCCAGGCGCTGCTCCAGCGCAGCACCCAGGTCCACATGGGGCTCCAGCACCAGGTCGGGGTGGGCGGCGCGGGTGTGGGCCACCAGGTCGGGCAGCCAGGTCAGTGCGGCCAGCTCACCCACGCCAAAGCGGCAGTGCCCGCGCACACCGCTGCCCTGCAACGCCAATGAGCGCATGTCGTCGGCCAGGCCCAGCATGCGCCGCGCCATGGGCAGCAGCTGCTGGCCCGCGCCGGTCAGCGTGGCGCGGTGGCCGCTGCGGTCAAACAGCGGGGTTTTCAGCTGCGCCTCCAGCTCGGCAACGCGCTTGGACAGGCTGGACTGCGACACATGCAGCCGCTGCGACGCCACCAGAAAGCTGGCAGCGCTGGCGGCCCAATAAAACGCTTCCAGTTGCTTGAGCGTCATGATGTTTCTTTTTAGTGAACAAGAAGATTCGATTTTTATCGCTTTTTATTCAAAACACCATCCGCCAGAATTCCCGTACACAAAGACAGGAGACAACCAATGGCGAATTCAATTCAAGCGGCCCGCGTCATTTCGCGCCGGCGCATTGGCCTGGCGGCCACGGCTGCGCTGGCGGGCCTGGCCTTGCCCGTGCGGGCCCAATGGGCGCCCACCCGCCCGATCCAGATTGTTGTTGGATTCGCCCCGGGCGGGGGTACTGATGCCACGGGCCGGCTGATCGCGGCGGCGGCACAGGATTTGTTCCCCGTGCCCATCGTTGTCATGAACAAGCCCGGCGCATCCGGCGCCTTGGCAGCCGAACAGGTTGCCAATGCAGCCGGAGACGGCTACACGCTGCTGGTGGCCGGCGGCAGCGAAAGCACGTCCATCCACCACTACCAGAAGACCAACTACAAGCTGTCCCAGTTTCGCGGCGTGATTCGCGTCAATCGCGAACGCATGATGATTGTGTCCAAGGCAGGCGACGCCGCCGGTGTGGACTCGATTGCCAAACTGGTGGACTACGCCAGAAAGAACCCCGGCCGCGCTTCTTACGGCTCATCGGGCGAGGGCAGCATCCTGCAGTCTGCATTTGTCGTCTTTTGCAAGGAGGCCAGGATCGACATGCTCCATGTGCCCTACAAGGGTGGCGCTCCGGCATTGATTGACTTGCTTGCCGGCCAGATCACGGTCACCATCCTGACGCCCGCGGACGCCAAGGCCCAACGCGACGCGGGCAAGATCCACGTGTTGGCGTCCACATCGGACCGGGACCCCCAACTGCCCGGGGTGCCGTCACTGAGCGAGCTCGGTTATGCCGTCAACCTGGAAAACCAGAAGGGCCTTGTCGCGCCGGCTTCCACGCCGGACGAAGTCATCAAGTACCTGCACGACCGGTTCAAGACCGCCATGGAACGCCCGCGATGGAAACAATTGGCCGAGGCAGCGCGTATTGAATCTGCCTACCTGGACGGCCCCGGTTTTACCGCCGCCATGGCGGCCATGTCCGATGAGATCGGCAAGGCTGTCAGCAGCCAGGACGCCCGGAAAATCATTGCCCGATGACCATTGGCAAATCGCATGGCGGCCTGCATCCGGACATGGCTGCAGCGCTGGCAAAGGTCAAGGAACTGCAGCAGTTTGGCGGCGACCGCACGACGCTTCCAGTGGCGCAACAGCGCACGCTGATGGAAGACGAGCGCCGCTTCTGGAATGCGCAGCTGCCGGCCATGGACCAGGAATGGCATGCCGTTTTGCCGGGGCCGTTGCGCGAAGTTCATGTGCATGTCATGCGCCCGTTCACCACGCGCGGCCGCAGCGCCTGCATCGTCTATCTGCACGGCGGAGGATGGATGCTTGGCAGCACCAGGACGCATGAAAGCATCTTGCGCGGACTTGCACTTGCTTCGGGCTGCACAGTCGTGGGGGTGGACTATGCGCTGGCGCCCGAATACCGATTCCCGTTACCAGTGGATGAAGCCGCCTGGGTGCTGCGATACGTGCATGACCATGCGGCACTGTGGCAGCTTGACCCTGCGCGGCTGGCCGTGGCGGGCGACTCATCGGGCGCCAACGTAGCCCTGGCCGCGGCTCTTGAGCTTCATCGCAAACACCCCGGTCTGGTGAAGGCCGGGGTCTTTTACTACGGGGTGTTTGACGCCGACCTGGAAACTGGCTCAGCCAGGCTCTACGGCGACGGCGCCCATGGCCTGACGGTCAGCCGGATGCACTACTACTGGGACCAATATTTACCCGGCCCGGACATGCGTACCGATGGGCGTGCGAACCTGATGCACGCAGACCTGGCCGGAGCATTCCCGATGTACCTGCTGGCCGCCGAATGCGACATCCTGCGCGACGGCGCATTGCGCTTTGCACAACGCCTCGGCGTGCATGGCATACCGCACCGTTTGAGCCTTTTCGAGGGCATGGGGCACGCCTTCATGGGCTACGGCCGAATGGTCCCTGCGGTCGGCGCAGCACATGCCGAGGCGGCGCAGTTCCTGGCGGCGCATCTGGAGGTTGAAACTCAATGAATCCAAGTCCACCTCGTCGTCTCGGTCTCATCGGGCTGGGCTCGATGGGCGCCGGCATGGCCAATTGCCTGCTCGCCCGTGGGCTTCCTCTTGCGGTATACGCACGACGCCCCGAGGCAACCCAGGCCCTTGCAGCAGCTGGCGCCATGGTTGCGCCCACACCGGCCACCCTGGGGGCGCAATGTACCGTCATCTTCCTGAGCTTGCCCGACGCATCAGCAGTAGAGGCAGTGCTGTTCGGCCCCGACGGTCTGGCGCAGGGGCTGCAACCCGGCAGCACGGTGGTAGACACCAGCACCATTGCCGCCACACAGGCGCGCGACATCGGCGAGCGGCTGGCACAACAAGGCGTGAGCTTTCTGGACGCACCCGTCAGCGGCGGCCAGGCGGGCGCGCAGGCCGGCACGCTCAGTTGCATGATCGGCGGCCCGATGGCTGCCGTGGACGCCGTGCGCGACGTGATGGGCGCGTTTTGCAAAACCATCACCCACGTGGGCGAGCTGGGTGCGGGGCAAACCGTCAAGGCGTGCAGTCAGGTCGCCACGGCAGGCGCCATGCTGGGCGTGGCCGATGCGCTGGCGCTGGCCCGCGCACAGGGCGTGGACCCTGCGCTGGTGCGCGAGGTACTGCTGGGCGGTGCCGCGCGCAGCTTTGCTCTGGAAAAGCACGCGCCGCGCATCACCGCGGGTGAATTCAAACCCGGCTTTCGCGCGCGCCTGATGCGTAAGGACCTGCGCCTGGCGCTGGACACCGCGCGCGCCACCCAGGCCGTGCTGCCCGGCGCGCAGGTGGTGGAAGAACTGCTGGACGCCCTGTGCGAAGGCGGCCGCGCCGACTGGGACTGGTGCGCCGTGGCGCTGGAGGTGCAACGGCGCTCGGGCATGAGCATCCCCGACGCGAGTGCGCAACCCTGACTGTTTATGCATTTGCTTTGCCTGGACGATTTTGAGGCGGCAGCGCGCAGGCGCCTGCCGGTGCCGGTGTTTGGCTACATCGCCGGCGCGGCTGAGACCAACCGCTCGCACCACGCCAACCGCGAAGCCTTCGGCCTGTACGACTTCAAGCCGCGCGTGCTGGTCGACGTGAGCGTGCGCGACACCGGCGTCACCCTGTTGGGCCAGCGCTGGGACGCCCCCTTTGGCATCGCCCCCATGGGCCTGGCCGCGTTGTCGGCCTACCGCGGCGACCTGGTGCTGGCGCAGGCAGCAACGCAGCACAAGCTGCCCATGGTGATGAGCGGCTCGTCGCTGATCCGGCTGGAGGATGTGGCGCAGGCCAACCGCGACGCATGGTTCCAGGCCTACCTGCCCGGCGACGACGCGGGCATCACCGCGCTGCTGGCGCGTGTGGCCGCCGCCGGCTACCGCACGCTGGTGGTCACGGTGGACACGCCCGCCGCCGCCAACCGCGAGAACAACGTGCGAGCGGGTTTCACCATCCCCGTGCGGCCCAGCCTGCGGCTGGCCTGGCAGGGCGTGACGCACCCGCGCTGGCTGTTTGGCACGTTCCTGCGCACGCTAGTGCGCCACGGCATGCCTCATTTTGAGAACAGCTACGCCACGCGCGGCGCGCCCATCCTGTCGCCCCATGTGGAGCGCAACCTGTCGGACCGCGGCCACCTGAACTGGCGGCACTTCAGCATGATCCGCCGGCAATGGCAGGGCCAACTGGTCATCAAGGGTGTGCTGGACGCACGCGACGCGCGCCAGGCGGTGGACGCGGGCGCCGACGGCGTGATCGTGTCCAACCACGGCGGGCGCCAGCTGGACGGCGCCGTGGCGCCGCTGCGCGTGCTGCCAGAGATCGTCGCGGCCTGCCCCGACGTGCCGGTGATGCTGGACAGCGGCGTGCGCCGCGGCAGCGATGTGTTGAAGGCCCTGGCGCTGGGCGCGAAGTTTGTGTTTGTAGGCCGCCCGTTTGCCTATGCCGCCGCCGTGGGCGGGCAGGCTGGTGTGCGCCACGCCATGGACCTGCTCAAGCAGGAGGTCTCGCGCAACATGGCCCTGCTGGGCGTGACCGCGCTGGACCAGCTGAACGCAAGCCACCTCGTGCCCCGCCACCCCCACGATTTCAACCAAGGAAACCCACCATGAACGGACTGCGCATCCTCGCGCGCCGGCAATGCATTGCCAGCCACTACGTCCAGGCGTTCAGCGCCATTGCCGTGGCCAACGTCAGCGACTGCATGACGCGCATGACGGCCGCCGGCCCCCGCCTGCGGCCCCTGCACGGCACGGGGCGCCTGGCCGGCCCCGCCATCACCGTCAAGACGCGCCCCGGCGACAACCTGATGATCCACAAGGCGCTGGACATGGCGCAGCCCGGCGACGTGATCGTGGTGGACGGCGGCGGCGATTTGACCAACGCCCTGTTTGGCGAGCTGATGCTGACCTACGCCGTGGGCCGCGGCATTGCCGGCGTGGTGATCAACGGCGCCGTGCGTGACCTGGACGTGATTGCGGGCGGCAATTTCCCCGTGTATGCGGCGGGTGTCACGCACCGCGGCCCGTACAAGGACGGCCCCGGCGAAATCAACGTGCCCATTGCCATTGACGGCATGGTCATCCACCCCGGCGACCTGATGCTGGGCGACGCCGACGGCGTGCTGTGCGTGCCATTTGCCGATGTAGAGGCTGTGCTGACGGCAGCGCGCGCCAAAGCAGCCGACGAACAAAACACCCTGGCCAACCTGGCCGCCGGCACGCACGACACGTCGTGGGTGGATGGTGTGCTGCGGCGTATTGGCTGCGACACGGTGCCGAAATAGCCCTTGCGCTTCAAATTTGAAGCGTAAATTTCCCTTTTACGCTTCATACCCCCGTTTTCAGGCGTCAGGCGGCCGGCCTTTGCGCGCCCGTGCGGCCTTCTTCTCGGCACGTGCGGCCTCATGGACTTGCGCCTCGGCCAGCCACTGGGCGTATTCCTCTGGCGTTTCCAGCGTGATCCGGCCCAGCACCTCGGTGCGGAACTCGGTGATGACGATTTCGGCCGCCTTCTGCGTGTTGATCTTGCCCTTGCCCAGCAGCGCGCCGCGCTGGCGGCCAATGGCCTCCAGCACTTCTTCGTCTTTCATCTGGTCGGCGCCGGCAATCTTGTAGCGCGCCTGCAGCAGCGGCGCGTAGTGGCGGCGCAGGTAGTCCAGCAGCTCCAGCGCCACCTCTTCTTCGTCATACGCATTGCGGCCGATGGCGCCGCTGGCCGCCAGGTTGAAGCCGCTTTGTGTGACCACAATCCGCGGCCACAGCATGCCGGGCGTGTCGTACAGGTAAAAGTCATCGGCCAGCGTGATGCGCTGCTCCAGCTTGGTGATGCCGGCTTCGTCACCCGTCTTGGCCTGGCGCTTGCCCGTCAGCGAATTGATGAGCGTGGATTTGCCCACGTTGGGCACGCCGCAGGTCAGCACCCGCATGGGCTTGGCCAGGCCACCGCGGCCCGGCGCCAGCGCGTGGCAGGCGGGAGCCAGCACCTGGGTGGCGCCCGCGTCGCTCGCCTTCAGCGCCAGCGCACGCGTGCCGGGGATGGCGTTGTAATAGTCCAGCCAGGCCTGCGTGCGCGCAGGGTCGGCCATGTCCTGCTTGTTCAATATCTTGACGGTGGGCTTGTGGCCCGTCATCTCGGCCAGCAACGGGTTGGCGCTGGACGCAGGCAGCCGCGCGTCCAGCACCTCGATCACCACGTCGATGTCCTTGATGCGCTCGGCAATCGCCTTGCGCGTGAGGTTCATGTGCCCCGGAAACCACTGAATGGCCATGTGCGTGCGCCCTTCAGCTCTTCAACCGGTAACCGGTCTTGAAGATCCACGCCACGCCGCCCAGGCACGCCAGCATGAACAGCAGCGTCATGCCCAGGCTCAAGCCCACGCCCACGTCCGACACGCCGTAAAAGCTCCAGCGGAATCCGCTGACCAGGTACACCACCGGGTTGAACAGGCTCACGCTTTGCCAGAACGGCGGCAGCATGTCGATGGAATAGAAGCTGCCGCCCAGAAAGGTCAGCGGCGTGACGATGAGCGTGGGGATGAACTGCAGCTTTTCGAACCCGTCGGCCCAGATGCCGATGATGAAGCCCAGCAAACTGAACGTGACCGACGTGAGCACCAGGAACAGCAGCATGAAGCCCGGGTGCATGATCTTCAGCGGCACAAACAGCGCCGCGGTGCCCAGGATGATCAGCCCCAGCGCAATCGACTTGGTGGCCGCTGCCCCTACATAGGCCAGCACAATTTCCAGCGTGGACACGGGCGCAGACAGCAGCTCGTAAATCGTGCCGGTGAATTTGGGGAAGTAAATGCCAAACGATGCGTTGCTGATGCTTTGCGTCAGCAGCGACAGCATCACCAGCCCCGGCACGATGAACGCGCCGTAGCTCACACCACCCACTTCGGGGATCCGCGAGCCAATGGCCGAGCCAAACACCACGAAGTACAGCGACGTGCTGACCACGGGCGACACAATGCTTTGCACCAGCGTGCGAAAGGTGCGCGCCATTTCAAACCGGTAGATGGCGCGAACGGCCTGGATGTTCATGACGTTTCCTCTTCGCGCACCAGGTTCACAAAAATATCCTCCAGCGAGCTCTGGTCCGTCTGCAGGTCCTTGAAGGCAACGCCCGCCGCGTCCAGCGCCTGCAGCAGCTGGGCGATACCGGAATGCTCGCCCTGCGCGTCATACGTGTAGGTCAGCTCGCTGCCGGTGGCCGACAGCGCCAGCGGATAACCCGCCAGCGCCGGTGGCACGGCAGACAGCGGCTGGGCCAGCTGCAGCGTGAGCTGCTTTTTGCCCAGCTTGCGCATGAGCTCGGTCTTGTCTTCCACCAGAATGATTTCGCCCTTGTTGATGACGCCAATGCGGTCGGCCATTTCTTCGGCCTCGTCGATGTAATGCGTGGTGAGGATGATGGTCACGCCCGTGTCGCGCAGGGCGCGCACCAGTTGCCACATCTCCTGGCGCAGCGTCACGTCCACGCCCGCCGTGGGTTCGTCCAGGAACAGCAGGCGCGGCTCGTGCGACAGCGCCTTGGCAATCAGCAGGCGGCGCTTCATGCCGCCTGACAGCGTGCGGATGGCATTGTCCTTCTTGTCCCACAGCGACAGGTCGCGCAGCACCTTTTCAATATGGGGGGGGTTGGCGGCCTTGCCAAACAGGCCGCGGCTGAAGGTGACGGTGTTCCACACGGTCTCAAACGCTTCGGTCGTCAGCTCCTGCGGCACCAGCCCGATCAGCGAGCGCGCCGCGCGGTAGTCGGCCTGGATGTCGTGGCCGTCCACCCGCACCGTGCCCGTGCTGGCGTTGACGATGCCGCACACGATGCTGATCAGCGTCGTCTTGCCCGCGCCGTTGGGGCCCAGCAGCGCAAAGATCTCGCCGCGGCGGATCTGCAGGTCCACCTGCTTGAGCGCGCTGAAGCCCGAGGCATAGGTCTTGGACAAGCCTGCAATGGAAAGAATGGTGTCTGGTGTATGGGGCATGTGGGGGGCGACCTTACCGCAAATCGGCCTGCAGCGCCGGGGCGTGCCGCCCTGCGATGGCACCGCTGCCCGAATGCGTGCGGCACTGCTGACAAAAGTGCGTATAACCGGGTGCATGTCGCTTACCGCCCTGGCCGCCGTCGCCTGGATCCCGATTGTGGTTGCGGCCGCACTGGCGCAGACCGCCCGCAACGCGGCGCAGCGCTCCCTGGTGGCGCAGGCCGGCACGCTGGGCGCCACGCTGGCACGCTTTCTTTACGGGCTGCCGTTTGCCGCGGCCTGGGTGCTGGTGCTACACGCCATGCCCGTCACCGCGGCGGCCATCCCGCCGTTTCACATCGGCTACTTTGCGTGGCTGGCGCTGGGTGCTGCGGGGCAACTGGCCGCCACCGCGTTCCTGCTGGCCGCCATGAAGCAGCGCAACTTTGTTATTGGCGTGGCGTATTCCAAGACCGACGCCCTGCAGGTGGCTGTGTTCGCCACGCTGTTCCTGCACGAACTGCCGGGCTGGGTCACCTTGCTGGCCATGGGCCTGGCCACGGCGGGCGTGGTGCTGCTGTCGTGGCCGCGCGCGGCAGCACCGGCCCGGGACGGGGTGCGCGCATGGGCCGGCCTGGCGGCGTTGTACGGGCTGGCATCGGGCGCGGGCTTTGCCCTGTCGGCAGTGGGCTACCGGGGCGCCGCGCTGCAGATGCCGGGTGTGTCGCCCTGGCTGGTGGGTGGCTGGGGCGTGCTGTGGGCCCAGGCGCTGCAAACGCTGGTGCTGGGCGGCTGGCTGGTGCTGCGCAACCCGGTCGCGCTGCGCGCCATGGCTGCGGCCTGGCGCGCTTCTGTGCTGGCTGGTGGCATGGGCGCGCTGGCGTCGGTGGGCTGGTTCACTGCGTTTGCGCTGACGTCTGCCGCCAACGTGCGAACGCTGGGCATGGTGGAGGTGGTGTTCAGCTACCTGGTGTCGCACCGCC
>CALRZF020000064.1:0-13394 GCA_943372585.1 Ramlibacter sp. 2FC | reverse complement strand
GACGCCGGCCGACACGCCAATGCGGACGATGCCCTCGTGCCCGGCGGCGCGCCGCTGCACCAGCTCGATCAGCTCGTCGCTGGCGGTCAGCAGCTTGCGGCCCTCCTGAACCAGGATGCTGCCCGCATGCGTCAGCTCGGCACGCCGGCGGCCGCGCACCAGCAGCACCTCGTTCATGCGCGACTCCAGCTCCTTGATGTGCAAGCTGATCGCGGGCGGCGACAGGTGCAGGGCCTGCGCCGCGGCGGCAAAGGTGCCCAGGTCGGCAATGGCCACCAGCGTCTGCAATTGATCCAGGTTGAGGTTACGCATCAGTTTTCCTGACTTGATGATTTAGTTAATTCAACTTTACAGATGGTAGTGCAGACGCGAGCATCGGGGCCTGATGACAGACCATAGAACCACACAGGCAGCACCCCGATACGCCGCAGCGATGCGGCGGCTCAAAGAGCGCATTCAGGCGTGGATAGCACGGGCGGGCGCCGCCATGATCCGTTCCGAGGCGCGGATCATTGAGAACTTCAGGGTGCCGCCGGGGGGCGGGTGATGGTGCCCAGCGCTCCAAAAGGCCAGGTTCAGAACCAATACGCTACGGTTTGGTTCAAGAGCTTCTCAGCTCCTATGACGACGGCAGCTAACGCAACCCAGACTCCGATATACACCGCAGCCCAACCCCTTGGAGATGATGGAACATAGTCGGGATTCTTTTGAGAGCATCGAGCCTGCGCCAAGTGCTTGCGCATGCGCCACTGCATCACCAATTGCACCCAGTAGTACGGGTACAAAAAAAGCAGCAGCAGCAGAGGCAAACCCACCCACTCGAAACTCAACACGTTCTTTGCGACCAACGAAAACGCTATCAGACCAGAAAAAGCGGAGTGCCCGACCACAGGTCGTAACGGACGCCGAGAAACCTTCTCAATTGAATTTTTGTATCGCTCGTATTTATCCATCGTCATACAACAGTCTGCTAATCGGAACCTGCTTTCGGGGCCGAATTGACTTGCATCCTAGGCGTCGTTCACCATTACCTCGTGTTCCACTTGACGAAGAAGCCAAGCGATGGTGGCGGGATTCAGTTTGCCCTGCCCCCAATGTGTACTCACCTGCTTGATACGTTGTTCGAGACATGCGTAGGCACGAAGAATCAGCGCCTCATGATCCTTGACGCCTTCAAACGGCTTCTTTCCATAGATGAATTCGTACTCTCTCCATCCTCGAATCTGCCAATAAGTGCCATAGCAGTCGACCGCGTGAGCGCGAAGCCAAATCCACATGAATTCCGGGTCTGCGACATTTGGCGCCTCAGCGTGGCACTGTCCACACAACAAGACGAGGTTGGAAGCCTGCTCACTGCCTCCAAGAGAACGGGGCACCACATGACAACGCTGAAGCTTGCGGCGATGTGCACACCGCCAGCAAAGCTCCTCAGCCTCCGCCCAATCCACGGAGAGCCCGCACTCATCCTGGTTGCGTGACCAGTAGTCGGCGATTTCGGCATGTGTAGCGTCCATAGTCAGCCGATCAACCTCCGTTGGGTCTACGCCTGCCACCTCGGCAGGTTGATGTAGTAGCGCACCGACCGGCCGGCACCGGCCTGCGCAAGCAGGCCCAGCTCGGCCAGGTCCATCAGCTCGCGTGACGCCGTCGCGCGCGATGCGCCGGTGATGCTCACGTACTTGCGTGTGTTGAGCCCGCCCTCAAACCCGCCGGGCCCACGGTCCAGCAGGCTGTTGACTGCCTTGCGCTGCCGGGTTGTCAGGTCGATGGCGCCATGGACTGACCAGAAGCGGGCCTTTGCTAGCGAAGCGTCGACGACGCTGGCGGCGCGCTCCCAGGCCAGGCGCACCTGCTCGATGAACCAGGTGAGCCAGGCGGTGATTTCCAGGTCACCATGCTGCGCGTCACCCAGCGCGTCGTAATAGGCATCGCGTACTTGCAGCAGTTGCTGGGATATCCGTACCAGCCGGCTCGATTCCCCCGCTTCGCGAGCCAGGCACAGATCCACAATGTTGCGGCCCACCCGGCCGTTGCCGTCATCGAACGGGTGAATCGTCTCAAACCACAAATGCGCCAGCGCGGCTTTGAGCAGCAGGTCTTCTCCTCGCTCGGCATTGAACCAGGCCAGGAAGTTGGCCATCTCACCCGGCACTGCATCGGCTTCAGGTGCTTCGTAATGCACGGTCTCGTGCCCGTCAGGGCCGCTCACGATCTGCATGGGGTTGGTGCGGTACCGGCCGACCAGGATGGGGCGCATGCCGGAATAGCCGGTGGGGAACAGTGCCGCCTGCCAGCCATACAGCCGCTCATCGGTCAGCGGCTGCGCGGCACGGCGCACGGCGTCATCCATGATGTCCAGCAATCCGTCTACATGGCGGGGCGTGACCGGGCCCTTGGGCACCTCAACCCCCAGCCGTCGGGCGACAGACGATCGCACCGCCAGCAGGTCGAGGTGTTCACCCTCAATGGCGGAGGTGGCCATTGCCTCTTGCGCCCAGGCTTCGGCGGCCAAGGCCTGCTGCTCACCAAAGCCCAGCGCCGACAGCTTGCCCTCTACAACGCCCTGGGCACGCTTGGCACGCGCCAACGCCTCGCCGATCGTGGCAGCGTCGTAATGCATGCCGGGCCAGCCGGGGCATTGCCAAAGGAGGTGAGGCGATTGCATGGTTTATTCGACTCAAATTTGAGGCGATTATAGAAGCCAATCGACTCACACCGTCATTTCAAGTCGCATTGCGACCACCGTCAAGCGCGGCACGCAGCAGCATGGCCAGCGTCGCGCCCTGCATCGTGAGCTCCCTGTCGCGCCGCTTGACGAAGTACAGATCCCGAAACATCGCCGGATCGACCAGCGGCAATGACACCAGACCCTCCTTGACCGGATCGAACAAGGTGGGCAGAACGGCGCAGTACGCCTTGTTGCGAATCAGGCTCAACATTGTCGAGAACTGGTCCACCTCCATGAACCATGGCAACTCGACACCGACCCCGCCAAGTTCTGCGTCCACTTGCAGGCGGGTGGAGCTTGTGGGGTTCAGTCCAATCACCCGCCTGTTGCGCAACTCGGACCATGCCACCGGGTGGCCGGTTCGAAACAACGGGTCGGCACTGCTGCCTACCAGGCTGAAGCTGTAGGTGCCGATGTGCTCCACGTCGAGAGCCGAGCCAAAGGCCGTGTGTGTTGCTATCCCGAACTCCGCCACCCGGTCCTCCACCAGATTGGCAATCGATGCGGCGATGCCATCCCTGACGGAGACGAAGACCCCTGGATGGTGGGAATAGAAGGCATCCAACGCATCCGGCAGCACGCTGTAGCCGACCGTGGCAACCATCGCCACGACCAGCGAACCTGTTTCACCGCGGGCAGTGCGGGACGCCTGGGCAAAGCTGCCGTCCAGCGAGCTCAACAGTGGTGAGAGCTCCTGATAAAGGGCAATGCCCAGCGGCGTCAGACGGACCTGACGTGTGCTCCGGTCAAAGACGCGCCCGCCTATCGCGTCCTCGATCCCCGCGATGCGTCGGCTCACGGCGGAGGCGCTCAGATGAAGCCGCTCGGCGGCCTCGTTGAATTGCCCGGTGCGCGCAGCAGCGCAAAAGGCTCGAATATCGTCAAGCGAGTATCGGTTGCTCATATCGCAATAAATGATGCAAAACTTGCGTTTGACGGGATTATCGATGCTCCGTAGCCTTGGCGTCTATGTCTTCTTCGTCTGTGCACCTCAAGGCAATTCGCAGCTTCTTTGTGGGCGGCACAGCAACACACCTGTCCGGCTTGCCGGTGGAACACCGAAGCATGGTGCTGAACGGCGCGCCGCGCGAGGTCAACCCGAATGGGGTCCATACACACGGGCAGATGTATGTGCAGCACTTTCAGCTTGCCAAGCCGCGGCATCGGACCCCCGTCCTGCTGTGGCACGGCGGCGGCATGACGGGGTGCACCTGGGAAACCACACCCGATGGCCGGCCCGGCTGGCTCTGGCGCTTTCTTGAATCCGGTTACGACGTCTATGTGAGCGACGCGGTCGAAAGAGGCCGTTCGTCCTGGGCTATGTACCCGCAAATCTTCAAGGAGCAGCCCGTCTTTCGCACACGGGAGGAAGGATGGAAAACATTCCGCATCGGCCAGTCCTATGACCAAGACCCGGCCAGGCGGCATACGTTCGACGGACAACTGTTCCCGGTCAACGCCTTCGATGAATTCACCAAACAATGGGTCCCCCGATGGCCCGGACACGAAGCGTTGATTCTTGCGGCCTATGAGCAGTTGGTCGGCCAGTTGGGCGACTGCATCGTGATCGGCCACAGCCAAGGCGCCGGCTTCGCGGTCGAAATCGCCAGGCGGCAGCCGCAAGCCGTGCGAGCGGTCGTCGCCGTCGAACCAGGCGGGATGCCCGCCGAGCAGCCGCACGCGGCCATGCCGCCCCACCTTGTTGTATGGGGTGACCATATCGAGAGGTCTGGCCAGCACTGGATCACCTACCGCCGCCAGGCGGATGACTATTTCGCGTCTGCCGCTTCGCAGTTACCAGTCCAGGTTCTGGACCTTCCACAGATGGGCATTGCCGGCAACTCCCACTTTCCCATGATGGACACGAACAGCGATGCCATCTTTCAACGGGTTGAAAGCTGGCTCGCACTGACCGCGTTGCAACCCCAACCATCCACAACCCAGGAGACAACATGCTCAACCGCAATACCTTTCTGAAAACCATGGGCGTGTCCCTTGCCCTTGCCGCAGCCCACACGGCCTTTGCGCAAGCGCCCTATCCCAACCGCCCGATCAAGCTCATCGTTCCCTATGCTCCCGGCGGGTCGGTCGATGCCTTTGCGCGCGTCGTCGGGCCAGCACTTGAAGCACGGCTCAAACAACCACTGGTGATCGAGAACGTCGCCGGCGCCGGCGGTGCCATCGGTGTCAACCGCGCAGTGAAGGCGGCGCCCGACGGCTACACCCTGCTCATGGGGATCGTGTCCGATGTCGTGCTGGCACCATTGACGGAAAGCGCTGTCACCTACACCTACGAAGACCTCCAACCCATAGGCCCGCTGGGCACCAGCGGCCTAGGACTGGTCGCCAAGCCTTCGCTCGGCATCAACAGCCTGTCATCGCTGATCGCCCACGCCAAGGCCAACCCCGGCAAGCTGAGCTATGGCGCAACCGGCGCCGGATCGCTGCCCGCTTTGGCCATGGAGGCACTGAAAGCACGCACGGGAGCCAGCATGACATTCGTGCCCTATGCGAGCGCTTCCAAGATCGCGCTGGACGTGATGGGCGGCCACCTTGACATCGGCGTTTCGGGATTGCCTGCGCTGATTGAGCATGTCAAATCCGGCAAGGTCACTGGCGTGGGCGTGATGAGCAAGGAACGGGACATCGGCGCACCAGACATGCCGTCCGCGGGCGACACCAAAGAGCTACAGGGAATGGACTTCTACTTCTGGACCGGCCTTTTTGCCCCCAAGGGAACGCCACCGGATGTGGTGCTGAGGGTAAACGCCGCCTTTGCGGACGCATTGAAAGACGAGAAGATCCGCGCGCGCTTCAAGGACTATGGCGTCAAGATCAGCGAGCCGATGACGTCAGCGCAGTTTGGCAGTTACGTGGCCAAGAGCCATGCGGACTGGGGCGCGGTGGTAAAGCAGAGCAACTTCAAGAAAAATTGAGGCGCAGGCAAATACCCGCCCCGCTACAATCCGCTCGCCTTGCCGGCAACCCCAGGTTGCCGGCAAGGTCACTCGCTAGGGGTGTTGGCACGACCGCAAGGCGCGCGCTGACTGAGAGAGTCCCTTTGAACCTGATTGAGGTAATCCTCGCGCAGGGAAGCACGTTCCACGGGTCCGCCGGCGCACTCTTCTCGCGCTGGCAGGGTGGCCCCGAACGCACGCTGAACCTGCATCTTTGTGAATGAAAAAAGATGCACATGACACACACACCATCACCGCGTTTGCCCCGCTTGCGGACACTACTGCTGTCGCTGCCGCTGCTGGCCTGCGGCGCGGCCTGGGCACAAACCGCTCCGGCGGCACCGTCCGCACCACCCGCCGCCACCCCGGTCGGCCACATGATTGCCGAAATCCAGGTCATCCCCCGGCCAGCCGGCACGGCGGACGACCGCTACAAGCATGTAGACGCCGCCATCGCCGTCATTCAGGCGTCCGGCCTGCGCTATGAGGTGCACGGCATGGGCACGGTCATCGAAGGCCCGGCGGACAAGGTCTGGCCGCTGCTGCAGGCCGTGCACCAGGCCACGCTGGAGTCGGGGTCTGAACGCACGCTGAGCATCATCAAGGTGTCGGGGTCGCTGCAGGCGGGTGGACCGCGGGTGGAAGACCTGGTGCGCAAGTTCCGCAAGTGAGCACCCTGCGTAACAATGCCGCATGAATTTCCAGCCGCTGCTTGAAGAAATCGTCACCACGCTGCGCGCCGAACTGGGCCGGGAGGGGCAGGTGGCCAGCTACATCCCTGCACTGGCGCGCGTACCCGCCGCGCAGCTGGGCATCGCGCTGCGCACCCGCGACGGCGAAGAGGCGCACGCCGGTGACAGCACCACGCCTTTTTCAATCCAGAGCATCTCCAAGCTGTTCACGCTGGCGCTGGGCATGCGCGAGCTGGGCGAAGCGTTATGGGAGCGCCTGGGACGCGAACCTTCGGGGAATGCATTCAACTCGCTGGTGCAACTCGAGTCCGAGCAGGGGATCCCGCGCAACCCGTTCATCAACGCGGGCGCCATCGCCGTCACAGACCGCCTGCTGAGCAAAGTTGACGCGAAGGCCGAACTGCTGGGCTTGCTCAGCAGCCTGTGCGGCGAACCGGTCAGCTTTGACGAAGAAGTCGCGGCTTCGGAAGCCGCCACGGGGTTCCGCAATGTGGCTCTGGCCAATTTCATGAAAAGCTTTGGCCGCATCGACAACGACGTGGGGGCGGTGCTTGACGTGTATTTCCACGCTTGTGCAGCCCGCATGAGCTGCCTGCAGCTGGCGCGCGCGGCCGGCTTCCTGTGCAGGGACGGGGCGCATCCTTACTCCAACGAGCAGGTCGTCACGGAGCGGCAGGCACGGCGCATCAACGCGCTGATGCTGACCTGCGGCACCTACGACGCGGCGGGGGAATTCGCCTTTCGCGTCGGCTTGCCCTGCAAAAGCGGTGTGGGTGGGGGCATCGTGGCCGTGGTGCCGGACCAGCTGACCTTGTGCGTCTGGTCGCCGGCCCTGGCGCCCGGCGGGAACTCGTTGCTGGGGATGAAGGCGCTGGAGATGTTTGCGTCGAGGACCGGGCTGTCCATCTTCTGATCGGCTCTGGTCCAGCAGTAGTACGCTCGCGGGCATGCCGCGTTATTTGCCTGCCGCTTTTCTGATGATTGCCGCAATGCCTGCTATGACGCTGGCGCAGTCAGGTGCCTCGCAGCCCCGGCTGGAATCTGATTGTCTGCAGCGCTTGCGCCCGCTGATGGGCGGTGGCGTTCATTGGACAAACGTCAACTTTTCGGCGCTGGGCAACTACGCCGCGTACTACGTGGTGACTTACCGCTTTACCGACAGCCTGGCCAACGGCCAGCGCATCGCCGCCTGCACCTACCGGCGTGACGGGCAGTGGGTGCGCGACGATGCGGCAGCATTCAAGCTGGCGCGTGAGCTGGACGCAGGCCGCGTAGCCAGGTAACCCGGCTCAACCCGGAATGTCCGGCTCCACCAGCTGTGCCAGCGCCACCAGCGACTCCTGCCAGCCCAGGTAGCACATCTCCACTGGGATCACCTCCGGGATGCCCTCCTGCGTGATGGCCACGTCGGTGCCGCAGATCACCGCGGTCAGCGTCACGGTGGTCTTCATGGTGCCGGGCAGGTTGGGGTCGTCAAACGTGGCGTCATACGCAACACGCTGGCCTGGCACCAGCTCCAGGTACTTGCCGCCGAATGAATGGCCGTTGCCCGTGCCGAAGTTGGTAAACGACATGCGCCATACGCCGCCGACCTTCGGGTCCATGCTGTGGACCTTGCCGGTAAAGCCAAAGGGCGGCAGCCAGCGCTCGAACGCGCCGGGCTCGGTAAAGGCGCGGTAGACCTTGGCGGGCGTGGTGCGCAGCACGCGGTGCAGGCGGATGGTGTTGGTAGCCATGTGGTGTTCTCCTGAAGAAGGTTGTGTGTCAGAGGATGCCCTCTGCTGGTACGACGAACGGGGCTGCGGCAAATCGACAAGCCGCCAATCAGGTCAAGTCAATTTAGCATGTGGGCCTTGCCATGACTCAGCCCCTGCCACCGCCCTCCACCGCCGAAGAAGCCCGCGCCCTCTTTGCACGTCTGCAAAACCAGGCTTATTCACGGGGCGTCGCCCTGCGTCCACCACCGCCCGAGCCCACGTCATGTTGCGGGCGCGGCTGCAATGGCTGTGTGTGGGAGGGCTGGTACGCCGCGGTGCACTACTGGCATGAGGACGCACTGACCGCTTTGGTCGACGCTACCAGTGCAAGTGCAGAGATTTTCCTTTCCGGAAATCCAGATGTTCCAAAACATCGGTAGCCAAGCCGATTCGGAACTTCTAGACTGCGGCGGATTAAAGGAGACAAGCCATGAACCCGATGACCCGCCGCGCGAGCCTGACCGCGCTCGCCGCTGCAGCAAGCACCCTGTTGTCGCCACCCGCTTTTGCACAAGCATCAGCCAAGCCTCTGCGCGTGATCCTGCCTGTTGCCGCCGGCAGCGGCGTGGACGCGGCCATCCGCGCCATGAGCAACGGTGTGGGCAAGGCCTTGGGCCAGGCCCTGGTGATTGAAAACCTGCCCGGCGCAGGCGGCATCACCGGCACCACGCAGATCGTGAAAGCACCCAAGGACGGCAGCACCATCGGCGTGGTGTCCAACAACCATGTGGTCAACCCCAGCGTGTACAAGAACGTGCCGTTTCACGCGGTGGACGATGTGACGCCCATCATGGTGGTGGGCGCCATCCCCTTCGTGCTGGTGGTGCACCCGGGCGTGCCCGCCAAAAACCTGACCGAGCTGGTGGCGCTGGCCAAGGCCAGGCCCGGCACGCTGAACTACGGCTCGTCAGGCAACGGCACCATCCTGCACCTGGCCGGCGCCATGCTGGTCAACGAGACGCAGGCCGACATCCGCCACATCCCGTACCGCGGCATGGGCCAGCTGACCAACGACGTGCTGGGCGGGCAGATCCAGATGGCGTTCATCTCGGCCAGCGTGGCCGCCACGCATGTGAAGGCCGGCACGCTGCGCGCGTTTGGCGTCACCACGCCCAAGCGCACACCGGTGCTGGCCGATGTGCCCACGATTGCCGAGCAGGGCTACCCCAACTACGCGCTGGACGGCTGGTTTGGCCCCATCGGCCCGGCCGGCATGCCCAAGGCCGAGGTCACACGCATCCACAAGGGCTTCAAGGACGCACTGGCCACGCCCGAGGTGCGCGATGCATTGCTGGCGCAGGGCTACACCCTGTGGGGCTCCACCCCTGAAGAAGCGCAGGCGTACTTCCGCTCTGAGGTCATTCGCATGGCGCGCCTGGTGCAGGCCGCGGGCGTCAAGATCGACTGACGCTGTCGCCGCCACACAGCCCTATTTGCCTGCTACACCATGCAGGTAATCCACCAGCAGCGCCGCCGCGCGCGGCAGGGTCTGCCGGTCGCGAAAGCAGATGGCAAAGCGGCGTGCGGCCCACGCGTCGGTCAGCGGCACCACCTTGAGCCCGAAGGTGGCCGCGTAGGGCTCGGCAATCTCGCGCGGAATGATGGACAACCCCAGGTTGGCGCGCACCACGCGCAGCGACGCCTCAAAGTTGGACACCAGCGCGCGGTACACCATGCGTTTGCCGGCCAGCGCCGCGGCGCGCGCCAGCATCACGTTCACCGCGCTGGCCGACTGCAGGCCCACGTGCTCGTATTCCAGCGTGGCCTCAAAGCTGCAGCGGCGTTTGGTAGCCAGCGGGTGCGACGCGTGCATCACCACGGCCAGGTGGTCGGCCCGCCAGCGGCACGACTGCAGGCCGTCCAGGTCGGCTGCATCCCACAGGATGCCCACTGCCGCGCTGCCCTCGCGCACGCGGCGCACGATGTCGCGGCTCAGGGCCTCTTCCATATCCACCTGGATCTCGCGGTGCTCGGGCTTGCGCATGAACTGCGCCACGTCGTCGGGCAACTGCCCGGCAATGGACGACACCGTGGCCAGCAGGTGCACCTGGCCGCGCACGCCCGCGCCGTAGCTGGCCATGTCTTGCGCAATGCGCCGCGCGCTGCCCAGGATCTGGCGCGAGTGTTCCAGCAGGGTTTCGCCCGCCGGCGTGGGCACCACGCCGTGGCGGCGGCGCTCCAGCAGCGGCACGCCCAGGTCGCCCTCCAGCTGGGCCAGCCGCTTGCTGATGGCCGACGCGACGATGTGCTCCTGCTCGGCGGCGCGGGTGATGTTTGAGGTCTCGCACACGGCCACAAAGTAGCGCAGGCTGGTCAGGTCCAGGTCTTTCATGAGGATTTCCAATCGGGAAACATGGGGCTTCTCAATTACCGCTTTTCCCAATGATTGGGAAAATCTAAAGTCTACGCCATGACATCGCCACAACAGCACATCACCATCCGCGAGGTAGGCCTGCGCGACGGGTTGCAGAGCATTGCCACCATCCTGCCGACCGCGCACAAACTGCAATGGATACGCGACGCGTATGACGCGGGCCAGCGCGAGATTGAAGTCGGCTCCTACGTGCCCGCGCGCCTGCTGCCGCAGCTGGCCGACACCGCGGAGCTGGTGGCCGAAGCCAAAAAACTCCCCGGCCTGCAGGTGTCGGTGCTGGTGCCCAACCTGCGCGGCGCCGAGCGCGCGCTGGAAACAGGTGCTGACCTGATGGTCGTGCCGCTGTCGGCCAGCCACGCGCACAGCCTGGCCAACCTGCGCAAGACGCCTGACGAGGTGGTGGCGGAATTTGCACGCATCCGCGCCGCGCGTGATGCGAGCGGCACCAAAACGCTGCTGGAAGGCGGCGTGGGCACAGCCTTTGGCTGCACGCTGCAGGGTGAAGTACTCACAGCCGAAGTGCTGCGCCTGATGCAGGCGCTGCTGGACGCCGGCGCCGACCGCGTGAGCCTGGCCGACACCGTAGGCTACGCCGACCCGGCTTCCGTGCACCGGCTGTTTGAACAGGCCCGGCGCATTGCGGGCGACCGGTTGTGGAGCGGGCATTTCCATGACACACGCGGCCTGGGCCTGGCCAATGTGTATGCGGCCTTGCAAGCAGGCGTCACGCGCTTTGACGCGTCGCTGGCCGGCATTGGCGGCTGCCCGCACGCGCCGGGCGCCAGCGGCAACGTGACGACCGAGGACCTCGTTTTCATGCTGGAACGCATGGGCTGCGACACCGGTATCGACATTCCCCGCCTGCTGGCGCTGCGCGAGCGCGTGGCCGGCTGGCTGCAGGGCGAAGCCCTGCACGGCACGCTGTGGCGTGCGGGCCTGCCCAAAAATTTTGAATCCGCCATGGAAGCCACCGCATGAACGCCACCAGCCCAACCACACCCACCGGCCTCCCGCTGGAAGGCCTGCGCGTGATCGAGTTCACCCACATGGTCATGGGCCCCACCTGCGGCATGATCCTGGCCGACCTGGGCGCCGAGGTGATCAAGGTGGAGCCGCCCGGGGGCGACAAGACGCGCGACCTGCCGGGCCTGGGCATCGGATTTTTCCGCAGCTTCAACCGCAACAAGAAGAGCATCGTGCTGGACATTTCGACCGAGGCCGGCCAGGAGACTGCCCGCGACCTGATCGGCGAATGCGACGTGGTGCTGGAGAACTTTCGCCCGGGCCTGATGGAATCCTTCGGCTTGGGCTACGAGCGGCTGCGCGCACTGTACCCCGGCGTCATCTATGTGTCGCACAAGGGCTTTTTGCCGGGCCCGTACGAGAACCGCCTGGCGCTGGACGAAGTGGTGCAGATGATGGGCGGGCTGTCGTACATGACGGGGCCACAGGGCCGCCCGCTGCGCGCGGGCACGTCGGTCAACGACATCATGGGCGGCATGTTTGGCGCCATCGGTGTGTTGGCCGCGCTGCGCGAGCGTGAGCGCACCGGCCTGGGCCAGGAGGTGCAAAGCGCCCTGTTTGAAAACTGCGTGTTCCTGAGCGCGCAGCACATGCAGCAGTATTTGATGACGGGCGAGGCGCCGCCGCCCATGCCGTCGCGCGTTTCGGCCTGGAGCGTGTACGACGTGTTCACACTGGCCGATGGCGAACAGCTGTTTATTGGCGCGGTGAACGACAAGCACTACCAGGTGTTGTGCCGCGTGCTCGATTGCCCCGAGCTGGCCACTGATCCTGCCCTGCAGACCAACGCCCAGCGCGTGGCCGTGCGCCCCGCGCTGCTGGAACGGCTGGGCGAGGTGCTGAAGCACCACCGCATTGACGAGCTGTCGGCCCAGCTGGAAGCTGCAGGCCTGCCCTACGCCCCCATCATGCGGCCCGACCAGCTGGTAACCGACCCACACCTGCTGGCCAGCGGCGGCCTGGTGCCCATGGACACCGGCGACGGCGGCACCACCGACGTGGTGCTGCTGCCACTGACGCTGGGCGGGCGCCGCCCCCCCGTGCGCTCGGCCCTGCCGCGCGTGGGCGAACACACTGACGAAATCCTCAACCTACTGACTGCCAAAGCATGAACAGCCCCGTCATCGACATCCACACCCACATGCTGACCACACGCTGGCTGGACATGCTGCGCGAGCACGGCGGCGACTACCTGCAGGTCAAGCCCAACCCGGCCAATGGCAAGCCCTGCGTGTACAAGGACGGCGCGCCGTTCATGACCATCAACCCCGCCATGTCGGACTACGACCTGCGCGTCAAGCGCATGAACGAGGCGGGCGTGGACATCGCCGTGGTGTCGCTGACCTGCCCCAACGCTTATTTCGGCGGCGCGCAGGTGAGCCTGGCCGCCGCGCAGGACGTGAACGACGACATGGCCGGCGCGCAGACGCAGTACCCCGAGCGCATCCGCTGGTTTGCGTCGCTGCCCTGGCAGTACCCCGACCTGGCCGTGCAGGAGCTGCACCGCGCCCTGGCCAAGGGGGCGGTGGGTGTTGTGGTGCTGGGCAACATTGGCGGCAAACCGCTGACCGACCCGCTGTTTGCGCCGGTGTGGAAAGCGATTGACGACAAGGCACTGCCGGTTTTCATCCACCCCACCACACCGCCCGGCATTGGCGAGATGGGCATGAATGAATTTGCGCTGACGCCGCCGCTGGGCTTTACCTTTGACACATCGCTGTGCGTGGCGCGCCTGATCCTGGACGGTTTTATTGACCGGCACCCCCACCTGAAGATCATTGCCGGCCACGGTGCGGGCACCATCCCCTACCTGATCGGCCGCATGGACTGGTGCTGGGAACAACTGCCCGCAGCGCGCGAAAA
>CALRZF020000063.1:0-13492 GCA_943372585.1 Ramlibacter sp. 2FC | reverse complement strand
CAGAAGCTGGCAAACGACGCAAACACCGCCATGCCCAGCATGGCCAGCACCAGAAAGGCGATGACGCAGCAGTACAGCGTCATCACGATGTCGTAGCCGCGCGACGGCTTGGGCCGGTAGGGCACGGCACGCGCCGTGAGCATGGCGGTCTGGCGGCGGCTTACGTAGCTGTCCACGCCAAAGGTGAGCACGGCGGGCGCCAGCAGCAAGATGGCCACGACCGCGCCTTTGGCAAAGTCTTGCTGGCCGATCACGAGCTTGAACACGTCGGTGGCCAGCACATTGAAGTTGCCGCCAATCACCTTGGGGATGCCAAAGTCGGTGATGACCAGCGTGAAGGTCACAAGAGCCGCCGAGATCAAGCCGTACTTGGCCCCGGGCAATGTGATGGTGAAAAATTTGCGTGCGGCCGTTGTGCCCATGGCGTCGGCGGCCTCATACAGGCGCGCGTCCGACAGGCTCAGCGCGGTCACCAGGATCATCAGCGCATGCGGGAACACCGCAAAACATTCGGCCACCACGATGCCGGGAGCGCCATAGATTTCAGAAATGCCGATGCTGGTCAGCCAGGCCTTCAGCACCCCCTGGTTGCCAAACCAGTAGATCAGCGAGATGGCGGCCAGCAGCGACGGCGCCAGCAGAGGCACCAGCGTGATCCCGCGAAACAGCGCCTTGTACGGCATGCAGGAGCGCGTGAGCGCGTAGGCAAAACCAAATGCCAGCGGAATGGTGATGGCCGTGACCAGCGCCGACACCCAGATGCTGTTCCACAGGCTTTCCAGCAGCGCGGGCGTTTGCGCGTAGGCAATGAAGTTCGTCAGGCCGACGAACTCGCCCTCCTTGCCCTCCACCGCCTGCTGCAGGATCGCCAGCAGCGGAAACGCCAGGAACGCAATCAGCGCCAGCGCCACCACGGCCAGCGCGGCGTGAGCCACGCGGTCGGTCCAGTGGGCCTTTTGCGAAACGGGTGCGCCAGAGGCGGCGGCAACAGCGGCGCCGGCCATGTCAGAACACCTTGAGCCGCTCGGGCAGCAGTCGCAGCTTGAGGCTGGAGCCGGTTTCCAGCGACTGCTCGGACAGGAAGTTCAGCGACAGGTACACCGTGAGCTTGTGCGGCTGCAGCGCAGGCGCGGCCACATGCACGTGGCAGTACGAGCCCAGGAATTCAATCTTTTCAATGACGGCGTCAAACACATGCGCGTCGCCGTCAGCGATAGGGCGTGCCAGCACGTCTTCGGGGCGCAGGTAGATGCGCGCGTCGCGATCAGCGCCGTCGCACGGTATGCACAGTTCGCCCAGGCGCATTTCGCCGGCCACCACACGCACAGGCAGCACATTGACCTTGCCCACAAAATCCGCCACGAAGGGGGACGCCGGCTCGCGGTAGATGTCATACGGCGTGCCCACCTGTTCGATCACGCCATGGTTCATGACGACGATGCGGTCGGCCACGCTCAGGGCTTCTTCCTGGTCGTGCGTGACCATGATGGTGGTCACGCCCAGCTGCTGCTGCAGCGCGCGGATTTCCGAGCGCAGGCGCACGCGCTCCAGCGCGTCCAGCGCCGACAGCGGCTCGTCCAGCAACAGCAGGCCCGGGCGCGTGGCCAGCGCCCGCGCCAGTGCAATGCGCTGCTGCTGCCCGCCCGAGAGCTGGCTGGGGTACTTGCCCTCGCTGCCCGGCAGGCCCACGAGCTTGACCAGCTCACTCACGCGCTGGTTGATTTCGGCGCGTGGCGCTTTTCGGTTGACCAGGCCATAGGCCACGTTGTCGGCCACGCTCAGGTTGGGAAACAGCGCGTAGCTCTGGAACACGATGCCGTAATCACGCTGCGCCGGCGGCAGCCTCGAGATGTCGCGCCCGGCCTGGAATACCTCACCAGAGGTCTGCACCTCCAGCCCCGCGATGATGCGCAACAGCGTCGTCTTGCCGCAGCCCGACGGGCCCAGGAAGCAGACGAATTCGCCCTTGCGGATACTCAGGTTGATATCGTGCAGCGCGGTGAATCCACCAAACGCCTTGCGGATGTTGCGCAGCTCAAGAAACAGATCGTGGGTCATGGGCGGGTGTGCGGGGATTTATTCCAGCGGCCGCCGCGGAACCGGCTTCGCCGGGCCGCCAGCGGTGTCCCCCCGGGGGGAAGACAGCCGCAGGCTGGCTCAGGGGGGAGTGAAAGTTTTAGCGCTTCTCGGTCTTGCTGTTATAGCGTTTCGTCCACTCAGCCAACACACGTTCGCGGTTGGCGGCGGTGGTGGCAAAGTCCATCTTCACCAGGCGTGCCTCGTAGTCCTTGGGCACGTTGGCCAGCGGTGCGGCTACGCCCGGCTGCGCGGTGATGGCGAAGTTCTTGCCGTACAGCAGCATGGCGTCCTTGCTCGATGCCCAGTCGGCCAGCTTCTTGGCGGCGTCCATTTTCTTGGTGCCCTTGTGGATCGCAAAGGCTTCCAGGTCCCAGCCCAGGCCTTCCTTGGGGAACACCAGGTCAATCGGCGCGCCCTTGGCCTTGTTGGCGTTGGCACGGTATTCAAACGAAATACCCACCACAAATTCACCGGACGCCGCCATGTTGCAGGGCTTGGAGCCCGAGTGCGTGTACTGGGCGATGTTTTCGTGCAGGCCGTCCATGTACTTCCAGCCACCGCCCTTGCCGTTGTCGTCGCCCCAGAGCGTGAGCCAGGCCGTCACGTCAAAGAAACCGGTGCCGCTGGACGCCGGGTTGGGCATGACGATCTGGCCCTTGTAGACGGGCTTGGTCAGGTCCTTCCAGGTCTCGGGCTTGGGGATGTTGCGCTTTTGCGCTTCCACGGTGTTGAAGCACACCGCAGCGCCCCACACGTCCATGCCGAACCAGGCGGGCGGGTTTTTCTTGTCGCGGTACTGGCTCATGATGGCGTCCAGATTCAGCGGGGCATACGGCACCAGCATGCCGTTCTTGTCCAGCAGCGCCAGGCTGGATGCAGCCACGCCCATCACAGCGTCGGCCTGGGGATTGCCCTTTTCAGCCAGCAGCTTGGCGGTGATGACGCCTGTGGAGTCGCGCACCCACTTGATTTCAATGTCGGGGTTGACGCGGTTGAAGCCCTCTTGATAGGCCTTGAGCTGGTCGGTCTCCAGCGCGGTGTAAACCAGCAGCTGGGTTTTCTGGGCCGAGGCGGCCGCAGCGAACGCGACAAGGCCGGTGAGGGCAAGGGATTTGAAGAACCTGGAAATACGCATGTGAACTCCTCTGAAGGCAAAAGGTTGCAATGCTGTGACCCGACGGTGACGGCGTGATGACACACAAGCAAGCTTCATTCCCCTGCACCCCGCACCTTGACTTCATTTAACTTCGCTCTAAATATGTTGTCAATTGTTATTTGTAAATTGTTGACAATCCGGCGCGTTGTGCTCCAATCAAACCCATGAACGCCGTGATGCACCCGACCATTGCGCTGCTGCAAAGCAGCTCGCTCACCAACGTGGTGCAGCAGGAGATCGAGCGCGCCATCCTGGTGGGCGAATACGCGCCCGGCACCAAGCTGATCGAGGCCACGCTGGCTGACAAGATGGGCGTGTCGCGCGGGCCGGTGCGCGAAGCCTTTCGCATGCTCGAAGAAGCCGGCCTGGTGCGCACCGAAAAGAACCGCGGTGTGTTTGTACGTGACATCCCGATTGACGAAGCCGTTGAAATCTTCGACCTGCGCGCGGCCATGGACGAGCTGGTGGGCCGCCAGCTGGCGCAAAACATCACGCCCGCGCAGCTGAAGGAAATCAAGGGCCTGGTCGACCAGATGGAAAAGACCGTCAAGGCCGGTGACACCTACAACTACCACCTGCTGAACCTCAAGTTCCATGACCGGCTGGTCGAGATGGCGGGCAACCGCAAGCTCACTGCCATCTACCGCAAGCTGATCAAGGAGCTGTCGCTGTTTCGCCGGCTCAACCTGGCCGACGGCTGGCTCATGCCCATTTCGGCCAATGAACACCGCCAGATCGTCAAGGCGATTGCCTCGGGCGACGCCGACGCCGCGGGGCGCGCCATGTCGGACCACGTCATGGAAAGCAAGGACCGCACGATCGCCAACGACCTGCGCCGCCAGGCCCGCCTGCAGGAGCAGGCCGCCACCACCAAACAAGGAAAGTCATCCCGTGCCGACCGCTGAACTCAACGTTAATTCACGAACCTACAAGCTGCCCACCGCCCCCACCGTGGTGGTATGCGTGGACGGCTGCGAGCCGGACTACCTGGCCCAGGCCGTGGCCACGGGCAAGATGCCCTGGCTCAAGCAGGCGCTGGCGCTGGGCCAGGGCCTGGTGGCCGACTGCGTGGTGCCCAGCTTCACCAACCCCAACAACCTGTCCATCGTGACAGGCGCGCCGCCCAGCGTGCACGGCATCTGCGGCAATTACCTGTACGACATGGCCACCAACACCGAGGTCATGATGAACGACCCCAAGTGGCTGCGCGCGCCCACGCTGCTGGCCGCGCTGGCCGACGCGGGCAAGACCGTGGCCGTGGTGACCGCCAAAGACAAGCTGCGCCGCCTGCTGGGCCACAAGATGAAAGGCATCTGCTTCTCGTCTGAAAAGGCCGACCAGGTCACGCTCGAAGAAAACGGCATCACCGACGTGTTGGGCCTGGTGGGCAAGCCGGTACCCAGCGTGTACAGCGCCGAGCTGTCGGAGTTTGTGTTTGCCGCGGGCGTGAAGCTCATGGAAACGCGCCGCCCCGACGTGATGTACCTGTCCACCACCGACTATGTGCAGCACAAGCACGCACCGGGCACCGACGGCGCGAACAAGTTCTACACCATGATGGACGGTTACCTGGCGCAGCTGGACGCCATGGGTTGCGTGATCGCACTGACGGCCGACCACGGCATGAACGCCAAGGTGGCGATGGACGGCATGCCCGACGTGATCTATTTGCAGGACTGGTTTGACGCGCAGATGGGTGCCGGTGTGGCCCGCGTGATCCTGCCCATTACCGACCCGTACGTGGTGCACCACGGCGCGCTGGGCTCCTTTGCCACGGTGTACCTGCCAGCCGGCAGCGACGTGGCCGGCCTGTGCGCCACGCTGGCGCAACGCAAGGGCATGGAGGCGGTGCTTACGCGTGAGCAGGCGGCCGAGCGTTTTGAGCTGCCGGCCGACCGCATTGGCGACATCGTGTGTGTGTCTGAGCGCTTCACCGTCATAGGCACCTCTGCCAGCCGGCACGACCTGTCGGGGCTGGACGCGCCGCTGCGCTCGCACGGCGGCATCAGCGAGCAGCGCGTGCCGCTGATCGTCAACCGCAAGCTGCCGGGGCTGGACGCCAGCCGCCGCCTGCGCAATTTCGACGCGTTTGACCTGGTACTGAACTACGCGCAATGAGGGTTTGACGATGATCGAGCAATACATCCGCGACCACGCGCTGGACGCCATGCGCATCGCAGGGGCCAAGGTCGGCGCCGGGCGCGAGCGCCACATCGTGGTGGACAACCCCTACACCGGCAAACCGATCGGTACGGTGCCCAAGGCCACACTGGAAGAAGTGCGCGCGGTGTTTGCTACCGCCCATGCCTACCAGCCGAAGCTCACGCGCTTTGAGCGCGCCGCCATCCTGAACAAGGCGGCCGCCATCATCAGCAAGCGCATTGCCGAGATTGCGGACCTGATCACCGCCGAAGCGGGCCTGTGCCAGAAAGACGCGGTCTACGAAGCCGGCCGTGTGAGCGATGTGCTGCTGTTCGGCGCCAACGAGGTGCTGAAGGACGACGGCCAGATCTTCAGCTGCGACCTGACGCACCACGGCAAGAAGCGGCGCGTGTACACGCAGCGCGCACCCCTGCTGGGCGTGATCACCGCCATCACGCCCTTCAACCACCCGATGAACCAGGTGGCGCACAAGGTGGTGCCCAGCATTGCCACCAACAACCGCATGGTGCTCAAGCCGTCCGAGAAGGTACCGTTCTCGGCCATCCTGTTCGCAGACATCCTGTACGAGGCGGGCTTGCCACCCGAGATGCTGAGCGTCATCACCGGCGACCCGCGAGAGATCGCGGACGAGCTGATCACCAACGAGCACGTGGATCTGGTGACCTTCACCGGGGGCGTGTCCATCGGCAAGTACATCGCCCACAAGGCCGGCTACCGCCGCATGGTCTTGGAGCTGGGCGGCAACGACCCGATCATCGTGATGGAAGACGCCGACATCGACGAAGCGTCCACGTTGGCGGTGCAGGGCAGCTACAAGAACTCGGGCCAGCGCTGCACGGCGATCAAACGCATGCTGGTGCATGAAGCTGTGGCGGCGCAGTTTGTGGAACAGGTTGCGCAGAAGACGCGCGCCTGGAAATACGGCGACCCGATGGACAAGTCCAACGACATGGGTACCGTCATTGACGAGCCCGCCGCCATGCTGTTTGAGTCGCGCGTGAATGAGGCTGTGGCCCAGGGCGCCAAGCTGCTGGTGGGCAACCAGCGCCAAGGCGCGCTGTATGCCCCCACGGTGCTGGACAACGTGGATCCGCGCATGACGGTGGCGCTGGAGGAAACCTTTGGCCCGGTGTCACCCATCATCCGCTTCAAGGATATTGACGACGCCATCCGCATATCCAATGGCACGGCCTATGGCCTGAGCAGCGCGGTTTGCACCAACCGGCTGGACTACATCACGCGTTTTGTGAACGAGCTGCATGTGGGCTCGGTGAATGTGCGCGAGGTGCCGGGGTACCGGCTGGAGCTGACGCCGTTTGGTGGCATCAAGGATTCAGGCCTCGGGTACAAAGAGGGCGTGCAGGAAGCGATCAAGAGCTTCACCAATCTCAAGACCTATTCCCTGCCATGGGTCTGAGCCTGAGCGACATCGAGCAGCTGTTTGCTGACAAGGGCGGCGAGCAATACACGGGCGAGCCGGTAACGCAGCTGGAGCACGCGCTGCAAAGCGCCGTGCTGGCCGAGAACGAAGGCGCCAATGACGCGCTGGTGACCGCCGCGCTGCTGCACGACCTGGGCCACTTGCTGCACAACCTGGGCGCCACGCCCACCCTGCAGGGCGTGGACGACGTGCACCAGTACCGCGCGCTGCCGTTCCTGCGCGGACTGTTTGATGACGATGTACTGGACCCCATCAAGCTGCACGTGGACGCCAAGCGCTACCTGTGCGCCACACGCGCGGATTACTTCGCAGCGCTGTCAGACGATTCCAAACGGTCGCTTGCCTTGCAAGGCGGCATCTTCAGCCCCGGCCAGGCCGATGCGTTCATCCGCCAGCCGGGCGCCGAAGCGGCCGTGCGTCTGCGCGTCTGGGACGACCTCGCCAAGGCACAAGGCCTGGCCACACCGCCGCTGTCGCATTACCTGGAACGTGCGCGGCGCTGCGCATTGCGCGCATGACCTGGAGCGTGGTGGCGGCGGTGCTGTTCGGCGCCCTGCTGCACGCAAGCTGGAACGCACTGGTCAAGTCCAGCGACGACAAGGCCCTGGACACTGCGGTGATCCACCTGGTGGGATCGGTGATCGGTATTCCGCTGCTGATGCTGACGGGGCTGCCGCCCATGGCGGCCTGGCCCTACATTGCCGCGTCAACCGTGATCCACATCGGTTATTACATCGCGCTGACCGGCGCCTACAAGCATGGCGACCTGGGCCTGACCTACCCGCTGATGCGCGGCGTGGGGCCGGTGCTGGTAGCGCTGTCGGCCACGCTCACGCTGGGCGAAACGCTGACGCCCATGGCCTGGGCCGGTGTGCTGGGCGTGTGCAGCGGCGTGCTGGTGCTGGGCCTGTCGCGCCACGCGCTGGAGCAGCCCAAGGCCGTGGCATTTGCGCTGACCAACGCCGTGATCATTGCGGTGTACACCGTGGTGGATGCATTGGGCGCGCGCGCGGCGGTACAAAACGGCGGCAATGTTTTTCAGTATGTGGCGATGCTGTTCGTGCTGGACGGCTGGCCGTTTGCGTTGATCGTGCTGCGGCAACGGGGCATGGCGGTGGCGCTGCCGTATGCGAAGGCACGGCTGCCGGTGGCTTCGTTCGCGGCTGTGGCCTCGGTCGGCTCCTACGGCATTGCGCTGTGGGCCATGACGCGTGCGCCGGTGGCCACCGTGGCCGCTTTGCGCGAAACGTCGGTGCTGTTCGCAGCCCTGCTGGGCAGCTGGTTTTTGAAAGAAGCATTCACGCTGCGCCGCGCCATCGGCACGGCCGTCATCGTCGGCGGCGTGATGGCCTTGAGACTGGGATAGATATGGTTCCCCCCCGAAGCGCCTTTGGCGCCTCCCCCTCAAGGGGGCGCCACCAGCGGCCCGGCGAAGCCGGATCCGCGGTGGCACACGAAAGGATGTGATCTCCATGAACCTACCTTCGCACGCACAAGTGGTCATCGTGGGCGGCGGCATTGCCGGCTGCTCGGTGGCCTACCACCTGGCCAAGCTGGGCGTCACGGACGTGCTGCTGATCGAGCAGGGCAAGCTGACCAGCGGCACCACCTGGCACGCGGCCGGCCTGGTGGGCCAGATGCGGCCCAACCGCAGCATGACGGCCATGAGCAAGTACGGCATTGAGCTGTATTCCACGCTGGAGCAGGAAACAGGTCTTGCCACCGGCTGGAAGCAGTGCGGCAGCGTCAACGTGGCGCGCACGCCCGAGCGTCTGAAGGTGCTGAAAAAGCAGGTGGCGCTGGCCCACAGCTTTGGCGTGGAATGCCACGAGATCACGCCCGCCGAGGCCGGCGACAAATACCCGGTGATGCGCACCGACGACCTGGCCGGCGCCATCTGGCTGCCGGGTGATGGCAAGGCCAACCCGGCCGACCTGTGCATGTCGCTGGCCAAGGGCGCGCGCAACCGCGGCGTGAAGATGGTGGAGGGGGTGGAGGTGACCGGCGTGATCACCGAAGCAGGCCGCGCGGTGGGTGTGCGCACCACCCAAGGTGAGGTGCGCTGCGAAACCCTGGTCAATTGTGCGGGCCAGTGGGCGCGGCAGTTTGGCCGGCTGGCGGGCGTGAACGTGCCGCTGTATTCGGCGGAGCATTTCTACATCGTGACCGGCAAGATCCCCGGCGTGCACCCCATGCTGCCGGTCATGCGCGACCCCGACGGCTACATCTATTACAAGGAAGAAGTGGGCGGCCTGGTGATGGGCGGCTTTGAGCCGCAGGCCAAACCCTGGGCGATGGACCCGATCCCCAGCACCTTCCAGTTTGAGTTGCTGGGCGAAGACTGGGACCAGTTTGAAATCCTGATGACCAACGCCATGCACCGCACGCCGTGCCTGGAAACTGCAGAGATCAAGATGCTGCTCAACGGGCCTGAGAGCTTCACGCCCGACGGCAATTTCATATTGGGTGAGGCGCCCGAGCTGCGCAATTACTTCGTGTGCGCGGGGTTCAACTCCGCCGGCATTGCCAACAGCGGCGGCGCGGGCCGCCTCATGGCCGAATGGATTGTGGGTGGGGAGCCCAGCATGGATTTGTGGGAGGTGGACATCCGCCGCTTTGGCGCCTTCACCGGCAACCGGCGCGCGCTGTCAGAGCGCACCGGCGAAACCCTGGGCCTGCACTACGCCATGCGCTGGCCGCGGCAAGAGCTGGAAACAGCGCGGCCGCTGCGCACGTCGCCGCTGTATGACACGCTGCTTGGCAAAGGTGCCGAGTTCGGCACCAAGAACGGCTGGGAACGCGCCAACTATTTCAAGCCTGCGGGCGTATCGCGCCCCGACTACACGCTGGGCACGCCCGGGTGGCTTCCCTGGATGCAGGCCGAGCAGCAGGCTACGCGCCAAGCCGTGGCGATCTACGACCAGACCTCCTTCAGCAAGCTGTTGCTGCAGGGCCGCGACGCACTCGCGCTGCTGCAGCGCCTGTGCGCCAACGAGATGGACGTGCCCGTGGGCAAGATGGTTTACACGCCCATGCTGAATGCGCGCGGCGGCATCGAGAGCGACCTGACCGTCATGCGCCAGGCGCAAGACAGGTTCCTGATCATCACCGGCTCGGCCCAGACCGTGCGCGACTGTGACTGGATCAGCCGGCACATTGAGGCTAACGACCACGCCATGCTGACCGACGTGTCTGCGATGTACAGCGTGCTGTCGGTCATGGGCCCGAAGGCGCGCGAGCTGCTGGCCCGCGTGAGCCCGGATGACCTGTCGCCCGAGGCGCTGAAATTCTCGTGGACGAAGGAGATCGACCTGGGCCATGCCCGTGTGCGCGCCGCGCGTATGAGCTATGTGGGTGGGCCGGGCTTTGAGCTGTATGTGCCCATTGAGATGGCGCGCCATGTGTACCTGGCGCTGCACGAGGCGGGCCGCGAGCTGGGCCTGAAAGACGCCGGCTACTACGCGCTTGACGCCCTGCGCATCGAGCAGGGCCGCCGCGCCTGGGGGGCAGAGCTGGGGCCGGACGAAACCCCGTGGGAGGCCGGCCTGGCTTTCAGCGTCAAGCTGGACAAGCCCGCGCACTTCATCGGCAAGGAAGCGCTGCTGGCGGCGCAGGGGAAGCCGCTGCGCAAGAAACTGGTGACGCTGGTGTTCGCCGATGCGCAGGCGTTCGGCTGGGGCGGCGAACCCATTGTGCTGAATGGTGAGACGGTGGGCGAGATTTCATCCATCGGCCACAGCCCGCTGGCCGGCGCCTGCGTGGCGCTGGGCTATGTGCGCGGCGCAGGCGCCAACGTGCCGCACGACGGCACGGCCGCCCACATCGAGCTGTGGGGCGACCGCGTGCCCGTCCGGCTGCACGACAGTTGGCCGCCGCGCGGCTGACGCGCCGCGCAATACCTGCCCGGCAGGCTGGTAGTTTTTCCGCTAATATGTCCGGACAACTTCCCCGGAGCTTTGCGCATGCCCATGGATTACCAGCCCACACCGCCCCGCTACACCTGGCCCGGCGGCGCCAACCTGGCGCTGTCGATCGTGGTCAATGTCGAGGAGGGTGCCGAGGCCAACATCAACGACGGCGACAAGTACCCCGAGCCGGTGGACGAGATGGGCATCGCGCTGAAGCGGCCGGTGCGCAATTTTGGCAACGAGTCCAACTACCGCTACGGCATCACGCGCGGCGCCCCACGCGTGATGCGCCTGCTGGAGCAGCACGGCATCCGCGCCACGTTCACGGCCTGCGCGCTGGCACTGGAGCGAGCGCCGGCGCTCGCACAGGAGATCGTGCGCCAGGGGCATGAGGTGACGTCCCACGGCTACCGCTGGGCCCACCAGTTCCACATGAACGAGGACGAGGAGCTTGCCTACATTCGCAAGGCGGTCGAGTCGCTCACGCGCACCACCGGGCAGCGGCCCACGGGCTGGCTGTCACGCTACCTGCTCACGCCCAACACGCGCCGCCTGCTGGCACAAGAGGGTTTCCTGTACCACATGGACGACTACAGCGACGACGAGCCGTTCTGGGACGACGCCGGCGGCAAGCCCATCGTCATCGTGCCGTACCAGGTGGACAACAACGACATGAAGATGTGGGCCGAGCCGTCGTACACGCCCGACCAGTGGCTCAAGTACGCGATCGACAACCTGGATTGGGCGCTGCGCGAGGGCGCGACGCACCCCACCATGATGTCGCTGGGTTTGCACCTGCGCATCATCGGCCGGCCGGGCCGCATCTGGGCGCTTGAGAAATTCCTGGCGTATGCGAAGCAGCGCAGCCAGGAACCGAACGGGCCGTGGATCGCGACGCGCGAGCAGATCGCGCGGCACTTTGCGGCCAGCGTGCCCTACCGCCCTGCGTGAGCGACGCCGAACCGCCACCGCTGGGCATCGACTGGGGCGCGGTGCTGCACCCGGATGACCACCTCGTTTGCTCGCACATGACGGGCGAGCCCGTCGCGCTGCTGAACGATCTGGTGGCCCGGCCCCCCCCGTTCGCGTTGTCGCTGACGCTGGGCGTGCCGTTTACCGACGCGGTGGGCGGCCTGCCGCCGCGGGTGGCTGTCACAACGTTCGGCGGCATGGGCACGGCCGGGCGCGTGGCGCGCTCGCGCGCGTTGCGGGTTGCAACCGTGCCCTACGGCCGCTGCGCGAGCGTTTACGACAGCGGCGCCGAGCGCGTGGACGTTGCGCTGGTCAGCCTGGTGCGTGGCAGCGACGGGCGGCTGTCGTTGGCAGGCTCGCATGGCTACATCGTCGATGCAGCGCGGCGCGCCCGCTGCATCGTCGCCGAGGTCAACGCGCGCGCGCCGCGCGTGGCCGGCGCGCCCTGGCCCGCCGATCTGGCGCCGCACCATCTCGTGAAGGTGTCGTACCTGCCGCCGGTCGCGCCGCCCGCCAAGGCCGGTCCGGTGGAATCGGCCATCGGCGACCATGTGGCGCCGCACGTGACCGACGGGGCCTGCCTGCAGGTGGGCATCGGCGCCATTCCCTCGGCTGTGCTGCAGGCGCTGACCGGCCACCGTCACCTGGGCGTGCACAGCGGCATGTTCACCGACCCGCTGGCAGCGTTGATGCTCAGCGGCGCCATCGACCATTCGCGCAAGCCCGCGGGCCAGCAACTGGCGATCACCGGCTGCGTCTATGGCTCGGAAAATCTCTACACGTTTGCCGACCGCAATGACGCGCTGTCGCTGCGCGAGCCGGGCTTCACACACAACCCGCAGGTGGTCGCGCAGATCGCCGGCTTCACTGCGATCAACAGCGCCGTGGAAGTCGACCTGCTGGGCCAGATGAACGCCGAGTGGCTGGCCGCCCCCGGCGCGCCGCTGCACCACATCGGCGGCGTTGGCGGGTTGAACGACTTCATGCGTGCGGCGCGCTTCGCGCCACGGGGCCAGGCCATCACCGCGCTGCCGTCCCGCGCGGGCGGACGGGCGCGCATCGTGGCGCGCCTGTCGGGGCCGGCAACCGTCGCCGCGCAGGACGCAGACCTGGTGGTCACCGAACATGGCGCGGCCCGGCTGCGCGACGCGTCGCTGGGCGAGCGCGTTCAACGCATGATCGCCATCGCCCACCCGGAGGACCGCGACCGGCTGCGCCGCGAGGCGCGGCAGATGGGGCTGGCAACCTAGGCGCGCAGGCGCACCGCCTGCGCGGGAATGACGGGTTCTGTCTTCTAGCGCCCCAAGGCCTGTTCCACCGCCAGCGCAATATCCAGCAACGCCATGTCGGCACCACGGTGCCCCACCAATTGCAGCCCCACCGGCATGCTGCCCGCCGCAACAGGCAGCGGCAGGCTCACGGCCGGCGCGCCGGCCATGTTGGCAGGCGCCGTGTAGTCGGCCTGGTTGGCGGGCACGGGCGCGGTCATGGGGAACGCGGTCTGCGGCGCGGTGGGCAGCAGCAGCGCGTCGAACGGCGCCACGGTGCGCGCCAGCCACTGGCCCGCGGTCACCACCACGCCCACGGCGCGCGCCAGATCCGCCGCGCTTTTGCGGCCGATGAAATCCATCATGCCGCGCAGGTCAGCCGGCAGTGCCTGGGGCCGCTCGCGCACGATGGCGTCCAGGGTGTTGCGCAGCTCGGCCTCGGACAGCAGCAGGCCCGCGCGGCGCACCGCCGTGAAGCCGGGGCCGCCCGACAGGTCCACCGGCA
>CALRZF020000062.1:0-13508 GCA_943372585.1 Ramlibacter sp. 2FC | reverse complement strand
TGTGGTGTTTTCCACACAAGTATTTACCATGTCCAACACAAAACACGCCAAAGTCCTGATCCTCGGCTCCGGCCCGGCCGGTTACACCGCTGCTGTTTATGCAGCCCGCGCCAACCTCAATCCGGTGCTGGTCACCGGCATCGCCCAGGGTGGCCAGCTCATGACCACTACCGAGGTCGACAATTGGCCGGCAGATGTGCATGGCGTACAGGGCCCCGAGCTCATGCAGCGTTTTCTGGAGCATGCCGAGCGCTTCAAGACCGAGATCGTCTTTGATCACATCAACGCGGTGGACTTCAGCAAGCGCCCTTTCACCCTCAAGGGCGACAGCGGCGAATACACCTGCGACTCGCTGATCATCGCCACCGGCGCCTCTGCCAAGTACCTGGGCCTGCCGTCCGAGACGGCCTTCATGGGCAAGGGTGTGTCGGGTTGCGCGACGTGTGATGGTTTCTTCTACCGTGAGCAGGTGTGCTGCGTGATTGGCGGGGGCAACACCGCTGTGGAAGAAGCCCTGTACCTGTCCAACATCGCCAGCAAGGTTTACCTGGTGCACCGGCGCGACAAGTTCAAGGCAGAGCCCATCCTGATCGACAAGGTGATGGAAAAGGTCAAGGCCGGCAAGATCGAGCTGAAGCTCTTCCAGACGCTGGACGAGGTGCTGGGCGACTCCACGGGCGTGACGGGCGTGCGGCTGAAGCACACGCAAACCGGCGTGACCGAAGACCTGACGCTCAAGGGCTGCTTCATCGCCATCGGCCATGCGCCGAATACCGATATCTTCAACGGCCAGCTGGCCATGGAAAACGGCTACATCGTCACCCAAAGCGGCCTGAAGGGCTTTGCGACCATGACCAGCGTGCCTGGCGTTTTCGCCGCAGGCGATGTTCAGGACCATGTGTACCGCCAGGCCATCACCAGCGCCGGCACCGGCTGCATGGCAGCACTCGATGCCCAAAGGTTCCTTGAACAGGAGTAAAAGCCCGGCCGCGTTATAATTGTCGGCTTTGCTGGAATTCCCACAAGTTTCCGGCCGGTTACCGCCCCCGTCAGGGCGAGGTGAGGCCCTCACGGGAGTGACGGCCGGTTTCAAGGAGTGCTTATGGCACGCGTCTGCGACATTACGGGCAAAGGCCCCATGGTCGGAAACAATGTTTCCCACGCCAACAACAAAACCAAGCGCCGGTTCCTGCCGAACCTGCAATACCGCCGTTTCTGGGTCGAGACTGAAAACCGCTGGGTTCGCCTGCGTGTTTCGAGCGCCGCGCTGCGCCTGATCGACAAGAACGGTATCGATGCCGTGCTCGCAGACCTGCGTGCACGCGGTCAAGCCTAATCCGAAGGAGCACCATCATGGCAAGCAAAGGCGGACGCGAAAAAATCAAGCTGGAATCCACTGCGGGTACCGGCCATTTCTACACCACCAGCAAGAACAAGAAAACCATGCCTGAGAAAATGGCGATCATGAAGTTTGATCCCAAGGCTCGCAAGCACGTGGAATACAAAGAGACCAAGCTGAAGTAATTCAGCCAGGCCCCACAAAAAAGCCCCGCATTGCGGGGCTTTTTTACTTCCAGTGCCATCGCGGAACCGGCTTGGCCGGGCCGCTGATGGCGCCCCCTGGGGGGAGGCGGCCAAAGGCCGCTTCGGGGGGCGTTGTTACGCGTGAGCAGCGCGCAGCTTCATCGAAAATTGTTGAAGCTGGGCAATGCCGCTTTCTTCAGCGCGGCGGCACCAGGCCTGCAGGTCGACTGCGAGTTGCTCGCGCGAGTGGCTGGTGTTCAGCCACATCTGGCGCAGCTCTTCACGCATGGTGACCATCTTGTCCAGCACCGGGTGAGCCGCACGGGCCTGGGCCAGCTGCGGCAACGCTGTGGCGGGCACTTTCTCTTCGTCGCGGTGCAGCCAGCGTTTGGCGGTCTTGAGCAACGACAGGTCACCTTGTTTGGCCTTGATGGAATCAATCTCGGCCTTGCAGACGCGGCGCATTTCGCGCGCATAGCCAGCCATCACCTCATAGCGGTTGGCGATCAGGGCCTCCAGCGTCTTTTCGTCTGCCACGGGCTTGATGGCGCCCAGTTGCAGCTTGGGCGGTGTCTTCTTGACCTTGGCCCAACCGATCTTCTGCATGAGGCTGATGTACATCCAGCCGATGTCAAACTCGTACGGCTTGACCGAGAAACGGGCCGACGTGGGATAGGTGTGGTGGTTGTTGTGCAGCTCTTCGCCGCCGATGATGATGCCCCAGATGCTCACGTTGGTGCTGGCGTCTGCGGATTCAAAGTTGCGGTAGCCCCAGTAGTGGCCAATGCCATTGATCACGCCCGTGGCCATGACCGGGATCCAGGCCATCTGCACAGCCCACACGGCCAGGCCGATGGCGCCGAACAGGGCCAGGTTCAGGATGAGCATGAGGCCAACGCCTTGCCACGAATAGCGGGTGTACAGGTTGCGTTCGATCCAGTCGTCCGGCGTGCCGTAGCCGTACTTGGCCATGGTTTCCTTGTTTTTGGATTCGGCGCGGTACAGCTCGGTGCCTTCCAGCAGCAGCTTTTTCAGGCCGCGGGTCTGCGGGCTGTGGGGATCTTCCTCGGTCTCGACCTTGGCGTGGTGCTTGCGGTGGATCGCCACGAATTCCTTGGTCACCATGCCGGTGCCAAGCCACAGCCAGAAGCGGAAAAAGTGCGAGGGAATGGGGCCTAGTTCCAGCGCGCGGTGCGACTGCGCACGGTGCAGGAAGATGGTCACGCCCATGATGGTCAGGTGCGTGGTCACCAGGGTGTAAAGGACGATCTGCCACCAGGTCAGGTCCCACAGGCCATGAGCCAGCCAGTCGATTGCCGCGTTCAGCACGGCCCAGTCAGGAAGTAGCATTGAATTCAATCTAAAGAGGTAACGACGCCAGATGGTGTTGTTATGGAATGTTTGCAAGCATTCTAAAGCCGGGGGTACTGTATAAGTTGTGGATAACCGAAGGTTTACCCCGCCTTTTCCGTCGAGGCAGGGCTTTTGCCTCAGTTGCGGACCCAGATCGCCGCAAAAAAGCCGTCAGTTGAGTGCAGATGCGGCCACAAACGCAGAAATGCATTGCCCGATTCACCGCCACTACAAAGTCCTGCCGCCGCCTCCACCTTGAGCTGTGCCAGTACGTCGCCGGCCATCAAGGGCGTGAATTCCGGGTTCGCCGCTGTGAAAGCCAGCGCGATGGCTTCGTTTTCCTGGGGCAGCACGCTGCAGGTGGCGTACACCAGCCGCCCGCCCGGCTTGAGCAGGCGGGCCGCGCTTTGCAAAATGGCGGTCTGCTTGGCAACGAGCTCCTCTACGGACTTGGGCGACTGGCGCCATTTCAGGTCCGGGTTGCGGCGCAGCGTGCCCAGCCCCGAGCAGGGGGCGTCCACCAACACGCGGTCGATCTTGCCGGCCAGCCGCTTGACGCGGTCATCGCGCTCATGCGCGATGGCCGCCGGGTGCACATTGGACAACCCACTGCGCGCCAAACGGGGCTTGAGCGCGTCCAGCCGGTGGGCCGACGTGTCAAACGCGTACAGGCGGCCGGTGTTGCGCATGCAGGCGCCAATGGCCAGCGTCTTGCCGCCAGCGCCCGCGCAGAAGTCCACCACCATCTCGCCACGCTTGGCGTCCAGCAGCAGGGCCAGCAGCTGCGAGCCTTCGTCCTGCACCTCAATGGCGCCCCGGACAAAGGCATCCAGTTTGGTCAATGGCGGCTTGCCTTCAATGCGCAGCCCCCAGGGTGAGTACGGCGTGGGCAGGGACGCAATGCCGGCCTGCTTCAATTCCTTTTGCACCTCTGGGCGCTTGGCTGTCAGTGCGTTCACGCGCAGGTCCAGCGGTGCGCTCTGGCTCAGGGTGTCCACCAACGGCCAGAAGCCATCGCCCAGCTGCTCCTTGAGCGGCTGAACCAGCCATTCGGGCAGGTTGTGGCGGTGCCGCTCCATCAGGTCTGCCGGGTTGATGCTGTCGCACTGGTCAAGCCAGTTTCTTTCCTGGTCGGTCAGGGCGCTTTTGAGGAAATCACGCGGGCCGTGAAAGCCCAGGATCGCCAGGCGGCGCTCTTTGGGCCCACTGCCCGACGGCGCCATGTGGTCAAACAGCAGCTTTTTGCGCAGTACCGTGTAGACGGTTTCGGCCAGAGTGGCGCGCTCGCGCGGGCCCAGGGAGCGGTGATCGCGAAAGTAACGCGAAACGACGGAATCGGCGGGGTGCTCAAACCGCAGGGTGAGCGCGACGAGCTCGGCACAGGCGTCGAGCAGGGCTTTAGGATGCATGCCCGTATTGTCCCACCTCACCTGCACGCACCATGAGCAACGCTGAACTGCCCCGCCTGATCCAGACCCCGCCTGGCCGCTACCGTCATTACAAAGGCATGGCCTATGAAGTGATCGGCACCGTTCGCCACAGCGAAACGCTGGAGCCCATGACGCTGTACCGCGCCCTGTATGGCGAGCAGGGCCTGTGGGTGCGCCCCGCCGCGATGTTCAATGAAGAGGTGGTGATCGACGGCGTGCGCCAACCCCGTTTTGCCCGAGTGGACGGGTCATGAGCCGCGCAGCAGCGCCGCAATGGCGCGCGGGTAGATCAGGTGCTCCTGGCTCAGCACGCGCTCACCCAATGTTTGCGCCGTGTCATCGGCCAGCACAGGCACTGCGGCCTGCGCCAGGATCGGGCCGTGGTCCAGCTCAGGCGTCACCCGGTGAACGGTTGCGCCGGCCACCTTGCAGCCGGCGTCAATGGCGCGTTGATGGGTGTTGAGCCCGGCAAACGCAGGCAGCAAGGAGGGATGGATATTGACCAGGCGCCCTTCGTAGCGCGCCACAAAATCCGGCGTCAGGATACGCATGAATCCGGCCAGCACCACCAGGGCGGGCTGGCGCCTGTCGATCACGGTTGCCAGCTCGGCGTCAAAAGCCTCTCGGGTGGCAAAGCGCTTGTGGTCTACCACTTCGGTCGCAATCAGCAGTTCGCGGGCCACGGCCAGGCCCTGGGCGTCCGTCCGGTTGCTGATGACGGCCGCCACCTGGGCGCCAAAGGCCTTGCGCCAGTTGTCACGCTGCGCGGTGCGCACGATGGCTGCCATGTTGGAGCCGCTGCCTGAGATCAGAATCACGATGTTTTTCATTCGGACGGAATTATGACTTTGCGATCCCTCTCCCCTGTTGAGGCGCGCGTGCTGGGCACGCTGATGGAAAAAGCCCGCACGGTGCCCGATAGTTACCCGCTCACCCTGAACATGGTGGTGTCGGGCTGCAACCAGAAGACCAGCCGCGACCCGCTGATGAACCTGGGTGAGACCGAGGTGCAGGACGCCCTGGATTCACTCAAGCTGCTGAGCCTGGTGTTTGAATCCAGCGGCAGCCGCGTGGCGCGTTATGAGCACAACTTCCAGCGCGTGGTGGGCGTGCCCGAGCAATCCGCCGTGCTGCTGGGCCTGTTGATGCTGCGCGGGCCGCAGACGGCTGGCGAGCTGCGCATCAACAGCGAACGCTGGTACCGCTTTGCCGACATTTCGTCGGTCGACGCATTCCTGGACGAGTTGCAGAACCGCAGCGAAGACAAGGGCGGTGCGCTGGTGGTCAAGCTGCCGCGCGCCCCCGGCGCGCGCGAGCAGCGCTGGGCCCATCTGCTGTGCGGGCCGGTGGACATGGAAGCCCCCGCAGCCGCCAGCGTTGCTGCGGGGACCTCAATGGACGACACCCGGCGACTGGAAGCGCGCATCCGCACGCTCGAAGACGAGGTCTCCACGCTGCGTTCTGCACTGCAAAATGTCCTTGAACAGCTTGGGATGTCGCAACCCGGACACGACAAATAGAACGACCGTGCATAAACTCGCAACGCACTGGAGACACCCTCATGGATTTGGCATTTACCCCTGAAGAACAGAAATTCCGCGAAGACATTCGCGCCTGGGTTCACGAGAACCTGCCCAAGGACATTTCGTACAAGGTGCTGAACGACCTGCACCAGACGCGCGAAGACCTGCAGACTTGGGCCAAGATCCTGGGCAAGAAGGGCTGGCTGGGCCACGGCTGGCCCAAAGAGTTCGGCGGCCCGGGCTGGACCGCCGTGCAAAAGCACCTGTTTGAAGAAGAATGCGCGCTGGCCGGCGCACCCCGCGTGGTGCCGTTTGGTCCCGTGATGGTGGCGCCCGTGATCATGGCGTTTGGCTCGCCTGAGCAGCACAAGCGCTTTCTGCCCGGCATTGCCAGCGGCGAAGTCTGGTGGAGCCAGGGCTACAGCGAACCCGGTTCGGGTTCGGACCTGGCGTCGCTCAAGACCCGCGCCGAGCGCAAGGGCGACAAGTACATCGTGAACGGCCAGAAGACCTGGACCACGTTGGGCCAGTACGGCGACTGGATGTTCAACCTGGTGCGCACCAGCACCGAGGGCAAGCCCCAGACCGGCATCAGCTTTTTGCTGCTGGACATGAAATCGCCCGGCGTCACCGTGCGACCCATCATCATGCTGGACGGCGGCCACGAGGTGAACGAGGTCTGGTTCGACCACGTCGAAGTGCCTGCCGAGAACCTGATTGGCGAAGAGAACAAGGGCTGGACCTACGCCAAGCACCTGCTCAGCCACGAGCGCACCAACATCGCGGACGTCAACCGCTCCAAGCGCGAGCTGGAACGGCTCAAGCGCATCGCCAAGGCCGAAGGTGTGTACGACGACATCCGTTTTCGCGATGAGATCGCCAGGCTCGAGGTCGACATCGTCGCGCTGGAAATGCTGGTGTTGCGCGTGCTGTCGGCCGAAAAGTCAGGCAAGAACTCGCTGGACATTGCCGGCCTGCTCAAGATCCGCGGCAGCGAGATCCAGCAACGCTACAGCGAACTCATGATGCTGGCGGCCGGCCCCTACAGCCTGCCGTTCATCCAGGACGCCATGGAAGCCGGTTGGCAGGGCGACCACGTGGGCGCGGCCCACTGCGCACCGCTGGCGTCACGGTTCTTCAACCTGCGCAAGACCACCATTTACGGCGGCAGCAACGAAGTGCAGCGCAACATCGTCGCTCAAACGGTTCTGGGCTGAGCCCACCAAATACAGAAAGCTATTGCCATGGATTTCGATTTTTCTGACGACCAGGAACAGCTGCGCGACGCCGTGCGCAAGTGGGTGGACAAGGGCTACACCTTCGAGCGCCGCTACCAGGCCGCCAAGGCCGGCGGCTTTGACCGCGCCGCCTACGGTGAGCTGGCCGACCTGGGCCTGTGCGGCCTGTATGTCAGCGAGGCTGACGGCGGCCTGGGGATGGGCCCGGTAGAAGGCATGGTGGTGATGGAAGAGCTGGGCCGCGGCATTGTGCTGGAGCCTTTCGCCCACACCCTGATCGCCGGCGGTGTGATCGGCGGCTATGCGCAGCAAGCCGTCAAGGGGGCCTGGCTGGGCAGGATTGCCAGTGGTGAAGCCCTGGTGGTGCTGGCCCATGTGGAGCGCAAGGCCCGGTACCGCCTGGATGTGTGCAGCACCACGGCCACCCCCGCCGGCGACGGCTGGACCCTGAGCGGTGCCAAGAGCGTGGTGCCGGCGGGTGACCAGGCCGATGCCTTTCTGGTGCCCGCCGTGGCTGGCGGCAAGATGGCAATGTTCCTGGTGGAGCGCACAGCGCAGGGGGTCACCACCCGCGGCTATGCCACACAGGACGGCAGCCGCGCGGCCGAAGTCGGCTTTGCAGGCACGCCTGCCACGCTGGTCACCGCAGATGGCCTGACGGCGCTGGAGCACGCAGTGGACATCGGTATTGCCGCCACCTGCGCCGAGGGCGTAGGCGTGATGGACAAGACCCTGGCCATCACTGTGGAGTACATGAACACCCGCAAGCAGTTCGGCGTGGTCATTTCCAGCTTCCAGGCGCTGCGCCACCGCGTGGCCGACATGAAAATGCAGCTGGAACTGGCACGCTCCATGAGCTACTACGCAAGCCTGAAGCTCAACGCCCCGGCTGACGAGCGCCGCCAGGCGCTGGCCCGTGCCAAGTACCAGCTGGGCGTGTCGGCCCGCTTCATCGGCCAGCAGTCGGTGCAATTGCATGGCGGCATTGGCGTGACGGACGAATACGTCGGCAGCCACTACTTCAAGAAGCTCACGCAGCTGGAGATGACCTTCGGGGATACCCTGCACCACCTGGGTGAAGTCTCCGCAAGAATGCAGGACACCGCTGGCGTGTTCGCCTGACCCCGGAGTCCTCCTCGATGATCTTGCGTCGTTTCTTTCTTGCCTTGCCAGCTGCGCTGCTGGCTGCCGGTTGCGCTGTTCAACCGCCCGTGGCGCAGGTGCCGCCCATCGTGTTCGTGCACGGCAACGGCGACACGTCCGCGCTGTGGCAGACGACGCTGTGGCGCTTTGAGTCCAACGGCTGGCCGCGTACGCACCTGCACGCGATCGACATGCCCTACCCGCTGGCGCGTGACGACGACAGCAAGGCCCAGCCCGGGCGCAGCTCCGCAGCCGAGAACATGGCGCACCTGAAGGCCGAGGTGGACAAAGTCCGCCAGGCCACCGGCGCCGACAAGGTCGTGCTGATGGGCAACTCGCGCGGCGGCAACGCCATTCGCAATTACATCCAGAACGGCGGCGGCGCTGCCACGGTGAGCCATGCCATCCTGGGCGGCACGCCCAACCATGGGGTGTGGTCCATCCCCGGATTTCGCGAAGCCAACGAGTTCGCTGGCACCGGGCCCTTCCTGAAAGGCCTGAACGCGCCGAAAAACGCCGCAGGCGACGAAGTCACCGGGCCGGTGAAATGGATGACTATCCGTTCCGACAACAACGACAAGTTCGCCCAGCCGGATGGCCTGTGGATCGGAATGGCCGGCAAACCCACCGGCGTCACCTTTGCCGGGCCGGAGCTCAAGGGCGCCACCAATGTGGTGATCCCCCGCATCGACCACCGCGAAACCTCGTTCTCGCCGGCGGCATTTGATGCCGCCTATCGCTTCATTACCGGCCAGACCCCGCGTGCGGCGGGCATTGTGGCTGAGCCGCGCCCCGTGCTTAACGGCAAGGTGACCGGCCTGGGCGTCAACCCGGCTGACCCGAAAAGCGGCAATTTCAGCAACAACCTGGCCTTGCCGGGCGCCACGGTAGAGGTGTATGCGACCGACCCAGCCACCGGCGCGCGGCGCGGCGCTGCGGTACACCGCAAGACTGTGGGCCCAGATGGCCAATGGGGCCCTTTCACGGCCGAGGCGAGCGCTCCTTACGAATTTGCCATCAGCGCGCCGGGGTACGCCACAACCCACATCTACCGCAGCCCCTTTGCCCGCTCCAGCGATCTTGTTCACCTGCGCGCGGAAAGGCTGACCGACGCCGACAAGGACGCCCGGGCCGTGGTCTCTTTCACCCGTCCGCGCGGCTACTTTGACCCGGCGCGCGACACCATGCGCCTGGACGGACAAGCCACACTGCCCGGCGTCACGCCGGGCGCCGGCGTTGCGAGCTCAAGGATCAGACTGCAGGACGCTGCGCGCAGCGTCACGGCAGAGTTCAATGGCGAACGGCTTGCCGGCCAAGCCTGGCCTGCGGCGCAAGGCCATATCTCCATCCTGGAGCTGACTTACTGATCCAGCGCCACGGTTTTGCGCGACAGATATGCCAAATACTTGGCAGCGAAAAGGCCATGTTGCGCAAAACCCATAGGCTGGATGGTTAAACAGCGGCCTCTGTAACAAAATGAAGCCACCCGGGTTGTTCGGGCTACACTCGCCGCCGTGCCTGCCTACTTTCGTGTTCTTGTCGCCTTGATCCTGTCGCTGCTGGGCTTTTTGCCTGCCAGCGTCTGGGCACAGTCCGCGTGTACTGCAATCTGGGGGGTGGCCCAACCCACCACCACCACTGGCGCGCTGCGTTTCCTGAACACCACAACAGGGCAATGGTCCCAGCCCTTGCTGACCCTGACTGGCAACGGAAACGCGTTGGCCGGCTCGTCTGCAAACGGTTTGCTGTATTACGTCAACCGGACTACGCGCAATCTCTACAGCATCAACCTCAATTCCAACCCGCTGGCATCCACACTGATTGGCACCATTCCGGCACCCCCTGCGCCGGCAACCGCCGGCAACATGCTAGGCGGCACCACGGATGCGGCTGGCGCATTGTTCATTTATGCGACGGAGGGTGGCACCAGTCCTTTCGTGACGGTGGCACAGATCAGCGTCGCCACTGCAGCGACGCTGACGTCCTGGACCCAAATCCGCACCACCGCCGGCGCTACCCCGACGTTGGCCGGCAGCGGTGACAGTTTCATTGACGCCGGCGGCACCAACTGGATCATCTCCAACACCAACCCGCCGACGCTGCATCAACTGGACTTGAATCCAGGCGCCACGTTCGGGCGAACCAATTCACCCGCCCTGAGCCTGACAGGCGTCAACGGCATGAACGTCGGCGCCGTGTCAACCGATCCGCTGACGGGAAGAACTTACCTGGGTGGTCTGAATGGCGCCACGACAGCGCCTTTTACCAGCGTCACCTTTGAAGTGAACCTGTCCACAGGCACCACAACCATTCTGGTACAGGCCGATACGGGCTATCTTTTGGGCGACATGGGCAATTGCACGGACACTCCTGCAGCACCCTCAGTGTCGAAGTCGTTCAGCCCCACGTTCCGGGCAGCTGCACCCGGCACATCCACGGCCCTGATCACCATCAGCAACACGAACAGCGTTCCGATCTGGATGAACAGGTCGTTGACCGACACGCTGCCTGCCGGGCTATTGGTCAACACCACGCCAGCGCTCTCGGGCAGTTGCATCATCGCGGGCAATACTGTCACGGCCGTGGCAAGCGGCAGCAACATGGTGATGTCGGCTGGCAGCCGCATACCCGCGGGCGGCTGCACCATTTCGTTCCAGGTGCGGGCGGCGGCGGCGGGGAGTTATCTGAACACCATACCCGCAGGCAGCCTGAGTACAACGGCCGGAAGCAATGCCGCGCAGGCCCAGGCGCAGTTCCAGGTGGCAGTAAATGATTTTTCGATCATCAAGGAACAACGTACCGGCTCAGCCTCCTTTGACGTCAGCCCGATATCGGTTCCGCTGGGGGATACAGTCCAGTTTCGCTTGACGATCGTGAATGGTGCAGGCTCCACCGGAGCCGGCACCGTTACGTTCATCGACGTGATGCCCACGTTGATTACACCGGTTTTAAGTATCACCGCCACCTCCAGCGGCGGCGGTACCTGTACAACGCGAAGCGCAGTGGTGGGCGCACGCACCCAAGTCACTGGCACACGAACCGCAGCGCCTGTGGGTTCCACTTGCATCGTCGTCATAGAAGCTCGCGCCAGCGTCACCAACGTCGCCAGTACCTTCCAGAATACAGCGACCATGGGGGCGGTAGCGCCATCCACTGATTCGAACGCGGCCAACAACAGTGTTACCGTCACTCTCAGCATCATCCCCAAAACGACGCTGACGATTGCCAAGACCAACAACACCCCGACCTTTGTCCCGGGCAGTACCACCTCCTATACGATCACTGTCGCCAATCTCGGGCCTGCTGCGGCAGATGGTGCACTGGTCGCAGACGCCGTGGCTACGGGGTTAAGTTGTACAGCCGTGGCTTGTACGACGGCGGGCGGTGCCAGTTGTCCAACACCACCGCTTTCGCTGGCGACATTCCAGAACACCGGGATTCCCGTATCGCCGTTTCCGGCCAACAGCACCGCTACGTTCGTTCTATTGTGCGACGTCACTGCCACGGGCGTCCCGTAGGGCGACGTCAAGCTGGCCCACCGGCGCGCTGACCTCTTAGGTATGAAGGCGTGAACTTCGCGGCAGATGCGCCATCAGGAACTCCATCTGGTCCGCCAGGATGCGGCGGTTGCGCAAAATGAAGTCCTCCCACAAGCTGGGCACATAAGGCGCGTACAGCAGCGGCATGTGGGCCTGCTCCGGTGTGCGGCTGCTCTTGCGGTGGTTGCAGGCGCGGCAGGCCGTCACCACATTCATCCAGTGATCCCGCCCGTTCTGCGCGAACGGAATGATGTGTTCACGCGTGAGCTCTTCTTCATGAAAATGATTGCCGCAGTAAGCGCAGACGTTGCGGTCGCGTGCAAACAGCTTGCTGTTGGTCAGGCCGGGCTTGAGGTCAAACGGATTGATGTTGGGCACGCCCTTGGTGCCGATGATGCTGCTGACCGTGATGACCGACTGCTGGCCGGTGAGCGCGTTATGCCCGCCCCTGAATACTGCCACCTCGGCGCCGACCTCCCAGCGCACTTCTTCGGCTGCGTAATGCAGCACGGCCTGTTCCAGCGATATCCACGACTGGGGCAAACCTTGGGCAGACAGCTTCAAGACCTTCAAAACACGCCTCCATCTGGGATGAAAAACCGTTAAGCAGACCAGCGCATCACCGTGGGGCGATGTGCAGCACAATATACCCTGTTTTCGTGACAGCACTGCACCGCATCAACGCCCGGCATTGGCCGGGCTTGCAGCGGTTGCTATCAAAAAGATACCAACATCCGGGCTTCATGCGCATCTACAGAGGTTTCAACCATCCGGGCCTGGCGCCGGCCTGCGCGCTGACCATCGGCAATTTCGACGGCGTGCACCGCGGCCACCAGGCCATGCTGGCCTTGCTCAAAAACGAGGCACTGCACCGCGGCGTGCCCAGTTGTGTCATGACGTTTGAGCCCCACCCGCGCGACTACTTTGCCGCCGTGGCGCGCAAGCCCGAACTGGCCCCTGCGCGCATTGCCACGCTACGCGACAAGCTGTCCGAGCTGGCGCAGTGCGGCGTGGACCAGTGCATCGTGCTGCCGTTCAACGCGGCACTGTCATCGCGCGCGCCCCAGTCGTTCATTGACGATGTGCTGGTACGCGGCCTGGGCGTGAAATACGTGCTGGTGGGCGACGACTTCCGCTTCGGCGCCAAACGCGCGGGCGACTACGCCATGCTGGACGCGGCCGGCGGCGTGGCCGGCTTCGATGTGGCCCGCATGAACAGCTACGAGGTGCACGGCCTGCGTGTGTCCAGCTCCGCCGTGCGCGACGCGCTGGGCCAGGGCCGCATGGCGGACGCTGCGGCGCTGCTGGGCCGGCCCTACAGCATCAGCGGCCATGTGGTGCATGGCCGCAAACTGGGCCGCACGCTCGGTCAGGATGCGCAGCATCCCATGGGGATGCGGACCTTGAACCTGCGTTTTTCGCACTGGAAGCCTGCCGCCAGCGGCATATTCGCCGTCCTGGTCCACGGCCTGGGCCAGCCGCTGCAGGGGGTTGCCAACCTGGGCATCCGCCCGTCGCTGGACCCCAACGACGTGAACGGCGGCCGAGTGCTTCTGGAGACCCATTGCCTCCAATGGCCTGACGCACTGGGTGCGGAGGGAGCGTACGGTAAAATCATCCGCGTGGAACTGCTGCACAAACTGCACGACGAGCTGAAGTACGACAGCCTGGATGCCCTGACAACCGGCATCGCAAAGGACTGCGACGACGCACGCGCCTGGTTCGCTGCGCGAATTTGAGGGGGCCGCGGGTGGCCCC
>CALRZF020000061.1:0-13582 GCA_943372585.1 Ramlibacter sp. 2FC | reverse complement strand
CAGCAGGCCGAAGTTGGCGTAGCGCCGGTAGCGCTGCTCCAGCGTACGGAAATACGTTTCGCATTCCTGGGGCGTGCCGCGAAAAACGGGCGGGGCCAACGCTACGGCGGTGAGCATCTGGCGCGCGCCCTCGATGTATTGTTCCTGGTGCGCCGCCGCCAGGCCCACCAGCGAGCGCAGGCTGGCCTGCGCCCGCTCCAGCCGCTGGGCCTGCTCGGCCACAGAGGCCTGGATCACCACGCCAAACACCGGCACCACTGCAATCAGCACAAGCAGTATCAGGGCTGCACGCAGCCCGAATGTTCGTTCCATCAGGTTCCCTGTCGGCTCACACCCGGGCTCACTGGATGAACCCGCCACGCCGTCACGGCTCTGGCGTCCGTGATCGGCGACCTTTTTCATACGACGCCTCTTGCAGTGTCGCCAATGCCGCACGGCTGTCAAGCGGGCGCACACCGTAGGAAGAATGTATTGCCCACCTTGTCGCACGCATGGCAGCCCGGATAAACTGGGCCAACTTCCGGCCGCTGAACACACGTGACAACCCCTTCACCAGACACCCCACAAACCATTCGCCTGTTGTGCGTTGAAGACAGCCCGGACGACATGGAGCTCATGGGCCTGGCGCTGGAGCGTGCCGACCCGGGCCGCCGGTACCTGATGCAGCGTGTGGACGAAGCCGAGGCATTCGCCCAGGCCCTGAACACCGAAGTTGACGTGATCCTGTGCGACTACAACCTGCCCCGGTTCTCGCCCTATGCGGCGCTGCAGTTGCTCATGGCCCGGCGCAGTACCCTGCCGCTGGTGGTGGTCACGCGCGCCATTGGCGAGGAAGCCGCAGTGCATGTGCTGCGCTGCGGTGCCAAGGATTACCTCACCAAAGACAAGCTGGGCACGTTGCCCCAGATCATTGACCGCGTGATGGCCGAACGCGCCCGGCTTGTCGAGCGCGAACGCATGGCCCAGGAAATAGAGGGCGCCAACCAGCGGCTTCGGGTGCTGTCAGCGCGCCTGGTGGTGGCGCAGGAGCGCGAGCGCACCCTGATTTCACGTGAACTGCATGACGTACTGGGCCAGACGCTCACCGGCATGATGATTCACCTGCACGCGGCACGCCGCTGTGCCGACGCGGCGGGTGCCACAGCCTTCACCGAAACCGCGATGCAGATGGCCCAGGAGGCCGTGAACCAGGTCCGCACGCTGTCGTTTTCGCTGCGGCCGGCCCAGCTGGACCTGCTGGGCCTGGTGGCGGCCGTACAGTCGGCCGCCCAGCGCATTGCCGAGCCTGCCGGCCTGGCATGGCAGGTGACCAGCCGCGGCACAGAACCCAAGCCGCTGCGCGAGACGGCATCAGTCGTCGTGCGGCTGGTGCAGGAGGCCATGACCAATGTCGTGCGGCACGCCGGCGCCAGCATGGTGCAGGTTCGCCTGCGCTTCCTGCCCGAAGACCGCATCAGTCTGCTCGTCACGGATGACGGCGTGGGCTTTGACAAACCCGACATCCTGGACGGCCAGCCCAGCGAACGCAACGTGGGGCTGTACGGCATGATCGAGCGCACCGAGCTCGCAGGCGGGCGCCTGAGCATCCGTACTAAACCGGGGCGCGGCGTTGTGTTGCGCGCTGTACTATGAGCGAAGAAAACCAGATAGCCACCAAAGGGGTACGGATGAACGCTGCTGCCGCCACAAAACCTGTCAGGGTTGTACTTGCCGACGACCATGATCTGGTGCGCTCGGGCATCAAGGCGCTGCTGTCCATGCTCAAGGACGTGGAGGTCATTGCCGAAGCGCGCAACGGCCAGGAACTGATCACGCTGACTGAAGAGCTGGAGCCCGAAGTCGTGATGACGGACATCTCCATGCCCGGCATGGATGGCATCGCCGCCATTGCCCACCTGCACAAGTCACGACCGCAGGTGAAACTGCTGGTGCTGTCGATGTACGACACCGTTGACTTCGTCAAGCGCGCCGTGGCCAGTGGCGCTTGCGGCTACCTCATGAAGGACGCGCCACCCTTTGAGCTGGAACAGGCGATCCGCAGCGTCATGGCCACAGGCACGTACTTCAGCCCCGTGATTGCCCAGCGCCTGCTGCAACCCTCGGAGCCCACCGTGAGCGACGAGCTGACCGAGCGGCAGATCGAGATCCTGCGCCTGATCGCCCAAGGCAGAGCTTCCAAGGAAATCGCTTTTGAACTCGGCCTGAGCCCCAAAACCGTGGACGTGCACCGTGCCCGCATCATGGAGCGGCTGCACCTGAGCGACATTGCCAGCCTGACGCTGTACGCGGTGCGCAAGGGCCTGATCAAGCCCTGACGCCGCGCGCGGCTCACCTCAGGGCACAAGCCGAAGCAGGCGGCCGGCGCTGCTGTCGGTCAGTACATACAACAAGCCGTCGGGGCCCTGGCGCACGTCGCGCACCCGCTGGCCAATGTCGATTTTGTGTTCGCGCGCGACCTTGCCACCGGCCAGCTCAATCCGGTTGAGGTACTGGAACTTCAGCGAACCCACAAACAGGTTGCCTTTCACCCCGGCGCCGTACCGGTCGCTGGTCAGGAAGGTCATGCCAGACGGGGCAATGGACGGCACCCAGTAATGCAGCGGCTGCTCCATCCCGGCGCGGGCCGTCTGCCCGTCGCCGATCTTTCCGCCGCCGTAGTTTTCACCATACGTGATCACGGGCCAGCCATGGTTGGCGCCGGCCTTGGGCAGGTTGATCTCGTCGCCGCCTTGCGGGCCGTGCTCGTGCGTCCACAGCACACCGTCGGGCGACAGCGCGGCGCCCTGCATGTTGCGGTGGCCGTAGCTCCAGATTTCCGGCAGCGCGCCCGCGCGGCCAGTGAAGGGGTTGTCCCTGGGGACGGTACCGTCCTTGTTGATGCGCACCACCTTGCCGTGGTGGTTGTCCAGCGTCTGCGCATTGGCCATCTGGCTGTAGCGGTCGCCCAGCGTCAAAAACAGCGTGCCGTCCCGCCCCTCGACGATGCGGCAGCCAAAATGGTTGCCTCCGCCCACCTTGGGCTTCTGGCTGAAGATGACTTTCATGTTCTCCAGCCGCTTCATGTCAGTGCTCAGCCGGGCGCTGGCCAGCCCCGTGCCCGCACCGCCCGGCCCCGGCTCGGTGAAACACAGGTACAGCATGCGGTTGCCGGCAAACGCCCGGTCGGTTATTACGTCCAGCAGGCCACCCTGTCCGCCTGCCTGCAACGCGGGCAAGCCAGCGACGGGCTCGCTGGATCTACCGTCGGGTTCAATCACCCGCAGCCGCCCCGCCCGCTCGGTCACGAGAAAACGGCCTTCGGGCAAAAAGGCCACCGCCCACGGATTCTCAAGTTGGCCCGCCACGGTCTCAACCCGAAAAGTCTGCGCACCCGCTGCGCCGGCCAGCGCGCCTGCCACGACAAACAGCAGCGTCTTGAGCATCTGATTTCCTTTTTTAGTGTGGGCAACAGCTGACGACTTTAGACGGGCTGCCGTCTTCCGGGTTGCACCCACCTTGGCCAGCGTTACATCTTTCTTGAAAATGAGTTGACGAACTCAATGTAAATCAATGACTTAGCGAAGAAATCTAACTTGACTTCTAGATTGCGGGCCAGTAACCTCGCTCCCCATGTCCAAATGGTTGTGCGTTCTTCTTCTTGCCTGTGCCGGTGCCCACGCCGCACCGGGCGCCCCCGCTGAAGACGACATGACCCAGTTCATGGCCGAAAAAGGCCTGTTCAAACGCCTGGACGAAGTCCGCCACAACGTGACCGACCGGGCGTCTGACTTGGTGGTTACCGCCATGGGGTTCCTGGGCGTTCCTTACCGGCGTGGCGGCAATTCCGTGGAAACCGGGTTTGACTGCAGCGGCTTCGTGAAAGCCATGTACGAGCAGACCATCGGCCTGGTGCTGCCCCGCAGGGCCAATGAACAGGCCGCCGCCACCCAGACCATCGACAAAAAAGACCTGCAGCCGGGCGACCTGGTGTTCTTCAACACCATGCGCCGTGCCTTCAGCCATGTGGGCATTTATGTGGGTAACGGCAAATTCATCCATTCCCCCAAACCCGGCGCTGAAGTGCGGGTCGAGGACATGGGCGTGAACTACTGGGCCCGCCGCTTTGACGGCGCGCGCCGCGTCAGCACAAACACACCCGACAACCAGACCGCCGCGCGCTGAGCCGGGCAGCCTGCATCAGTCGGGCTTGACCCCGGCGTCCTTGATCACCTTGGCCCACTTGGCCGTCTCGGCTGCAACGAAGGCATCGAACTCTTCCGGCGTGCCGCCCGCAGCAAACGTTCCCATGGTGTCCAGCCGCGCGCGCGTTTCGTCGCTGCGGATGATTTTGGCCACCTCGTCCGACATGCGCTTGACGATCTCGCGCGGTGTGCCCGCCGGCGCCAGCATGCCGGCCCAGGTGCTGCCGGTGAAGCCCGCAAAGCCCTGCTCGATGAAGGTAGGCACGTCGGGCGCCGCCGGCAGGCGGCGGTCGGCCGACACGCCGATCAGCCGTACCCTGCCCTGCTTGCCGGGATTGATGAGGCCGGTGGCCGCGTCAAAGAACAGCTGGATCTGGCCGCCCAGTAAATCGGTCAGCGCGGGCGCGGCACCCCGGTACGGGATATGCACCATGTAGGTTTTGGTGATGGCCTTGAGCAGCTCGCTCGTCAAATGCGCGGCAGAGCCATTGCCCGATGAGCCAAAGCTGACCTTGCCAGGGTTGCGGCGGGCGTACTCGATCATTTCGCGTGCTGTCTTGAACGGCGCGTCGTTGTTCACCGCCGCCAGCAGCGGCGACACACCCATGAGCGACACGCCCACCAGGTCCTTCTTCGGGTCGTAGGGCAGCTTGGGGTACAGCGTGGTGTTGGCTGCATAGGCGGCAATGACCACGCCAAACGTAGTGCCGTCCGCTGGCGCCTTGGCCACCGCGTCCACACCGATGATGCTGTTGGCGCCGGGCTTGTTGTCAATCGTCACCGTCTGGTTCAGGCTCTTCTGCAGACCGATCTGCACGATGCGCGCCATCTGGTCGGTGAACCCGCCTGGCGTATACGGCACCACGATGCGGATGGGCCGCGACGGCCACGCACCCTGCGCCAGCAGCGGCAAGCCGACGGTGGTTGCGGCACCGGCGGCGGCCTGCGCAAAACGGCGGCGCGAAATGGAACTAACGGGCATGGCGGGCACTCCTCTTGTTCAGTCAATTCTGCGATGCACCCCGGATGCCATGAACGGTGTTTTCCCGTCCATTCAATTCCGCTGTGCAAGACAACGAATAGCCGCGTAACATCCGTTCGCGTTCCCGGTCCCCATTGCAATTCCAACTCAGGAGCAACTAGGTATGGCGAAGCTCAATGTCAACGGCGCTGTGCGCGATTTCGAGGCAGAGGGCGACACGCCGCTGCTGTGGGTGCTGCGCGAGCAGCTGGGCCTGACGGGCACCAAATACGGCTGCGGCATTGCCGCCTGCGGGGCCTGCACGGTCCATATCGACGGCGTACCCACACGCAGCTGCGTGCGGCCGGTGTCCACCGTTGGCGCCAACGAGAAGATCGTCACCATCGAAGGCCTGTCACCCGATGGTTCGCACCCGGTGCAAAAGGCCTGGGTGGCGCTGGACGTGCCGCAGTGCGGCTACTGCCAGTGCGGCATGGTCATGACGGCCACGGCCCTGCTGCGCGACAAGCCGCAGCCCACCGACAAGGACATTGACGAGGCCATCACCAATATCTGCCGCTGCGGCACCTACAACCGCATCCGCGCAGCCATCAAGGTGGTAGCCGCCGGCGGCAACACCAAGACGGCCGGCCTGGCCATCCAGCACACCGACGGGAGCACAACATGAACACCGTTGCAGTTTCCCGCCGCACTTTCCTTTCCACCGCCGTAGCCGGCGGTCTCGTCGTCAGCTTCCATGTGCCGTTTGCCGGCGTGGCCGTGGCGCAGGGTCAGAACGCGGCATTGCCCGAGGTGAACGCATGGGTCGTCGTGCGTCCGGACGACACCGTGGTCATCCGCATTGCCCGCTCCGAGATGGGCCAGGGCACGTTGACGGGCCTGGCCCAACTGGTGGCCGAAGAGCTTGAATGCGACTGGGCGAAAGTCACCACCGAATACCCCACACCCGGTCAGAACCTGGCGCGCAACCGGGCCTGGGGCAACTTTTCCACCGGCGGCAGCCGCGGGATCCGCGAGTCGCACGACTATGTACGCAAGGGCGGCGCCGTGGCGCGCACAATGCTGGTACAGGCTGCGGCGAACGAATGGAAGGTACCCGCAGCCGAATGCCGCGTGGCCAACAGCGTCATCACCCACACGCCCACAGGCCGCACCACCACCTACGGCAAGGTGGCCAATGCGGCGGCCAGACTCACGGCGCCCGCCGATGTGGCGCTCAAGGATCCCAAGGACTGGAAGCTGGTCGGCAAGCGGCTGGCACGCCTGGACACGGTGGACAAGGTAACAGGCAAGCAGATCTATGGCGCCGACCTGGTACTGCCCGGCATGCTGAACGCCGCCATCAAGGACTGCCCTGTCTTTGGCGGCAAGGTAAAAAGCTTCAACGCCGCCGCCATCGAGAAGCGCCCCGGCGTGAAGAAAGTGGTGCGCGTGGGCGACAGCGCCGTGGCCGTGGTGGCCGACACCTGGTGGCGCGCCAAGACCGCGCTGGACGCGCTGCCCATTGAATGGGACCTGGGCGAACACGCCAACGCCTCGAGCGAAGAATTTGCCAAGGTGCTGAAAGCCGCGCTGGACGCACCGGAAGCCGCCGTGGGCAACAGCAACGGAGATGCCAAGGCAGCGCTGGCATCGGCGGCGCGCAAGGTGGAGGCCGTGTATTCGTACCCGCACCAGAACCACGCGACCATGGAGCCCATGAACGCGACGGCCAGATACACAGCAGATCGTTGCGAAGTGTGGACCCCGACGCAAAACGGCGAGGCCGCACTGGCGGCGGCGTCTGAAGCATCAGGCCTGCCCGCCGCCAAATGCGAGGTCTACAAGCTGCACTTGGGCGGCGGCTTCGGCCGGCGCGGCGCGGTGCACGACTGGGTTCGCCAGGCGGTAGAGATCGCCAAGCAGATGCCCGGTGTGCCGGTCAAGCTGCTGTGGAGCCGCGAAGAAGACATGCTGCACGGCCGCTACCACCCCGTCACGCAGTGCAAACTGACGGCAGGGCTGGACGCGCAGGGCAACGTGACCGCACTGCACATGCGCATTGCGGGCCAGTCCATCCTGGCCGGTGTGTTCCCGCAGAACATCCGCAACGGCATGGACCCGGTGGCGTTCCAGGGCCTGAACGCCGGCGGGCCCGAGGCGGCCATTGGCTACAGCTTCCCCAACCTGCTGGTGGACCATGCCATGCGCAACCCGCATGTGCCGCCGGGCTTCTGGCGCGGCGTCAACCTGAACCAGAACACGGTGTATCTGGAGTGCTTCCTGGACGAAGTAGCGGCGGCCACCCGGCAGGACCCGCTGGCCTTGCGCCGCAAGCTCATGGACAAGCACCCCAAGCACCTGGCCGTGCTGAACGCCGTGGCCGAGCGCGTCAAATGGGGCACGCCCGCGCCGGATGTGAACGGACAGAAAGTGTTCCGCGGCCTGGCCCAGACCCACGGCTTTGGCAGCTACGTGGCGGCTTGCGCCGAGGTGTCTGTCGACGCCGAAGGCCAGCTCACCATCCACCGCATCGTGGCCGCCACCGACCCCGGCTACGCGGTGAACCCGCAGCAGATCGAGGCGCAGGTCGAGGGCTCGTTTGTCTACGGCCTGTCGGCGGCACTGTTCAGCTCCTGCACGGTGAAAGACGGGCGCATCGAGCAGGACAACTTCAGCACCTACCCCGTGATGCACATGCGCCACATGCCCAAGGTGGAAACCATCGTGGTGGCGTCCGGCGGCTTCTGGGGCGGCGTGGGTGAACCCACCATTGCGGTGGCGGCGCCGGCGGTGCTGAACGCCATTTACGCGGCCACGGGCAAGCGCATACGCGACCTGCCGCTGAAGGACCAGAGCCTCAAACGCGCCTGATGGCCATGCACCGTGTTGCCCTGCCCCTGGCATGTGCGCTGTCTGCCTGGGTTGCAGCCCCTGCAGCGGCGCAGGTTGTGCCGTGGCAGGCAACGGGTGATGGCATTGCACAGCCGCTGACCGCAGAGCCAGGCAATGCGCAACGCGGACGCGCCATCGTCGCCAGCCGCCAGCAGGGCCTGTGCCTGCTGTGCCACAGCGGCCCCATTCCCGAAGAGCGCTTCCAGGGCAACCTGGCGCCACCGCTGGACGGCGCAGGCAAACGCCTGACAGCCGCGCAGCTACGCCTGCGCATGGCCGATTCGCGCCAGGTCAACCCGGATTCGCTCATGCCGCCCTATCACCACACCGGTGGCCTGGCGCAAGTGAACCGCGCGTTCAGCGGCCAGCCCATCCTGGGCGCACAGCAGATTGAAGACGTGGTGGCTTACCTGGTGACGCTGCAATGAACACCACACGCCGTCAGGCCCTGTACACCGGCGCCGCGCTGGCAGGCTGGGTCACATGGCGCCCTGTCCTGGCGCAGACCGACGAACTGGCGGCAGCCGTGCGCCAGTTCGCCGGCGGCGCCCCGGTACGTAATGGCCGCGTGCAACTGGACATTGCGCAGCTCGTGGACAACGGCAACACCGTGCCCATGACCGTGTCAGTCGATTCGCCCATGACGGCGGCGGACCATGTGGCGGCCATCGCCGTGTTCAACGAGCGCAACCCACAACGCGAGGTGATCCAGGCCACGCTGGGCCCGCGCGCGGGCAAGGCCGAGGTGGCCACACGCATCCGCCTGGCCACCTCGCAGAAGCTGGTGGCGGTGGCGCGGCTGTCAGACGGCAGCCACTGGCAGCAGACCGTGGATGTGATCGTGACGCTGGCGGCCTGCATCGAAGGTGATGTGCCCCAATGACCGTACGCACCCTCATCAACATGCCCAAGACCGTGCGGCGCGGCGAAGTGATCGAGATCCGGGTGACCATCGGCCACCCGATGGAGACCGGTTACCGCCCCGGCGCCGACGGCAAGCGGCTGCCGCGCGACATCATCCAGCGCTTCAGTTGCCGCTACGACGGCGAAACGGTGTTTGCGGCAGACCTGTACCCCGCCATCTCGGCCAACCCGTACATCGCATTCCACACGGTAGCCACGCAAAGCGGCACGCTCGAATTCCGCTGGGAAGGGGACAACGGCTTTGCGCACACCGAACGCGTGGCGATCACTGTCACATGAGGGCTGTGCTGAGCGTCGTGCTGCTGCTGGCGGCAACATCAGGCTGGGCGCAAACGGCAAAAGACGCCCGCCGTTCCGGCTATGAAGACATGCGACCCGCCACCCAGGCGATGCAGCGCGACGACAGCCAGAACCCAGCCATGCTTTGGGTAGCCGAAGGCGAGGCCCTGTTCCAGCGCCCCCCGCTGCCGCAAAGCAAGGCCTGCATCGCCTGCCACACCAGCGCCAGCCTGCGCGGCACGGCGGCACGCTATCCGGCATTCGACGTGGTACTCAACCGACCCGTCAGCCTGTCGCACCGCATCAACCTGTGCCGCGAGCGTCACCAGCAGGCCCCTGCCTTCACGCCTGAAAGCCAACCATTGCTGGCGCTGGAAACCTGGGTGGCCCACCAGTCGCGCGGCGCACCGATAGCCGTGCCGGATGACGCGCGGCTCGCACCGTTTCGTGCGCGCGGCGAACAGCTGTACCGCACCCGCATCGGCCAGCTCAACCTGTCGTGCGCGCAGTGCCATGACGATCGCGCGGGATTGCGCCTGGGCGGCAGCATCATCCCGCAGGGACACGCCACGGCCTACCCGCTGTACCGGCTGGAATGGCAAGCCGTGGGTTCGCTGCCGCGCCGCCTGCGCGGCTGCATGACCGGCGTGCGGGCCGAACCGCTGGCGGCGCACAGTGTGGAGATGGCCGAGCTGGAGCTGTACCTGGCGTCACGCGCCATGGGCATGCCGCTGGAAACGCCTGGTGTGCGCCCATGACACGGGACCTCGTGGAAAATGCGCCCATGACCCAGTACTGGTTGATGAAATCCGAGCCCGACGAATGCTCGATCGACGACGCACTCGCCGCCCCCAAAGCCACGGTGCCCTGGACGGGTGTGCGCAACTACCAGGCGCGCAACTTCATGCGCGATGCCATGAAGGTGGGCGACGGTGTGCTGTTCTATCACTCCAGCTGCCCGCAGCCGGGCGTGGTGGGCATTGCGCGGGTGGCTTCGGGCACCCGGCCCGACCCGACACAGTTCGATGCGAAGTCGCCCTACTACGACCCCAAGTCAAAGCCCGAAGACCCCCGCTGGCTGCTGCTGGACGTGCAGGCGGTACGCAAGACACGCCTGCTGGGCCTGCCCGAGCTGCGCGCCACACCAGCCCTGGCTGACATGCGGCTGCTGCAGCGTGGCAACCGACTTTCGGTCATGCCGGTAGAGCCGGCGCACTGGCGCCTGATTCAGGCCATGACGGCCTAGGTCGTTTGCACCGCAGGCCGGACCTGAACACCCCGCTACCTGATGATCGACCTGCTTCGCAGACACCTCACCGTCCGCCTGGGTGACAACACCGGCCAGCTGGATGCGGTGCTGGGCCATTTCCGACCGGTGCGCATGGCGCGCGGGGAACAACTGCTGCGCCAGGGTGAGGTCTGCAACCACGTCTGGTACGTCGCATCGGGATGCCTGCAGGTGTATGTGTACGACTCCAGCTACAACGAGACCACGCGCGACTTCGTGCTGGAAGACAGCTGGTGCTCTGAACTCATCAGCTTCAGCCAGCGGGTGCCGGCCTCGGAAAATATCCGGGCGATTGAAGACACCGAACTGCTGGCCATCCACCTGTCGGATTTCCAGACGCTGCTCACCACGGCGCCGCCGTTTGCGCAGGTCTACCAGCAGATCCTGGAGGCCTCGCATGCCGGGTCTGTTCAACGGGTCAATGCCCTGGTGTCGCTCAGCGCGCTGGAGAAAATCCGCTGGGTCGCCACCCACCGGCCGCAGCTGCTCGCGCGCGTGTCCAGCAAGCTGCTGGCGTCGTACCTGGGGATATCGCAGGAAACCTACAGCCGCCTCAAGGGCAAAGCCTGAGCCACTGGCGGCACCACCACCCGGGCGCATTGACAAATGTCATTGAGCCCACGGCGGCAAATTCACAACAATCGCGGCATCCCCCACTATCCAGGAGCCCGCGAATGACCAATACGCCCCCCACGCCCGCCGCACCACCCCTTCAGAAATGGTTCTGGCTCGCCGCAGGGCTGGGGCTTGTCTGGAACGTTTTTGGCATGGTGCAGTACCTGTCCACCGCCGGCGCGAATGTGGACGCCCTGGTGCGCGGCGGCATGACTCAAGCCCAGGCTACGCTGTACGCCGGCCTGCCGGCATGGATGGGCGCGGCGTTTGCCGTGGGGGTGTTTGGTGGCGTGCTGGGCAGCGCCGCGCTGCTGCTGCGCCGCAAGGCCGCTGTACCGGTGCTGGCCGTCTCACTGGCAGCCTACATCGTGCTGTACATCGGCGACATCACGCTGGGCGTGTTTGAAGCATTTGGCACACCCCAGGTGGTCATCCTGAGCGCTGTGGTGCTGATTGCGGGCGCACTTCTGTGGCTTGGGCTGCGCACGCGCGCCAACGCGGGCTTGCGCTGAAGCGCAAGCCCTTCAGGCTCAACGTTTGGCTGGCGGCACGTCGGTACAGCTGCCGTGCGCCACCTCTGCCGCCATGCCGATGCTCTCGCCCAGGGTGGGGTGGGGGTGGATGGTCTTGCCGATGTCCACGGCGTCGGCGCCCATTTCAATCGCCAGCGCGATCTCGCCGATCATGTCGCCCGCATGGGTGCCCACGATGCCACCGCCCAGGATCTTGCCGTGGCCATGCGCTTCGGGGCTGTCGTCAAACAGCAGCTTGGTGAAGCCTTCGTCGCGGCCGTTGGCAATGGCGCGGCCTGAGGCGTTCCACGGGAACAGTCCCTTCTTGACCTTGATGCCCTGGGCCTTGGCCTGGTCCTCGGTCAGGCCGACCCAGGCAACCTCGGGGTCGGTGTAGGCCACGCTCGGGATCACACGGGCGTTGAACGCTGCGCTGGCCAGGGCCTTGTCGCCCTGCAATTCGCCTGCGGCCACTTCGGCGGCCACATGCGCTTCGTGCACCGCCTTGTGCGCCAGCATGGGCTGGCCCACGATGTCGCCAATGGCAAAGATGTGGGGCACGTTGGTGCGCATCTGGATATCGACGTTGATGAAACCGCGGTCGGTCACGGCCACGCCGGCCTTGTCGGCACCAATCTTCTTGCCGTTGGGGCTGCGGCCCACGGCCTGCAGCACCAGGTCGTACAGCTGCGGCTCCTTCGGCGCAGCTTCGCCTTCAAACGTGACCTTGATGCCGTCTTTCGTCGCCTCGGCCCCGACCGTCTTGGTCTTCAGCATGATGTTGTCAAAGCGAGGCGCGTTCATCTTCTGCCAGACCTTGACCAGGTCGCGGTCGGCGCCCTGCATCAGGCCGTCCAGCATTTCCACCACGTCCAGCCGCGCGCCCAGGCTGCTGTACACCGTGCCCATTTCCAGGCCGATGATGCCGCCGCCCAGGATCAGCATGCGCCTGGGCGCACTGCCCAGCGCCAGCGCGCCGGTGGAGTCCACCACGCGCGGATCGTCGGGCATGAACGGCAGGCGCACGGCCTGCGAACCCGCCGCGATGATGCACTTGGCAAACTGGATGGTCTGCGTCTTGCCCGTCTTCTCTTGCGCCGTGCCGGTGGTTTCCTCCACCTGCAGGTGGTTGGCACCCACGAAGCTGCCGTAGCCGCGCACCACCGTCACCTTGCGCATCTTGGCCATGGCGTTCAGGCCGCCAGTCAGCTTGCCCACGACCTTGTTCTTGTGCGCCAACAGCTTGCCGCGGTCCAGTGTGGGCTCGGCGTAGCTCACGCCCAAGTCGGCAAAGTGCTTGACCTCGTCCATCACGGCCGCCACGTGCAGCAGTGCCTTGGACGGGATACAACCCACGTTCAGGCACACGCCGCCCAGCGTGGCGTAGCGTTCCACCAACACCACCTTGCAGCCAAGATCCGCCGCGCGGAACGCCGCGCTGTAGCCGCCGGGGCCACCGCCCAGCACCAGCACGTCGCACTGCAGGTCGGCGCCGCCGGCGTAGCTCGCGGCAGCCGGTGCCGGTGTGGACGCTGCAACGGGTGCGGCAGCAGCAGCAGCAGGAGCCGGTGCAGGTGATGCCACGGGCGCCGGAGCCGCAGCGCCCGCCGCGGCTTCCAGCAGCAGCACGACCGACCCCTGCTTGACCTTGTCGCCCAGCTTGACCTTCACTTCCTTGACCACGCCAGCCGCGGCCGACGGAATCTCCATCGACGCCTTGTCCGACTCCACCGTGATCAGGCTCTGCTCGGCCTTGATCGTGTCGCCCACTTTGACCAGCACCTCGATGACAGCGACCTCGTCGAAGTCACCAATGTCCGGCACCTTGATTTCTGTCAGGCTCATTTGGCCCCCTTCAGCTTGATCGTGTAAATGTCCGCCGGCGCGGCGGAATTGCGGTCGAATTCGCAGCCGGCCGCAAGGCCTG
>CALRZF020000060.1:0-13598 GCA_943372585.1 Ramlibacter sp. 2FC | reverse complement strand
GACGAAATCATTGAATGCCGCCTGCGCCGGGGCAAATTCACCCTTGCGGAAGGTGGCAAGCGCTGCTTCGAAGTCACGTTTCTCGTTGGGGTCGGCAGCAAACTCCTGGCCGTCCACCGTCACCTTGGTCGGCTCGAATTTGCGCAGGCGGTCTTCCACCGCCACGGCCAGGTCTTTCTGGCGCTGTTGCGCCTCGCTGAGCTGTTTGGCCAGCTGTTCCTGCTGGCCACGCGACGACGCCAGCTCGCTGCGCAAGGTTTCAATCTGGTTTTGCAGGTCCAGCATGCTGCGGCGCATCTGCACGTTTTCATCGCTGGCGCGACGCAGTTCCTCACCCAAGCGCTGGTCGGCGGATTCGGCGGCAACGCGGTTGGCTTCGACCTTCTGGCGCAGGTCCAGGATGGCCTTGCGCGCTTCCTCGTCATCAAACAGGCCCGCGGCAGCGGGTGCACTCAGCGTCAAGGCCGCCAACGCTGCGACCACGCTGGCACGCAGCACCCCGGGGCAGGAAATGACGCGCCCCATCAGCGGTACGCGATCTCGGCGCGGCGGTTCTGGGCCAGCGCAGCTTCCGTGCTGCCGGTGGCGGCGGGCTTTTCCTTGCCGAAGCTCACGGCTTCCACCTGGCTGTCGGTCACGCCCAGCAGGCCCAACGCGCGGCGCACGGCTTCGGAGCGTTTCTGGCCCAGCGCCAGGTTGTATTCACGGCCGCCGCGCTCGTCGGTATGGCCCTCGATCACGACCTTGCGGCTGTTGGCTGCCTTCAGGAAGCGGGCATGCGACTCGATGACCGACTGGAATTCGGGCTTGATCACAAAGCTGTCGTAGTCAAAGTACACGATGCGCGCCACGCCCGTGGGGCCGGCTGCGGACTGCTGCGAGGCACTCAGGTCCACCGGCGCCACATTGCTTTGCGTGGCCGCACCCGTGCCCGCGCCCGTGCCGGGCGTGACGGCAGGCGGTGTTACCACGCTGCCGCTTTTGTCTTCCACCGGCACGTCGTCCAGCTTCACGCCGGAACTGCAGCCTGCCAATACCACTGCCAGGGCCGCTGCCACAAAGACACTTTTGATCATCCTGAAACCTCCTGAAAATCAGATTACTTTTGAAACGGACCCCAGTCCGGTTCGCGTATGTCTCCACCCTGCCCCGCGAGGCGCGCCTTGATCTTGCCGTCCAGCGTCGTCGTCATGAGGGCTTCACGGCCCTGCTGTTGGGTCGCATAGACGATCAGCCGGCCGTTGGGGGCAAAACTGGGGTTCTCGTCAGCGGTGGTGTCTGTGATTGAGTTCACGTTCGAGCTGGCAAGTTCCATGACCTGCAGCTTGAATGCGCCGCCGACGCGGGAAATGTAGGCCAGCCAGCGCCCGTCCGGGCTGATGGTGGGCGATATGTTGTAACCCCCGGTAAAGGTCACGCGCTCGGGGGAGCCCCCGGTGGCGCCCATGCGGTAGATCTGCGGCGCACCGCCACGATCGCTCACAAAATAGATGCTGCGCCCGTCGGCGGAATACACGGGCTCGGTGTCGATGCTGGCCGATTGCGTCAGGCGCCGGGGCTCGCCGCCATTGGCATCAATCGTGTACAGCTGCGAGCCGCCGTCACGTGTCAGCGTGACCGCCAGCGACCGCCCATCGGGCGACCAGGCCGGCGCGCTGTTGGACCCGCGGAAATTGGCCACCAGCCGCCGGCGGCCGCTGGACACGTCATGCACGTACACCACGGGCTTGCGCGATTCAAACGACACATAGGCCAGCTGGCCGCCCGTGGGCGACCATGACGGCGAAATGATGGGCTCGGGGCTGGCCAGCGCGCTCTGGGCATTTTCGCCATCGGCGTCGGCCACCCACAGGTTGTAGCGGTTGCCGGCCTTGGTCACATAGGCAATGCGGGTGGAAAACACACCCTTTTCGCCCGTGAGCTTTTCGTAGATGAAGTCGGCAATGCGGTGGGCTGCCAGGCGCAGGTCGCCGGTGGTGACGGCGTAGCTCTGGCCACCCAGGTCCTGGGCCTGCACCACGTCCCACAGGCGAAAGCGCACGTCGTAACGGCCGTCCGCCAGGCGGCTGACACTGCCGGTCACCAGGGAATCGGCCTTGCGCTGACGCCACAGGGCCACGTCGGGGCGGCTGGTTTCGTCCAGCGACACGCCGGACGCATCCACCGGACGGAACTGGCCGCTGCGCTCCAGGTCGGCCTGGATGATGGCGCCGATTTTTTGCGGTGCGCTGTCGTCGCCGCGAAAGGCCGTGACGGCAATGGGCAGCTGCGTCATGCCGACGCCGGAGACTTCAACGCGAAACTGCGCCAGGACCGGGGCCACAGAGCCGGCCAGCAGACCGCCCAGCATCAGGCGGCGTGATCCGGTGGCGAGTTCAATGATTTTTGGCAGGGGGGGTTGGGTCATCTTGTCGGTTCAAACAGTACAGGGCGAAGTATTTGCCAAAGGCGGCCTGGGCTTGCATGGTACACACGGCAAACCCCATGGCGCCGTCCAGAAAACCCAGTCGAAATACATAGCTGCGTACAAAGGCCACCCATCCCGACAACGCGGCGCGCGCCATCGAGGTGGTGCGGCCTTCGGCATGGCGCTGGGTGGCCCATGCGTGGCTGTATGACTCCAGTTTGCGCCAATAGTGCGCGGGCGTGGGGTAGCTTTCGTGTAACAAGGCGCTGGACAGGCGCTGGGGGCGCGGGCCATCGGCAATCACACGCTCATGGACCAGATCGTCGCTGAAGCGCGCCGTGCCACGTCGAAACAGCCGCAACACGTAATCGGGCGTCCAGCCGCAGTGGTGGATCCACTGCCCGCAAAAGCGCGTGAGCCGCGGAATCTCGAATGCCTGCGCGCGCCCCGACGCCATGGCCTGCTGGATCTGCGCGGCAAGCTCGGGCGTTACGCGCTCATCGGCGTCGATGGACAGCACCCAGTCGCCCGTGGCCAATGCCAGCGCGCGGTTTTTCTGGACGCCGAAGCCGGGCCAGTCGTCGGTGTGGGTCACGCGGGCGCCCAGGGCGCGGGCCAGGTCGGCTGTGCCGTCCGTGCTGGCGTTGTCTACCACGATGATCTCGTCTGCAAACGCCACCGATTCCAGGCACGCACGCAGGTTGGCGGCCTCGTTGCGGGTGATGGCGATGACGGACAGACGCATTGAAAAAGTGGCTGGGTACAGAGTGGATAATCCGGGCTTGTCCGCAATTATGAGGTTACCGGGTGCCAAAAATAAGAAGCTGGGAGACGCTAAGACCCTGGCCCGTGTACATGCTGGCGGCATCCATCCCCCTGTCCCTGGCTGCCACCAACATTGCCAAACTGCTGGCCCTGCTGGCCAGCGTGGTGGTGCTGGCAGGTGCGATCCGCCGCCGCCAGCCTGACGAAGCGCTGGCGCGGCTCATGTCGGTGCCGGCCATTCTGGTGATGCTGGCGGCCATGGCGCTGAGCCTGGCCTGGACCACGGAACCGGGGCCGCAGGCGCTGGGGGATGTCGTCAAATACAGCAAGCTGCTGTTGATCCCCGCCATCGCACTGCTGGTGCGCACGCCCCGACAGGCCATGCTTGCCGTGGGCATCTACATCGCCTCGCAGACCTTTGTGGTCGCCACGTCGTGGCTGCTGTACCTGGGCGCGCCTGTGTTCTGGGTGCCCGCCCATCGCAATTCGGTGGCCACCGTGTATTCAAGCTACCTGGACCAGACCATCATGACGGCGGGCTTTGCCGCCATCTGCTGGCACCTGCGCCACGAATTCCCCGGCCGCCGTGGCGCCTGGGTCGGCGCCGCACTGGCAGCCGCGGGCCTGGTGAATGCGCTGGTCATGCTGCCGGGTCGCAGCGGCCATGTGGCCGCCATTGGCGTCATGTCGCTGGCGCTGTTGTGGGCCATGCCGCCGCGCTGGCGCCTGGCCGGGCTGGCCGCGCCGGTGGTGCTGGTCGCGATGGCCATGCTGGTGTCCACACAGTTCAACCAGCGGCTGACCGCCGTTGTCAGCGAAGTCCAGGCCTACAAGCAGCAAAACGACCCGGGTTCGTCATCGGGCCAGCGCCTGACGTTCTGGGTCCGGTCGCTTCAGGCCATTGCCGAGCGGCCGCTGAGCGGCTTTGGCGCGGGCAGCTGGAACCGCGAATACAAGCGCCTGTCCCTGGCCGGCGACGGCCAGCTGGTCGAGGGCACAGCGCATGTGCGCAACCCTCACCAGGAATACCTGCTGTGGGGCGTGCACCTGGGGGTGGGCGGCATTGCGCTGCTGCTGGCCTTCATGGCCCTGGTGGTGCGCGACGCGCGCAAGTTCCGCACGCCCGAACGCCGCGCCACGGATTCGATGGTGGCGGTACTGGCCATTGCCTGCCTGTTCAATTCGTCGCTGTTTGACGCACTGATTGGCGAGTATTTCTGCATCCTCATTGGCTTGTTGCTGGCGCTGGGCCTGCAGCCGCGCCCGTCCCCTGGTGCCCTGCCCGCATGAGTACACCAGACGGCGCCCGCCCCGCCGTTCGCGGCACGGTGCTGCAGCGCCTGCGGCGCTTTGCGCCGTACTTTCGCGGCTCGGGCTGGGCCCTGCCCTGCATGGTGGTGGCCACCACACTGGCCGCATTGACCGAGCCGGTGATCCCCGCGCTGATGAAGCCGCTGCTGGACGACGGCTTCAAGGGCGGCGCTTTCAGCCTGTGGCTGGTGCCGGCCGCCCTGCTGGGCCTGTTTGCACTGCGCGGGCTGGCGGGGTTTGTGGCCCAGTATTCGCTGGCCTACATGGCCAACCAGGCCATGGTGGCGCTGCGCCGCCGGCTGTTTGGCACGCTGCAGGCTGCGCCCATGAGCCTCTTCGGCCAATCGTCAGCCAGCACGCTGTCCAACACCGTGGTGTACGAGGTGCAGACCGGCACCACGCTGCTGGTCAACGCGATGATGTCGCTGCTGAAGGATTCGCTCACGCTGGTGGCGCTGATGGCGTACCTGCTGTACATCAACTGGAAACTCACGCTCATTGTGCTGTTCATCTTCCCGGCGGTGGCCTGGGTGATGAAGGTGCTGTCGCGCCGCCTGCACCGCATTACGCAGGCCAGCCAGCAGGCCACCGACAGGCTGGCCTATGTGGTCGAAGAAAACGTGCTGGCCCACCGCGTGGTGCGCCTGCATGACGCACAGGCCGCGCAGGGCTCGCGCTTTGACGTGCTGAACACCGAGCTGCGCCGCCTGGCCATGAAGTCCACCATTGCCGCGTCGGCGATGACGCCGCTCACGCAGATGCTGGCGGCTGCCGCGCTGTCGGCCGTGATCTGCACCGCGCTGTGGCAAAGCTCCACCAGCGGCATCACCGTGGGCGGCTTTGCGTCTTTCATCACCGCCATGCTGATGCTCATTGCGCCCATCAAGCACCTGTCGGAATCCGCCGCGCCCATCACACGCGGGCTGGCCGCCGTGGAGCGCGGGCTGGACCTGATCGACAGCACCCCGCCGGAGCCCGAAGGCACACATGAGGTGGCCCGCGCGCGCGGCGAGCTGCAACTGAGCGACGTGGTGGTGCGCTACAACGGCGCCACGCACAACGCGCTGGACGGCATGAGCCTGCACGTGGCGCCGGGCCAGACGCTGGCGCTGGTGGGCAGCTCGGGCTCGGGCAAGACGACTTTGATCAACCTGTTGCCGCGTTTTGTGGAGCCTACCGGCGGGCAGATCACGCTGGACGGTGTGGCGCTGGCGGACTGGAAACTGGGCGCGCTGCGACGGCAATATTCATTCGTGAGCCAGGACGTGGTGATGTTCAACGACACGGTGGCCGCCAACGTGGCGCTGGGCCTGCCGCTGGACCGCGCCCGTGTGCAGCAGGCGCTGGTGGCCGCCAACCTGGGCGCGTTTGTGCAGGCCCTGCCCCAAGGCATGGACAGCCTGGTGGGCCACAACGCGGCGCAACTGTCGGGCGGGCAGCGCCAGCGCCTGGCCATTGCCCGCGCGCTGTACAAGGACGCGCCGATATTGATCCTGGACGAGGCCACCTCTGCTCTGGATACGGAGTCAGAGCAGGCCGTGAAGTCCGCGCTGCAGCGGCTGATGGCGGGCCGCACGGCGCTGGTCATTGCGCACCGGCTGTCCACCATCGAGCATGCAGACCGTATCGTCGTCATGAGCGCCGGGCAGATTGTTGAATCGGGTACGCACGACGAGCTCCTTCGCGCGGGTGGCCACTATGCCCGGTTGTACAGCCTGGCCGCCACGGGCGACATGGACGGCGATCTGGACCGCGCACAAGAGAACCTGGCGTCATGAACAAGGCATCCCCCCAAGCCTCCATCAGCGGCTTCACCTTTATCCGTAACGGCACCATGCTGGGCTTTCCGTTTGTGGAGTCCATCCGATCGCTGCTGCCGCTGGTGGACGAATTTGTGGTGGCCGTGGGCCGCAGCGACGACGACACACTGGAGCGCGTGCGCGGCATTGGCGACCCGAAGATCAAGATCATCGAGACCGTGTGGAACGACAACATGGCCGACCGCGGCTTTGTCTATGCCCAACAGAAGATGATGGCGCAGTACGCCTGCACCGGCGACTGGGCGTTTTACCTGGAGGGTGACGAGGTGGTGCATGAGGCAGAGCTTGCCGCGATACGGGCCAGCGTGGACCGTCACCACAGCAACCCTGCGGTGGAAGCCCTGGTGTTTGACTACCTGCACTTCTACGGCACGCCGGGCTACGTGTCGGTCAGCCCCGGCTGGTACCGGCGCGAATGCCGGCTCATCCGCAACAGCATCCGCACCTATGCGCCCGACGGGCAATACTGGCTGGTGATGCACCAGCACAAAAAGCCGCGCAACCCGCACGGCGCCCTGGCCAATGCGCACATCCACCACTACGGCTGGGTGCGCAAAGCCGAGCAGATGCAGGCCAAGCTCAACCAGGTGGCGAAGTACTGGAAAGACTCCACGGTCATGCAGATCAACTACGCCAACTTCGACCCCCAGGCCGTCAAACCGTTCACCGGCACACACCCTGCGGTCATGGCGCACTGGCTGGCCACGCAGGCCGAGCAGAGCATCCGCTTCAACCCCGACTACCAGCTCACGTCCAAGGAACGCAAGTACCGGCTCTCAATGAAGCTGGAAAAGCTCACTGGGCTGGATTTCAGCCGCAAACACTTCAAGCTGGTGGCGTAAGGCTGCGCTGGTAGATCTGTTCGCAGGCGCGGGCCGCAGCGCTCCAGCTGTGGTCTTGTGCAAAACGTTGCGCAGCAGCGCCCAGGCGTGAGGCCAGCGCCGCGTCATCCAGCACACGCGCCAGCACCGCCTGCAACGCCACGGCATCACGCGGGTCGGCCAGCAGCAAGGCGTCCTGCCCATCGGTGAGCAGGCTGGAGATGCCGCAGTACGCCGCCCCGCTCACCACCACCGGCAGGCCGTGCGCCATGGCCTCCAGCACTACCATGGCAAAGGTGTCTTCAAAGGTGGGGTGCACCAATACGTCGGCCGCGCGGTAGGCCGGGTCCACGCTTTTCAGCGCACCGAGGAAACGCACCCGGCCGTCCAAACCCAGCGCCTGCGCGCGCGCCTGGAACGAGGGAATGCCCGCCGGGTTGCCCACCACGGCCAGCGATACGTCCGCCGGCACACCGGCCAGCGCCTGCAACAGACCGTCCAAGCCTTTGCGGGCATAGTCGTTGGCCACAAACAGCAGCCACCGGCCCTGCTCTGGCAAGCCCAGCAAGCGGCGGGCTTCGGCCTTGTCCGGCCCAGGCCCCGGCATCGTCACGCCGGGCGTCACCACAGACACCAAAGGCCCGGCATGTGGATACGCCTGCAGCACCTCGGCACGCAGGTTGCCGGACGTCACCACCACCTGCTGCCCCGGCCGCACGCGAAAGCGCGCCGCCTCCAGCGCCCCATAGGTGATGAGCCGCGGGCTCAGTGCAATCTTGAGCCAGGCCATCGCGCGCCGAAGCCCCGTGCGCCCCACCAGCAGGTTGTGCCGCACCGGTTTGACGTGGATGGTCTGCACACGGCCGTGCCAGGTGTTCTCATGCGAATGCACCACGTCAAAGCCATGGCGCGTGGCGCGCCAGGTGGCAAAGGCATACCAGAGCTGGTTGACCCAGCGCGGTTTGCGCAACGGCTGCGGCACAAGGTGATAGGTCACGCCTGGCCAGACATGGTCAATCTGCTGGGCAAAGACATGCACTTCGTGCCGCTGCGCAAGCTGTTCGACCAGGGCGATGGAATAGCTCTCGGCCCCGCCCCCGGTGCGGGCGAACACGCGGTTCAGGACGGCAATCTTCATCGGCGCCGTCTCACCGCGCACGCCGCCGGTCTTCATACGCCGTGGCCACCTTGACCCAGAACAGCGGCAGCGTGGTGGACTGATGCACCGGCACACGCGGCAGCGCGTACAGACCGTCGCCGGCCATGGTGCGGCTGCGTTGCGTGGTGGTGGCGCCGTCGTAGCCGGCCTCTTGCACCATGAGCGCGTGGCGCGCCTCGTAAAAGCCGTAGGGGTAGCAAAACTGCCGCACCGGCACACCCAGCAGAGGCTCCAGGTCTGTACGGCAGGCCATGATTTCCTCACGCGCTGCGTCGTCGTCCAGCGCCGTCAGATCCACGTGGTTGCGCGTGTGCGCGCCGATCTCCTGCCCGCCTGCCACCCAGGCGCGCAGCTGGGCTGCGTCCATCAGCGGCTTGGGCGGCACGCCCTTGGGCAGATCCCACACATTGGAGCCGCCCAGTTGCCCGCTCACGATGTAGCAGGTGGCGCTGAAGCCGTTTTTCTGCAGCACGGGCAAGGCGTGCTCCAGGTTGTTCACATAGCCGTCATCCAGTGTGATGCCTACCACCTTGCCGTGTTTTTCACCGCGCAGGTAAGGCGCCAGCGCGCTCATGCACAGGCCCTGGTAGCCCAGCAGCTTGAGCAGGCCCATCTGCCGCGCAAATGCGCCGGGCGAAACCACCAGGCTGCGGTACGGCGTGCCAGCCGGGGGCGGCGTGTCTACCTGGTGGTAGGTCAGGATGGGGATGGGTGGACGCATAGTCAAACGACGCCCTCAGCCCAGACGGCGAACTCGTCCAGTTCGATCAACAGACGCAGCGCCTCTTCGAGCATTGTGCTTCGCGCGCCGTAATTGACTTCGTCCTTGCGGCCCAACAGCTTGCGAAAGAACTTCTCCTGCTTGTCTGGCAGACGATTGCCCAGCACCTCACGCAAAAGTTTGGGTGCATTCTGATGGTCCTGCTTGTTCACGACGCCCTTGCCCTTGGCGGTGATCGCGTCGCCATCGGCGATGACCGCCGTGACCATGAGCGTCACGGCGCCGTTGTAGCTCTTGCTTTCGCCAAGGGTGACAAGGCTTCGGGCGGACTCGTGGAATTCGCGGGCCTGCAACAGCCGGGCGGAGGCGTGCCCTGCGTCGACTGGTTTACGGGGCCCTTGACCGGTCACGCAGAAGCCTTTGCAAGGCGACGCCGGGTCTGTTCGGGTGCCGCACCCTTGAGCACGCGGCCGTCGCGCACGACGCTCGTCCACCACGGGTCATCCTCTGGCAGCGCAACAAGCTCCCTGGGCGTCAGCGCCGTGAGGGAGATGCGAACCTGCTGGGCGTCTTCCAGCGGCATGAGGTCTTCGCGAATCTGGTCGGCAACAACCTGTGACCGGACGACAAGCGCCATGTCCAGATCACTGGCGGAAGAGTCCTCGCCACGCGCGACGCTGCCATACATCCATGCAGCACTCACGGCCGCGCCGTGTGCTTGCAGCACCTGGCGGATGGACTCCAGCACGCCATCCCATCGGCGTTGCTCTTCCTGGTACAGGGACCGCAGCGATGACGCCAACGGATGCGATGCGTTCAGCTCATACAGTTGGGCCCGGCCCGAACCGTGTGCCGTCACCAGCCGCTGACGCACCAGCGCATCCAGGACCAGCCGCGCGCCCTGCGGTGTGAGCCCGGCTGCGGAAGCCAGCTGGGGCGCCGATTGCACAGCCGCATCACCCGTGAGCGCGCGAAGGATACGCACGTTCCCGGCGCTGCCCAGCAAGCCGGTCAGGGGATACCGGATGTGGCTCTGGGTCTGGGAAGCTACTGACATAACGGGAAGATATGACTTTCCGTAGAGAAAGTCAACTTTCCCTAAAGAAACTCATGTTTCCTTAGAACTACAACAACACAATGTCGTACTGCTCCTGCCCCATGGCGCTTTCGCTTTGCAGCGAGATCGGCTTGCCGATGAAGTCCGACAGGCCGGCCAGGTGCTGGCTTTCCTCGTCCAGGAACAGCTCCACCACGCGCGGCGACGCCACGACGCGGAATTCACGCGGGTTGAATTGCCGCGCTTCGCGCAGGATCTCGCGCAGGATGTCGTAGCACACGCTTCGCGCGGTCTTGACGATGCCCTTGCCCTGGCAAGCCTCGCAGGGCTCGCACAGCATGTGGGCCAGTGATTCGCGCGTGCGTTTGCGCGTCATCTCTACCAGCCCCAGCTGCGAGAACCCGCCCGCCATGGTCTTGACCCGGTCGCGCGCCAGCTGCTTGCGGAATTCGCCCAGCACGGCTTCGCGGTGGTCTTCACGCACCATGTCGATGAAGTCCACGATCACGATGCCGCCCAGGTTGCGCAGGCGCAGCTGGCGCGCAATGGCGCCCGCGGCCTCCAGGTTGGTCTTGAAGATCGTGTCGTCAAAATTGCGCGCGCCCACATAACCGCCGGTGTTCACGTCCACCGTGGTCAGTGCCTCGGTCTGGTCCACGATCACGTAGCCGCCCGACTTGAGGTCCACGCGCCGCCCCAGCGCGCGGGCGATTTCCTCGTCGATCGAAAACAGGTCGAAGATCGGCCGCTCGCCCTTGTACAGCGCAAGCCGCCCGGCTGCCGCCGGCATGAATTCGCGCCCAAAGGCCTGCAGGCTCTCAAACTGCTCGCGCGAATCCAGCCGGATGGTCTGGGTTTCTTCGCTGACCAAATCGCGCAGCACGCGCTGCAGCAGGCTCAGGTCCTGATGCAGCAGCGATGTCGCCGGCAGGCGCAGCGACGCGTCCTTGATGCGCGCCCAGGTCTTGCGCAGGTAGGCAATGTCTTCGGCCAGCTCGGGGTCTGTGGCGTCCTCGCCATTGGTGCGCAGGATGAAGCCACCGCCTTGCGGGCCCGCCAGCGCCTGCAGCCGCGAGCGCAAGGCGTCGCGCTGCTCCTGCGGGATTTTCTGCGACACGCCGATGTGGTCGTCCTGCGGCAAAAACACGAGCAGCCGCCCGGCCACGCTGATCTGCGTGGATAGCCGCGCGCCCTTGGTGCCGATGGGGTCCTTGATGACCTGCACCATGATGGCCTGGCCTTCAAACACCTGCTTTTCAATGGGTACCAGCGGCTGCGTGGCCTTGACCTGCGCCGGCGGCTCGCCGTCGGGCTGGCGGTGCCACACATCGGCCACGTGCAAAAACGCCGCGCGCTCCAGCCCGATGTCGATAAAGGCCGACTGCATGCCCGGCAGCACCCGCGCTACCTTGCCCAGGTACACATTGCCCACCAGGCCGCGCTCCAGCGTGCGCTCCACGTGCAGCTCCTGCACGGCGCCGTTTTCCACCACGGCCACGCGCGTTTCCTGGGGCGACCAGTTGATGAGGATGTCCTGCTGCATGTTTTTTTAAGTCTTGAAGCCGCATTCGCGCAGCAATTGCGCTGTCTCGTACATCGGCAGACCCATGATGCCAGAGTAGCTGCCGCTGATTTTGGCAATGAAGGCCGCAGCAGCCCCTTGCACCGCATACGCACCGGCCTTGCCCATGGGCTCGCCGCCGTCCACATAGCGGCGGATCTGCGCGGGTGTCATGGGCGCGAAGCTCACGCGTGAATCACTCAGCGCCGCAAGCCGCTTGCGCCCGGCCTGTACGGCCACAGCAGTCAGCACGCGGTGAGTCTGGCCCGACAAGGCCGCCAGCATGCGGGCTGCGTCTTTGGCGTCTTCGGGCTTGCCGTAAATCGTGCGGCCCATCGCCACGGTCGTGTCCGAGCACAGAATGGGCCCGGCGGGCAAGCCACGGCGTTTGAGCCGGGCCACGGCCGCGTCCAGCTTCAGGCCGGTGACACGCTGCACATAGCGCGTAGGTGCCTCACCGGGCAGCACGGCCTCGATGCCCTCGGCGTCTTCATCGGCGTCGGGCAGCAGCAATTCGTACTTGACACCCAGCTGTTCGAGCAGTTGGCGGCGGCGCGGGCTTTGCGACGCCAGGTAAATGAATTCACTCACGGTGGTACGGATGGTTGGCGTTGATGGACCAGGCGCGGTACAGCTGCTCTACCAGCAGCACGCGCACCATGGCGTGCGGCAGGGTCAGGTCCGACAAACGGATGCGTTCGTGCGCCGCTTGGCGAAAGGCTGGGTCCAGCCCGTCGGGGCCGCCAATGACCAGCGCCACGTCGTCGGCTTCCAGCTGCCATGACTTCAGCTTGGCGGCCAGTGCCACGGTGGTCAGGGTGGTGCCGCGCTCGTCCAGTGCCACCACGCGGCAGCCGCGGGGTATCGCGGCCTCGATGCGCTCGCGCTCGGCGGCGTACAGGGTTTCCAGCGTCTTGGAGCCGCGCGGCTCGGTCTTGACGGCTTTCAGCTCCACCCGCAGCTCGGGCGGAAAGCGCTTGGCGTAGTCGTCCCAGGCCGTCTGTGCCCAGTCGGGCACCCGCTGGCCGACGGCCACGACGTACAGCTTCATGCCTTGCGGGCAGGCGCCTTCTTGGGTGCGGACCGCGGCGCGGCGGGCTTGGCGCCAGAGCGCGGTGCAGCCGGCTTGCTGGCGGCCGTCTTTTTGCCGACCACCACGGTTTTGATAGCGGTCTTGGCACCCGGGCGCTTGGCCGGTGCCTTCGGCTTGGGCTTGGCCCCCTGCTCGGCCGCCTTGATGGCGGTCTTGGCGGCGCTGCTGCGGCGCAGGGTGGTTTTGGGCTCGGCTTCTTTCTTGCCCGCGGCCTTGGGGGCTGCCTTGGACGGCTCCTTCATCGGGGCGCCCATGGGGTTGGGCGCGCCGAACTTCAGGCGCACGGGCTTGTCGCCCCAGATTTCTTCCAGGTGGTAATACTGGCGGATGGCAGGCTGCATGATGTGCGCCACGGCGGCGCCGCAGTCCACGATGATCCATTCGCCGTTGTCTTCACCCTCGACGCGCGGCTTGCTGAAACCGGCTTCGCGCACGGCGTCACGCACGCTGGCGGCAAGCGCCTTGGTCTGGCGGTTGGAGGTGCCCGACGCGATGATGACCCGCTCAAACAGCGGCGACAGATGCTCGGTGTTGAAGACCTGGATGTCCTGCGCTTTCACATCTTCCAGCCCATCGACGATGGCACGCTGGAGTTTCTGGGTGTCTTTCTTGGCGGCAGTTTCAGTGGTCATCAGGTCGGTTGGTAAAGGTGATGGTCTTCAATATAGCGCGCTACCGCGCCGGGGACCAGATGGTCGATTTTCTCACCGGCGGCCGCGCGGGCGCGGATTTCGGTGGAACTGAAGGGCATGGGCGGCAGCTCCACGGGCTCGCGCGGGCCAGCCGGCAAGCGGGATGCGTCAAAAGTGCTGGCAGACCCGGTGGGTCTTGCGCGTGCCGCTATTGAAATTATAGCGATTCGGGCGATCTCTTCATTTTCGCG
>CALRZF020000059.1:0-13626 GCA_943372585.1 Ramlibacter sp. 2FC | reverse complement strand
AGCGCCACGCCGAAGCGCGCCTGCAGCCAGGCCAGCCGGGCATTCAAACCGCTTTCACTCACCTTGCGGTGCGGCACGTAGATCACTTCGCAGCCCTCGGCCAACAGCGACAGGTCGCTCGTGTCCCAGCCCACCTTGTAGTCACCCTTGGCCGTGCCGTCGTCGTTGCGCGCGTTGCTGATGAACTGGCACAGCCCGCCCCAGCCGCGCAAGTCGCGTGCGATGGCGACCAGGCGGCCCTCATCCCCGAAGTCGAACACGCTGCCGTACAGCAGCCTGAACGGGCGGCCCCTGCGCTCCTGCGGATGGCTTTCGTCCAGCCGTTCGATGAATGCACGGTACTCGTCCCAGCCCATCAGCGCCCGAACCACACCCGCCACAGAACATTCGTCAGTGATGGCCAATGCGTCGTAGCCCAGGTTGTAGGCGCGGCGCACCAGCTCCTGCGGGTGCGCCGCGCCGTGCTGGAAGCTGAAGTTGCTCTGGCAGTACAGCTCGGCATAGCGCGGCAGCGGATCGGGGTCGCCGGCCAGCACGGGCGGCCGGTCGTCCTGTTCCTCGTCGAGCCCGGCACCGGGTTTGAGGTGGTATTCAGGCATGGGCATCAGGCATACAGCCCCTGCAGATACCAGCGGTCTTTCGGCCCATCGCCCAGCCGGTCGCGGTAGATCCAGACCAGTCCGTGCTCAGGGCTGCGCGCAATGAAGTAGTCGCGTGCGGTGTGGCCACCTTCTTCCCACCAGCCTGTCATGACGCGGCTGGCGCGTGTCACCAGACGCAGTTCGCCCCCGTACTGCGGCACGTTCCCCCGCAGCGCCAGCCGCACGGGCACGCTCAGCAACCAGGGCGGCAGCAGCGCATCGGGCTCGTCCTGCGCCAGCGCCCGTGCGACGCCATCGCGCGCGGGGCGCCACTGCTGGCGGCGCTCGGGCCGGTGGTCGGCCTGGGCATGCGGCACCACCACGTTGTGCGCGCCCAGGCGCACGCTCAGGCGTTCAATGAACTGGTGCAGCTTTTCGCCGGGCACGTTGTCTTCGGGCAAAAAGCTGCGGCTGGCGCCCACCCACGGCGCGCTGTCCAGCACGCGCAGGCGCAGGTGGTTGGCAGGCGCTGCCAGGGTTTCGCGCGCCAGGTGCTCTGACACCAGGCGGCGCAGGTGGGCCATGTCTTGTGCCGGTTGCGCGGTGCGCACCACCAGCTGCTGGTGGCTGGGCAGTGCCTTGCCGTCCAGGCGTTTGAGGTCCAGCGCCCATTGCAGTTCCAATGCCAGCACGCCGCGATCACGCGCGCGCAGCCAGGCCTGCAGGTGCGTCAGCAGGCGCTGCGCCGTCCACATGAGTTCGGGCGTGGTGGTGGCCAATGCGGGCAGCTCGGTGTTCATGTCAAACACCTCGGGCAGCGCCAGCCAGGGGCAGACCTCGGGCCGCTGGCCGTACGCCATGTCCAGCGCATCCACCAGCGCCGCGCCAAAGCGCCGTGCCACGCCGCCGCGTGGCAGCGCGCGCAGCTGGCCCCAGGTGCAACAGCCCGTGCGCTCCAGCGTGTCGGCCCAGGGCAGCGCAGCGGTCAGGGTGGGCAACGGCAGGCCGCCGGGCAGGTCTGCGGGTACGGGCAGCCCGCGCAGCTGCAGGCGCAGCAGGGCCAGCGCCACCAGGTAAGTGGGGCCCTGCGCATACACCACGGGCTCCGCGCGGCGTGTGAACAGGCGCCGCAGCAATCTGTCTTGCCCGCCCCACAGGCGCTGGGAGGTGGAGACTTCCAGCAGCAGCGCTTCGTCCACCTGCGCCACGCGCGGGGTGAACTGCAGCGCGCGCCAGCCCCAGGCCGTGCGCTGCGCTTCAGGCGGTGACAGGGCGATCCAGTGCATGGGCTTGAATGAGGGTGGGTGCGCGCAAGGCGGGCACGGGTGAAAGGTGCGGCGACGCCGCCGCGAAATTGCGGCGCGACGCCAGCAGCGCGGCCAGCCTGGGTGGGTGGGCCGGCAACAGCACCGGTGTGTCCACCGGCGGGCCACGGCGCTTGAGGATGCGCACCTGCAGTGCATCAGTACCCCGCAGCAGCAGGCGCAGCCGCGCGGGCGACGATTCATGCTGCGCAGCCAGCGTGCGAAACACGAACAGAAGCCGCTGGCGCTGCCCCTGTTGCGCCGCCAGGTGCAGGCGGCGCAGCTGGTCGGCCCGGGCCTGCGGCAGCCAGGCCAGCACGGCAGTCACGTCGGCACAACGCAGCGCCTGCTCGGCCGCCCACAGGCGCGCGGCGGGCTTGTCACCGCGCACGCACAGCAGCCGATCGCCCGGCAGGCCCTGCGCGGCCAATGCGGACCCAAACGGCTCAAACGGCGCGCCCACCAGCACCACGGGCCCAGGCTGCGCCTGCACCGCCTGCGCCAGCGCGGGCAACAGCAGCTGCCACACATGCAGGCCGGGCTGCGCCTGCAGCAACTCCACCAGGCCGTCCACCGGCCAGCCGCCGCCGGGCAGGTGGGTGTTGAGTGTGGGGTGGCCGGTGGGCAAAGCCTCAGACGTGGCCGCCAGCGCCTCGCCCTGCCACACATGAGGCAAGACGGGAACAGCACAGGAAGCAAGGCGAAGCGCAGCCATGGACAAAGAAGGAATGAAGTCATGCAGAATACTGTTTTTTTGTACAGTATTCCAGTCTTTACAACCCCAGTCCCAAATTGGGACTAAACTCCATGCGCGTGATCGCACTGAAACACTTGCGGGACTTTTGCCTGCTGCACCCCCCTGCCGCCCAAGCGCTTAAAGCATGGGCCGAAGAAGCGCGCATCGCGTCCTGGAAGACCCCGCAGGACATCCGGCAACGTTACGCAACTGCCAGCTTTCTGCGAAACAACCGGGTAGTCTTCAACATCAAGGGCAACGACTACCGCCTGGTGGTGGCTGTGGCTTACCGGTTTGAGGCCGTTTACATCAAATTTGTGGGCACCCATGCGCAATACGACGCCATGGATGCCGCCACCGTTGAAATGGATTGACCATGGACATCCGCCCCATTCATGACGATGCCGGGTACAAGGCCGCGCTGAAAACCGCGTCTGCTTTTTTTGACAACGAACCCGAGCCCGGCACCCCCGAGGCCGACCACTTTGAGGTACTGCTGGCCGTGATCCAGGCTTGGGAAAACAAGCATTACCCCCTGGACTTGCCCGACCCGGTGGAGGCTATCAAATTCCGCATGGAGCAGTCAGGCCTGTCCATCAAGGACCTGGAGCCCATGATCGGCCGCCCCAACCGCATCTACGAAGTACTCAACCGCAAACGCCCGCTGACGCTGGCCATGATCCGCCGCCTTCACCACGGCCTGGGCATCCCCGCCGCCGTGCTGGTGGCCGAGCCCTGAATCTGGAGCCCTGACTTTTGTTCCGCCTTTTCGAAAAACTCCTTCCCCCCTACCCTGAAGCCGAGCCGCCGCTGCCGCCCAAAGGCTTTTTTGCCTTTGTCTGGGCCTGTACCGCCGGCCTGCGCGGCTACATCGCGTCACTGGCGGCGCTGAGTGCCGTCATTGCGGCCTATGAAGCCTTCTTGTTCGCCATGCTGGGCTACGTGGTCGACTGGCTGGGCCGCGTGCAGCCCGCCAACCTGTGGGCCGAACAGGGGCCCATGCTGCGGCTGCTGGGCGGCGTGCTGCTGGCCAGCACCCTGGTCATCGCGCTGCAGACCATCGTGAAGCACCAGACGCTGGCCATCAACTTCCCGTTGCGCCTACGCTGGAACTTCCACCGCCTGATGCTGGGCCAGAGCATGGCGTTTTACAGCGACGAATTTGCCGGGCGCATCACCACCAAGGTCATGCAGACCGCACTGTCGGTGCGCGAAATGATCTTCACCAGCACCGACGTGCTGATCGGCATCGGCGTGTACTTCATCACCATCGTGGTGCTGGCCGGCGGGTTTGACCTGCGCCTGATCTGGCCCTTCATGGGCTGGCTGGTGCTGTACGGCGCGTCTGTCTTTTATTTTGTGCCGCGGCTGGGCCGCATCGGCAAGGCGCAGGCCGACGCGCGCTCCATGATGACCGGGCGCATCACCGACGCGTACACCAACATCTCCACCGTCAAGCTGTTCTCTCACACCCACCGCGAGGCCGGTTTTGCCCGCGCCGCCATGAAGGAGTTCATGAACACGGGCTACGCGCAGATGCGCCTGGTGAGTTTGTTTGAAATCGTCAACCACACGCTGGTGGTGGGCCTGATCATGGCCGTGGGCGGCTCGGCCCTGTGGCTGTGGACGCAGGGCCAGGTGGGCACCGGCGCGGTGGCCGCGGTGATTGCCATGGCGCTGCGCATCAGCGGCATGTCGCACTGGATCATGTGGGAGATGACCTCGCTGTTTGAAAACATCGGCACCGTGCAGGACGGCATCAGCACGCTGACGCGCCCGCGCGCCGTGGTGGACGCCCCCGGCGCCACCACGCTGGCCGTGCCGCGCGGCGAGGTGCGCTTTGACCACATGACGTTCAGCTACGGCAAAGGCAAGCCGGTGATCGACGACCTGAGCCTGACCGTGCGCCCCGGCGAAAAGATCGGCCTGATCGGCCGCTCGGGCGCGGGAAAGTCCACGCTGGTGAATTTGCTGCTGCGCTTTCATGACCTGGACGGCGGGCGCATCCTGATTGACGGGCAGGACATCGCCCACGTCACGCAGGACAGCCTGCGCAGCCACATCGGCATGGTCACGCAAGACACCTCTTTGCTGCACCGCTCCATGCGCGACAACATCCTGTACGGCCGCCCCGATGCGGGCGACGACGCCATGATCGCCGCCGCACAGCGCGCCGAGGCGCACGACTTCATCGGCAACTTGTCCGATCTGCAGGGCCGCACCGGCTACGACGCCCATGTGGGCGAGCGCGGCGTCAAGCTCTCGGGCGGGCAGCGCCAGCGCATTGCCATTGCGCGCGTCATGCTGAAAGACGCGCCCATCCTGCTGCTGGACGAAGCCACCAGCGCGCTCGATTCCGAAGTGGAAGCCGCCATCCAGGCCAGCCTGAACACGCTGATGCAGGGCAAGACGGTGATCGCCATTGCGCACCGGCTGTCCACCATTGCCGCCATGGACCGCCTGATCGTGCTGGACGCGGGCCGCATTGTGGAGCAAGGCGACCACCGCAGCCTGCTGGCCCAGGGTGGGCTGTATGCACGGCTGTGGGCGCACCAGAGCGGTGGCTTCCTGGGTGAGGAAGACGCCGCGCCTGAAGACGCTGCAGCCTGAGCCGCAATGCCCAATGCGGCGTTGGCTGACACGCCGGGCCGCAGCACGCGGCTAAGCTGCCATGCATCATGAGTACGGCCTTCAACCTCATCGACCTGCTGCTTGCCGTGATCGTCCTGCTGGGCGTTCTGAACGGCTGGCGCAAGGGCTTTGTGTGGGGCGTGCTGGACCTGCTGGTGCTGGCGGCCAGTCTGCTGGCGGCGTTCGTCTGCCATGGCTGGCTGGCGGGCCAGCTGGAGCGCTACACGGCGCTGAGCGCCACCTGGTCTTTGCCGGTGGCTTTCCTGGCGGTGTGGGCGGTTGCGCAGCTGATCCTGGGCACGTTGGCTTCGGCGTTGGCAGCCACCCTGCCCGCTGCGGGCCATGCGCACATCATCAACCGCCTGCTGGGCCTGGCGCCGGGCCTGGTGCAAGGCGGTGTGAACGCCGTGATCGTTGCGCTGATCCTGCTGGCATTCCCGGGGCCCCCGGGGCTGATCGCTGCGGCACGCGAGAGCGTGGCGGCCTCTTATCTGGCCCGGCCGGCGCAGCGGCTGGTGGACATGCTGGCCCCGGTCTTTCAGGGCGCCGTGAGCCAGACGCTGGCCCCCACCACGCCCGCCAGCCCCAGTGCACGCCAGAGCGTCAAGCTGGGCTACACCGTGGCCAACGCGCCCGCCCAGCCGGCGCTGGAACAACAGATGCTGGAGCTGGTGAACCAGGAGCGCGCCAAGGAGGGCCTGGCGCCCCTGCGCGCGGACCCTGAGCTGACCGAAGTGGCTCGCGCCCATTCGCGCGACATGCTGGCGCGGGGGTATTTTTCGCACGGATCACCAGAGGGCAAGGACGCTTTCGGCCGCATGCGTGACGCCCGCGTGTCTTACCTGGCCGCGGGGGAAAACCTGGCGCATGCGCCCACACTGGCACAGGCGCACCAGGGGCTCATGAATTCACCCGGCCATCGCGCCAACATCCTGCGCCCGGCGTTCGGCCGTGTGGGCATCGGCATCGTGGACGCAGGCCGGCACGGGCTCATGGCAACGCAGAACTTCCGCAACTGAAGGCTTGGGGCCTGCCCGCGCCAGTTATTCCGGCTTGACGTTGCGGTCCTTCACGATCTTTTCCCACTTGACCGATTCTTTCTGCATGAAGTCCAGCAGCTCGGCGCGGCTGGTGGGGTGGGCCGACAGGCCGTGCTTGGTCAGCGCGTCGCGCACGCCGGGGTCGTTCAGCACTTTCACAATCTCCACGTTGTAGCGGTCCAGCATGGCGACCGGCACCTTGCTGGACATCACAAACGCATACCAGTTCAGCGCCTCAAACCCCGGCAGGCCGGACTCGGCCACGGTGGGAATGTTGGGCATGTAGGCCGGGCGCGTCAGGCCGGTGGTGGCCAGCGGGATGAGCTTGCCCGCCTCCACATGCGGCAGCGAGGTGGGCGGCGCAGAGAAGTAACCGGTAAAGCGCCCGGCCAGCAGATCGTTCATGGCCGGCGCGCCACCGCGGTACGGCACATGCAGCATTTCGGTGCCGGTGCGCGCGGCAAACAGCTCGCCCGCCAGGTGCGACGCCGAGCCGTTGCCGGTGGACGCGTACGACACGGCGTTGGACCCTTTTTTGGCGGCGGCCAGAAAGTCCGCCATGTTCTTGATGCCCGCACCCGGGTGCACCACCAGCAGGTTGGGGAAGTTCACGCCACCCGACACGGGCGCCAGGTCCTTGAACGGGTCGTAGGCCAGCTTCATCATGTGCGGCGCAATGGTCAGCGGGCCGATGGAGCCCAGCAGCAGCATGGTGCCGTCCGCCGGGCCGGCGGCCACCTGCTGGTGCGCGATGTTGCCGCCCGCGCCGGCCTTGTTTTCCACCAGCACGGTCTGGTTGATGTTCTCGCCCAGCTTCTTGGCAATGAGCCGCGCGGCTGCGTCGGCCGCGCCGCCGGGCGCAAAGCCCACAACCAGGGTGATGGGCTTGGCCGGCGGGAAGGTCTGTGCCTGCGCCAAGCCTGTGCCCATCAGGCCGGTCAGGGCGAGAGCGCTCGCGCACAGCAGGTGTCTTTTGTTCATGGTGTTTGTCTCCAAAGTGCGCGACGAGGTTAGCACCGCAGATGCCCGGCGCGTGTGAGGGTTGTCAGGGGTAAGCTAAAGTTCGCCGGTCATCTTCTGGGGCCCTCATGAAACGTTTTGCCCGGCAGACACTGCCGCTGCTGTTTGCCCTGCTGTCCATGCCTGCAATGGCCCAGGACTGCGACCCGCGCATCGCCAAATCGCCGCAGTTCGCGCCGGCCGACTGCACCTTCCAGAACCCGCCCAACCCCAACGCCAAACCGCACCGCTCCACCTGGGACATCTGGTCGCGACTGCTGCTGGAGAAGAAAAACGGCACCGTGCCGGTGGACCCGATCCCCTTGCGCATGCTGGACCGCTCGGCGCTGGCCGCGCTGGACGGCACGTCCAACCACATCATCCGCCTGGGCCATTCGTCGCACCTGCTCAAGCTGCGCGGCAAATGGTGGCTGATTGACCCGGTATTCGGCCAGCGCGTGTCGCCGGTGTCGTGGGCTGGGCCGATGCGCTTTCATGCGCCACCCCTCGCGCTGGCCGACGTGCCGCCCATTGAAGGCCTGGTGCTGTCGCACGATCATTACGACCACCTGGACGTGCCCACCATCGAGGCGCTGAAGGACCGCGTGCAGCGCTACTTCGTCCCGCTGGGCGTGGGCCAGCGCCTGCGTGACTGGGGCGTGCCCGCAGACAGGATTGAAGAGATGGACTGGTGGCAGGAACGCCAGTGGGGCGACGTGACGGTGACGGCGGCGCCGGCCCAACACTTCTCGGGCCGCACGCTGTGGGACCGCAACAAGACGCTGTGGGCGTCGTGGGCACTCAAAAGCGGCAACGAGCGCATCTTCTACAGCGGCGACACGGGTTACTTTCCGGGCTTCAAGGAGATTGCGCAGAAGCTCGGCCCCATCGACATTGCCCTGATGGAAAACGGCGCCTACGACAGCTACTGGCCCACCGTGCACATGAGCCCGGATGAAACCGTGCAGGCCTTCCAGGACCTGGGCGCGCGCACGCTGTACCTGGTGCACAACAGCACCTTCGACCTGGCCTTTCACACCTGGAAAGACCCGCTGGAGCGCGTGGCCGCACTGGCCCAGCAACGCGGCATCAACCTGGCCACGCCCGAGATCGGCGAGGTGCTGACGCTGGGCAAGCCACGCGAGAACCGCAAGTGGTGGGAAGGCCTGAAGTAAAGGAGCACAGACCATGAAAACAACCGAACGCAATGCACTGCTGCAAACGCTGAAGACGCGCTTTGACAAGCACATGACGCGGCACAAGGGCGTCGCCTGGGCCGATGTGCAGGCGCGCATCGAAGGCAACGCAAAGGCGCTGAAAACGCTGCAGGCGATGGAAGACACCGGAGGTGAACCCGACGTGATCGCGCGCGACAAGGCCACGGGTGAAATCACCTTTGCCGATTGCTCAGCCGAAAGCCCCACGGGCCGGCGCAGCCTCTGCTACGACCGCGCGGCGCTGGATGCGCGCAAGGAAAACAAGCCCGCCGGCAACGCCATGGACATGGCCGCAGAGATCGGGCTCGAACTGATGGACGAAGAACAGTACCGCGCCTTGCAGGCACTCGGCACATTCGACGCCAAGACATCCAGCTGGATCGCCACACCCAAGGATGTGCGGACGCTGGGCGGCGCGCTGTTTTGTGACTGGCGCTATGGCCGCGTGTTCGTCTATCACAACGGTGTGCAGTCCTACTACGCGGCGCGCGGCTTTCGCGGCGTGCTGCGCGTGTAAGGCGGGGCTTGCCTGTGCGTCTGATCAAGGTCTGGTTGTTGGTGGTGGCCGCCCTGCTGAGCGGGCTACCCGCTTTCGGCGCAGACCGCGAAATCGATGCAGCGCTGCGCGCCGCGGCCGAACGCAACGACGCGCCGGCCTTCCAGGCGCTGCTGGCACGTGGGGCCGACGTGAACGCGCGCGACGCGCAGCAGGACACCGCCTTCCTGATCGCGGCACGCAACGGGCACACGGCGCTGGTACAAGCTGCGCTCGCGGCGGGCGCAGACCTGAAGTCGCTCAACCGCTACGGCAGCACCGCCCTGATGGGGCCGGCGTACCGCGGCCATGTGGACACGGTGCGCGTGCTGCTGGGCACGGCCATTGACGTGCACCACGTCAACAACCTGGGCTGGACGGCGTTGCTGGAGGCCATCGTGCTGGGCACCGACGGCCCGGCGCACCGCGAGATCGTGCGGCTGCTGATCGCGCGCGGCAGCGATGTGAATGCGCGTGACCGAGAGGGTGCGTCTGCGCTTCAACTGGCGCAGCGCAAGGGCCAGACCGAGGTGGTGCGCATGCTGCGCGCTGCGGGGGCGCGTTAAAGCGCAGCCCCCCGCATTACCCCGCCCGCCCCATCTCCCCCCACACCGCGCCAAACACCTCCACAAACGCCCGCTCCACCACCGACATGGGCCGGTAGCGGTTGCGGATGATTTCCACGGGCAGCTTCTCACTCGACTGGAAAGGCCGCACCTCCAGCCCCGCCAGCAGCCCGCCCGCAATGGCCACCTGGTCCACCACCGCCACCCCCACACCAGCCTGCGCAAACCAGCAGGCGGTGGTGGAGCTGGTGCATTCAAAGTCCAGGTGCATCTTTCCCGCGTGCGCGCCGAACGCGCGGCGCAGCGTCTGGCCGAAGGGCACGGTCTCGGGTGAGCCGATCACGCGTTCACCGGCCAGGTCGGCCGGCTTGATGAGCTTCTTTTTCGCCAGGGGATGATCACTTCGCATGACGCAGGCCAGGCCGCACTGATAGGCCTGCACGGTTTCCAGGTTGGGGTGGTCGTGCGGGGCCAGCGCAATGCCCAGGTGGGTGGACCTGTCCAGCAGCGTCTGGTTGATGATGTCGGGCGATACCACCTGCACACGGCACTGCAGGCGCGGCACCTGGTCATAAAGCCGGGCGACGGTGCGTGACACCAGGTACGGCGCCAGGCTGGCGCTGCACACCAGGCGCAGCGTGGCGTGCGTGGGCTCGGCCAATTCACGGCTGGTGTCGCGCACCTTTTCCACCCCGGCCCACAGCGTATTGATCTCGGTGTACAGGCGCTGTGCCTCGGGCGTGGGGACCAGCCGGCCCTTGACCCGCTCAAACAGCACCAGGCCGCTGGCCTTGGCGGCCTGCGCCAGCACCTTGCTGACGGCAGGGGGCGACACATGCAGCAACTCGGCCGCGCTGTTGACGCCGCCGCTGAACATGACGGCGCGAAACACTTCCATCTGGCGGAGGTTCATGGTGTCTTTCAGGTGTTAACCGCAGTTTAACGGTGGGGGCATTCTTTTCAATTGCTGCTGCCGATGCACCACCGAATAATGGCCTGCATAACCATTAACCCGGAGACAAGCCATGTTCACCCCCAACCGCCGGCGCGTTGTCGCCACCCTGGGCGCGGCCTGTGCCGTGCTGGCCGCCCCCGCCGTGCGTGCGCAGGCCAAGCCGCTGACCATCATCCTCACGGTGCCGCCGGGCACGTCGTCCGACACGCTGGCGCGCATGCTGGGCGACCGGCTGCGCGGCAAGCTCAACCGCACCGTGGTGGTGGAATCCAAATCGGGCGCGGGCGGGCTGGTGGCCATCCAGCACCTGCGGCAGTTTGATGCCGACGGTTCTTACCTCATGATGGCGCCCAACTCGGCCGTGTCGCTGCTGCCGCTGTTTGCCACCAAGCCCACGTTTGACTATGAGTCGCAGCTGCAGGCGGTGGTGGAATGCGCGTCGGCACCCATGGCGTTCACCGTGCACCCCGACTCCGGCGTCAAGACACTGGCGGAGTATTTCGACTCAGTCAAAAAAGACCCCAAGCGCGGCTCCATCGGTGTGCCCAGCCCCGTGAGCATGGGCGCGCTGGTGATCTACCAGCTGGGCAAGCAACTGAACCTGCCGCTGCAGGCCGTGCCCTACCGCGGCGGCTCGCCGCTGCTGGCCGACCTGCTGGGCAACCAGATCCCCGCAAGTGGCTCCATCCTGCCCGATTACCTGGAAAACCACCGCGCCGGCAAGCTGCGCGTGCTGGCCCACGCCAGCGAAAAGCGATCGCCCCTGGCGCCCGAGATTCCCACCATCACCGAGGCGGGCTACCCGGGCTATGTGGCGGTCACCTCGTTCGGCCTGTACGCCAAAAACGGTACGCCGCCCAACATCGCCAACGACTACGCCGCCATCGTGTCCGAGGCACTGGCCAGCGCGCCTGTGGTGGAGGCGCTCAGCAAGATGGGTCTGGTGCCTGTGGGCGGCACGCCAGCGGAATTCCACAAGAAGGTTCTTTCTGATCGCACCCGCTGGGCCCCGGTCATCAAGGACTCCGGCATCAAGATGGACGCATGACCAAACCCCAAGACCGCGTGACCGCCATTGGCCTCACGCCCCGCCCCACCACCATGCAATACCGCCATGTAGGCCGCAGCGGCCTGATGGCGTCTGCGTTGGGCATGGGCTGCTTTGCATTCGGCGGCTATGTGAAGCAAGGCGACGTCAACGCCGTGATGTCCCAGGCGCTGGACATGGGCATCAATTACTTCGACACGGCCAACAGCTACGGCATCGGCAAGTCCGAAGAAGCGCTGGGCATCTCGCTCAAGGGCCGGCGCGACCAGGCGCTGATTGCCACCAAGTTCGGCAACCGCATGGGTGATGGGCCCAACGACACCGGCGCGTCGCGCCTGGCGATCATCCGCGCGTGCGAGGCCAGCCTCAAGCGCCTGGGCACGGACTACATCGACCTGTACCAGCTGCACTGGCCCGACCACGGCACGCCGATTGAGGAAACCCTGCGGGCGCTGGACGACCTGGTGCGCGCGGGCAAGGTGCGCTACATCGGCGCGTCCAACATGTTTGCCTGGGAGCTGTGTGAGGCACATTTCATTGCCGAAAAATACGGCTTGGCGAAGTTCATCTCTGCACAAGACCACTACAACCTGCTGTACCGCGACATTGAAAAGCGGTTTGAGCCGTTCTGCGTGAAGTACGGCGTGGGCATGACGCATTACTTTCCGCTGGCCGCCGGCATGCTCACCGGCATTCACCAGCGCGGGGCCATCGCGCCCGGCTCGCGGCAGGACAAGAACCCCAACACGGCCGCCTGGCAGTCAGACCGCAATTGGGACGTGACCGAAAAGCTCCAGGCCTTTGCCCAGGCGCGCGGCTGGACGCTGGCGCAGATGTCGCTGGCCTGGCTGCTGCAGCGCCCCGCGACCTTCACCGTCATCGCAGGCGCCGACAAGCCCCAGCACTTGCTGGACAACGTGCGCGCACTGGACATACGCTTCAGCGAAGAAGACCTGACCGAAATCGACCGCATCACCCTGGTGGACGAGGACCGCAGCGTGGCCCCGCCCTACCGGCTGCTGCGGCCCGAGAAGGTCCATGAATTTGAGCCCATGCAGCGCGCCAAGGCCGGCGCGCCCAGCCAAGCCGCGCATTGAGCCATCTATTCAAGAAGCCCCCTATGCTGACCCAAGTCAAATCCCCCATCCTCACCGTCCATAACCCGGTGGGCTATCCACCGAAGATCCAGCGCAAGCAGCCGGCCGCGCGCCCGTCCAGCCTGGACGGCAAGACCATCTACCTGGTGGACAGCAAGTTCGACGACTCCGTGGAACTGCTCAAGCAGGTGCAGGCCTGGTTCAACGCGAAGATGCCCGGCGTGAAGACCGAGCTGCGCCAGATGGCCAGCTACTACGGCAAGGACGACCCCGCGCTGTGGAACGAGATCAAGGCCGCCGGCGGCGTGGCCATCATTGGCGTGGGCCACTGCAGCACCTGCGCACCGGCCGTGGCCACCCATGCCATCACGCTGGAGACGCAGTACGGCGTGCCCACGGTCGCCATCCACACCGACAAGTTCGTCAAGGTGGTGCACTCGGTCAGCCGCATGGGCGGGCTGGCGCAGCTGCCCCAGGTGTTTGTGCCGCAGCCCGTGATGGGCCAGAGCGCGGACGCACTGCGCGCCTACATAGAGGGCAACGACCCGGCCACCGGCAAACCCGTGATGCAGGAAATCATGGACGGCCTGACGCGCGGCCTGGCCGCCAGCGCCACAGGCACCGAAGCCTATGCCCGCGACACACCCCGCCTGGAAGAGCCCGACACCGAAGACAACCTGCACGCCCTGTTCGAGCGCAACCTCTGGACCGACCACCTGCCCATCGTGCTGCCCACCGAAGAGCGCGTGGCCGCCATGCTGCGCGGCACCAGCCGCAGGCCCGACGAAGTGGTAGGCCGCATGCAGCCCACGCCCAACCGCGGCCTGTGGGAATACACAGTGGAAAAGGTCGCGGTCAATGCGGTGATGGCGGGCGCAAAGCCCGAGTACTTCCCCGTGATCCTGGCGCTGGCGTCC